>NZ_JBFAJD010000012.1:0-163271 GCF_040655035.1 Streptomyces sp. NPDC050549
CCAGGGCATCATCCACGACTTCGTGATGCTCAACGCCCTGCGCGAGACCCACGCCGCCGAAGCCGCCATCAGGCTGGCCGTCGACGTGCTGCGCAAGGCGCTGGCCTCCGGCTGACCCACGGCCCGCCGGGCCGCCCTTGCCCTCGACCGCGCTTCATACAGCACACCGGCCGCATCGACATCGATGCGTTCGCGGGGACCCCGGACCGGGAGGGCGGCTTGCCGGCCCCGGCCGCCGAGGAGGCGGGCGCCGACGCCGAGGTGCCGACCTGTCCGGAGTGGCGGGTGCGGGAGCGGCACACGGGGACGGTGCATCGCCGGGCGACCGCGTTCGTCGCCGAGGGGCACACCGCGCACCACCCCGACACCGGTCTGCCGGATCTGGACGGCGCGGAGTCGGCGGCCTGGTTCCGGCAGGGGCACCGCCGTCTCGTGGACACCCTCGCCGCCGCCCCGCGTGCTGGTTCTTCCTGCCGGCTCCGCCGGGCCAGACGCACGAGAGGACCGCGCACCGGCTGGACGCGGTGTAGGCGCGCGGCGGTACACCCGCACCCGCCGCCATCGCCCCGGCCTTCGCGGCCGACGGGATCGACGAGTTGCTGCGCGGCTTCCACTCCCGCAGCCGCAGCCGGGTGCGCAGCGCGGAGCCCCGGGTGCTGCGGGTGCGCGCCACGGACATGGACGACACGGTGTGGACCATACGACTGTCCCAGGGGCCGCCCACCGCCGAGCGGGGCGGCACCGGGGACGCCGACTGCGAACTGGCCGGTCCCGCCGGGCAGTTGTGCCTTGCGTTGTCGAACCGGGCGCCGTTCCCGGGCGGGACCGGGGACGCGTCGCTCACCGCGCCGTGGCGGAAGAAGTCGGCGATCACCTGGAGTTGACGGTCCGTCAGTCAGACAGCATCCTCGTCAACACCGCGCGCTGCAGCGGGAGTACCTCGCGGTGCAGGTCACGCCCCTTGTCCGTGAGGGTCACACGCACGCCCCGGCGGTCCTCCGCGCACATGCCGCGCTCGACGAGACCATCCTTCTCCAGCCGGGCGATCAGCCGGGACAGGGCGCTCTGGCTGAGGTGGACGCGTTCGGAGATCTCCTGGACGCGATAGGCGCACGCGTCGCCGGCCAGCACGTCCAGCACCTCGAAGTCACTGCCGCACAGGCCGTGTTGGTGCAGGGTGCGGTCGAGTTCGCACTGCGTGCGGGCGTGCAGCGCCAGCATCTCCCGCCACTGGTCCACGAGCGCCTGCTCGGCCTTCTTCGCCGCCATGACAGCGCACCGTAGCAGAGAAGCAGATTTATTGCACCGTAATTAAATGCGCTTGCATTCGATGCATACGCATGTAGTCTCTGCGGCATGACCTCTCCGCTCTCCCCTCCCGCGGCCCCGTCGTCGGCGGTTCGCTGGACCCCACGGCTGTGGGGCACCCTGCTCGTGCTCTGCGCCGCGATGTTCCTGGACGCGCTGGACGTGTCGATGGTCGGCGTCGCCCTGCCCTCCATCGGCTCCGAACTCGACCTCTCCACCTCGACGCTCCAATGGATCGTCAGCGGCTACATCCTGGGATACGGCGGACTGCTCCTCCTCGGCGGCCGGACCGCCGACCTGCTGGGCCGACGCCAGGTCTTCCTCGTCGCCCTGGGAGTCTTCGCGGTGGCCTCGCTGCTCGGCGGGCTCGTCGACTCGGGTCCGCTGCTGATCGCCAGCCGCTTCATCAAGGGCCTCAGCGCGGCCTTCACCGCACCGGCCGGCCTGTCGATCATCACGACGACCTTTGCCGAGGGCCCGCTGCGCAACCGCGCCCTGTCCATCTACACCACCTGCGCGGCCACGGGCTTCTCGATGGGCCTGGTGCTCTCCGGCCTGCTCACGGAGGCCAGTTGGCGGCTCACCATGCTGCTTCCCGCGCCCATCGCGCTGCTCGCCCTGCTCGCCGGCCTGAAGCTGCTGCCTCGCAGCGAACGCGAGAAGGACCACAACGGCTACGACATCCCCGGCGCCGTCCTCGGCACCGCGTCGATGCTGCTGCTGGTCTTCACCGTCGTACAGGCTCCCGAGGCCGGATGGGCCTCGGCCCGAACTCTCCTGTCCTTCCTGGCCGTTGCCGTCCTGCTGACCGTCTTCGTGTACGTCGAGCAACGCTCCGCCGGGCCGTTGATCCGGCTCGGGGCGCTGCGCTCCGGCAACCAGATCCGCGCCCAGCTCGGCGCGATGGCGTTCTTCGGGTCGTACGTCGGATTCCAGTTCCTCGTCACGCTGTACATGCAGTCGCTGCTCGGCTGGTCCGCGCTGCACACCGCGCTCGCCTTCCTGCCGGCCGGTGCGCTGGTGGCGGTGTCCTCCACGAAGATGGGCTCGATCGTCGACCGGTTCGGCACCCAGCGGCTGATCGCGACGGGCTTCGCGCTGATGGTCGTCGGATACGCGCTGTTCCTGCGGGTCAGCCTCGATCCCGTGTACGCGGCGGTGATCCTGCCGTCGATGCTGCTGATCGGCGCGGCCTGCGCGCTGGTCTTCCCCTCGCTGAACATCCAGGCCACCAACGGGGTCGAGGACCACGAACAGGGCATGGTCTCGGGGCTGTTGAACACCTCGGTGCAGGTCGGCGGTGCGATCTTCCTGGCCGTCGTGACGGCCGTGGTGACCGCCCACGCCCCCGCACACGCCACCCCGCAGGCGGTACTGGACAGTTACCGGCCCGGGCTCGTCGTGGTGACGTTCATCGCGCTCGCCGGTCTGCTGATCACCCTGCCGGGGCTGCGCCGCCGTCGCGACCAGCAGACCCTCGTGGTCGCCAAGTCCACTGTGAAGGAGGCGGAAGCGGAGCGCGTGGCGGTCCGCGACTAGCGGGACGCCTCCCCGAGTGTGCGCCCGGCGGGACCGATTGCTCCGCCGGGCGCACACGTGTGAGACTCGCGGGATGAGCATGACTGGGGGACGGCGCACACAGGCCGAGCGGGACGCGACGACCGTCGAGATCGGGTACGCGCTGGTCAGCGCGGTGTTCGCGGCTGCCGTCGTCTTCGGGGCGGTCGCCGGTCCGGCATGGCTGTTCGAACTGCCGGGCACGGTCGAGACGGTACTGACGCGAGCGGGGCTCGTGCTCCTGCCCGTCGTGTTCTTCCTGCGCGTGGCGACCGTGCTGTACCGGTACCGGCAGGGCGCGGGTCAGCCCAGCCAGCCGGGGCGGACCAACCCCGACTCGTAGGCCAGCACGACCAGTTGGGCCCGGTCCCGGGCGCCCAGCTTCACCATCGTGCGGCTGACATGGGTCTTCGCGGTGAGCGGGCTGACGACCAGACGGCGGGCGATCTCCTCGTTCGAGAGGCCGATACCGACCAGAGCCATCACCTCCCGTTCCCGTTCGGTGAGTTGGGTGAGGGCGTCGGCCGTCGCCGGTTCCTTGGAGCGGGCCGCGAACTCGGCGATGAGACGGCGGGTCACCCCGGGCGAGAGCAGCGCGTCGCCTTCGACCACCGCCCTTACCGCGCGCAGGAGTTCCTCCGGTTCGGTGTCCTTGACCAGGAAGCCGGAGGCACCGGAGCGGATCGCCTCGAAGACGTACTCGTCGAGTTCGAAGGTGGTCAGCATGACGACCTTCACGTCTTCCAGATCGCCGTTCCCGGTGATGCGTCGGGTCGCCGCGAGGCCGTCGAGCAGCGGCATGCGGATGTCCATCAGGACGATGTCGGGGCGCAGTTCGCCCACCTTGCGCACGGCCTCCTCGCCGTCGGAGGCCTCGCCCGCGACCTCGATGTCCGGCTGCGCGTCCAGCAGCGCCTTGAACCCGGCGCGGACCAGCGACTGGTCGTCGGCGATCAGTACCCGGATCACCGGTCGTCCTCCTTCGGTGTGGCCTTCAACGGCAGTGCGGCGAGCACCCGGAAGCCGCCGTCCGGGCGCGGGCCCGCCTCGATGGTGCCACCGAGCGCCGCGGCCCGCTCCCGCATCCCGGCCAGCCCGTTGCCGCTGCCCCCGGCCTCCGCGCCGGTCGCGGGCCCGTCGTCGTCGACGCACAGCCGCAGCTCCCGGGGATCGTGCTCGACGTGCACGCGCGCGTGCCGCGAACCCGAGTGCCGCACGACGTTGGTGAGGGCCTCCTGGACGACGCGGAAGGCGGCGAGGTCGGTGCCGGGCGGGAGGCGGGGCGGGGTTCCCTCGACCTCGACCGTGAGGCCCGCGCTCGCCGCCTGCTGCACCAGTTCGGGCAGGCGGTCGAGACCGGGGGCCGGGGCGCGCGGCGCGTCGCCCGGGGTGCGCAGGGTGTCGAGGACCTGGCGGACCTCGCCGAGCGCCTCCTTGCTGGCGGCCTTGATGGTGGTGAGCGCGGTACGGGCCTGCTCGGGGTCGGAGTCGAGGAGCGCGAGGCCGACGCCCGCCTGGACGTTGATGACGGAGATGCTGTGCGCGAGGACGTCGTGCAGTTCGCGGGCCATCCGCAGCCGTTCCTCGTCGGCGCGGCGGCGGGCCGCCTGGGCACGCTCGGCGCGGTCGCGGACCCACTGGTCGCGGCGGGTGCGGGCCAGTTCGGAGATCGCGGCGACGGCCACCAGCCAGGTGGCGACGGCCAGTTCACGGCCCCAGGGCACCGCGTGGTCGTGCTGCGGGGGCAGCCATCTGCAGAGCCAGTGCGCGATCAGGAGGTGCGACGCCCAGAGCGCGCCGAGCGCGGTCCAGGCCGCCCACCGGCGCCCGGCCACGACCGCGCTGAAGCAGCCGAGCGCGACGGGCAGGAAGACGGGACCGTACGGATATCCGGCGCCGAAGTAGAGCACGGCGGCGAGCACGGTCCCGAAGGCCACCCCTACGGGGTAACGGTGGCGCCACAGGAGCAGCGCCGATCCGGCGATGAGCAGGCCGCGCGCACAGAGGTCGAGTTGGACGCGGTCGGGCTGGCTGTGCGAGGCGAAGTTGCTGCCGCCCAGCACGAGCACGGTGACCAGCAGCGTGGAGCGCCACGGCCACCGCGTCGGGGCCGCCGCCCCGCCCCACGGCGGTCCGTGGCGCCACCACTGGGGCGGTCCCCCGCCGCTTACCCGCTGCTCGTCCATGCACGTCACGCTAGACGCCGGGCGGCGTCGGGGGCGTCACCCCGGCGGGGTGATCACGAGTACTTCCCGGGGAGTACGTCCCAACCGCGCCCCATGAACTCCGGCCCACTACAGCGCCCCGCAAGGGGCACGGGGAACTGCGCGACCAGTCCCCACCGGGCCCGCAGACGAAGAACCACGCACCCGGCAGAGCACTCACCCGTCAGCGAGCCCCACCCCAAGCGCAAGCCGTCGTACCGCATGACGGAAGAAGAGCTCGCGGTCCTCCACCACCCGGCGGAACTGACCGAAAAGCTCGAAGCTGACCAGCCCGTACAACTCGGCCCACGCGGCGACCAGGGCGACGGCCACCGCAGGCGGAAGGTCTCCCGCGAAGTCCGCGACCATACGCGCTGCCTCGGGGTGGAGGTCGGTCGGCAACGGAGGCTCGGTCAGGGTGCCGGCCTGGTGGGCGTCGCGCGCGATACCGATGAGCAGGAGGGCGACACGGGCGGCAGCCGGCACGGTGGTCTCGGGGGCGACATACCCGGGGACCGGTGAACCGTAGATCAGGGCGTACTCGTGCGGGTGCGCCAGTGCCCAGGTGCGCACCGCCTCGCACACGGAGATCCAGCGCCGCAGCGGGCCCGCGTCCACGACCTCGGCGTGCGCCGTTTCCGCGGTCTCCCCGACGGAGTCGTATGCGTCGATGATGAGAGCGGTCAGCAGGTCGTCGCGGCTGGGGAAGTACCGGTACAGGGCGGAGGAGACCATGCCCAGCTCACGGGCCACGGCGCGCAGCGAGAGTTTCGCGGCGCCCTCGGCGGCGAGCTGTCTGCGTGCCTCGTCCTTGATGGCCGCGGTGACCTCGATCCTGGCTCGGGCGCGGGCGCCTTGTGTGGTGCTCATACGAGCCAGTGTGGCATGGATTCAGAGCAGCGCACACAAACGAGAGCAGTGCATAAAAAAGAGAGCACCGCTCTTGCATTGGACCGCCAACCCGATGCAGACTGATCCCGAGAGCGAGAGCAGCGCTCACAAAAGGGAGCCGCGCTCTCCAAAACCCAGGAGTCGTCATGAGCACGCACGTCCAGAAGCCCGGCTGGTTCACGGTCAACGTCTTCAACCGCGCCGTCGCCTGGTTCACCCGCCGCGGTCTCAGCGTCTGGGGTTCACGGGTGCTGGCGGTCCGCGGCCGTAAGAGCGGCGAGTGGCGGACCACCCCGGTGAACCTGCTGACGGTGGACGGACAGCAGTACCTCGTCGCCCCGCGCGGGCACGTCCAGTGGACGCACAACATGCGCGCGGCGGGCGGCGGCGAGCTGCGGCTCGGCAAGAAGGTGGACGTGTTCACCGCGACCGAGGTCACCGGCGACGAGAAGGTGCCGCTGCTGCGCGCCTACCTCAAGCGCTGGAAGGCCGAGGTCGGCGTGTTCTTCGGAGGAGTCGGCCCCGACTCCTCCGACGACGAACTGCGGCGGATCGCGGACGACCACCCCGTCTTCCACGTCACGGTCAGGAGCTGACCCCGCCCTCCGGCGACTCCACCGCCTCAACGGGTTCCGCGGTCCTGCGGTCGAACGCGGTCAGCGCGCGCTGCGCCACGGGATGGCTGCGCACCAGCTCACCCAGTGTGGTCGAGCCCCGGGTGATGTCCATGAAGGCCTTCCAGGCCGGCCGGAAGCCGGTGAGGGCGGCGTGGAACAGTCCGGGGCGCCGCTCGAAGACCGCCAGCATGGTCTTGCCGACGCTCATCTCCACGCCGAGCCCCGCCTTGATCGCGAACGCGTAGTTCAGCGCCTGCCGGCGGGTGTCCACCGCGTCGTGTGCCTCGGCGATCCGCACCGCCCACTCCCCCGCGAGCCGTCCCGAGCGCAGCGCGAACGAGATGCCCTCCCGGGTCCACGGCTCCAGCAGCCCCGCCGCGTCCCCGCACACCAGCACCCGCCCGCGCGAGAGCGGCGAGTCGTCCGCCCGGCATCGGGTCAAGTGCCCCGAGGAGATGCTGGGTTCGAAGCCGGCGAGGCCGAGCCGGGCGATGAAGTCCTCCAAGTACCGCTTGGTGGCGGCGCCTTCACCGCGCGCGGAGATCACGCCGACCGTGAGCGTGTCGCCCTTGGGGAAGACCCAGCCGTAACTCCCGGGCATCGGGCCCCAGTCGATGAGCACCCGCCCCTTCCAGTCCTCGGCGACGGTGTCCGGCACCGGGATCTCCGCCTCCAGGCCCAGGTCCACCTGGTCGGTCTTGACCCCGACATGCGCCCCTATACGGCTGGCACTGCCGTCGGCGCCGACGACGGCCCGCGCGAGGACCGTCTCGCCGCCGCCCAGCACCACGGCGACCGTACGGCGGTCCGGCACCGCGGCGCCGTGCTGCTCGACTCGTGTCACTGTGACGCCGGTGCGCAGCTCGGCGCCCGCCTTCTGCGCGTGCTCGACGAGCTGGTGGTCGAACTCGGGCCGGTTGATCAGCCCGAACAGCATCTGCCGGGACCGGCGGGTGCGCGTGAAACGCCCGTTGTTCGAGAACGTTATGGCGTGCACCCGGTCCTTCAGGGGCAGGTCGAAGCCGGGTGGCAGAGAGTCCCGCGAGGGTCCGATGATGCCGCCGCCGCACGTCTTGTAGCGCGGCAACTCGGCTTTCTCCAGCAACAGCACGCGCCGTCCCGCGACGGCCGCCGCATAGGCGGCCGAGGCCCCCGCGGGTCCCGCGCCCACCACGACGACGTCCCACACCCGCTGCACGTCGTCCGCCGAAGAGTTCTCGCTGCTCACGATGGTCTACTGCTCCCGATCAAGCCGCTGCCGCACCTGTCCCCCGCATCCTACGGCGGACATCGCCACAGGCCGTTGTGGGAGGATCGACGGCATCATTCGTACAACGTCGCACCCACAAGGAGCGTGCCCATGTCGTCGAATCCGGTCGCCGAGACCGTCGCCTCGCTGATGCCCAGGGCAAGAACTGAGCTCGGCGAGCTGGTGGCCTTCAAGTCGGTGGCGGACTTCGACCAGTTCCCGAAGAGCGAGAGCGAGGGCGCCGCGAACTGGGTCGCCGACGCGCTGCGCACCGAGGGTTTCCAGGACGTGGCCCTGCTCGACACCCCGGACGGCACGCAGTCGGTCTACGGCTACCTGCCGGGCCCCGAGGGCGCGAAGACCGTGCTCCTGTACGCCCACTACGACGTGCAGCCGCCGCTCGACGAGGCCGCCTGGACGACCCCTCCCTTCGAGCTGACCGAGCGCGACGGCCGGTGGTACGGGCGCGGCGCCGCCGACTGCAAGGGCGGCGTGATCATGCACCTGCTCGCGCTGCGCGCCCTCAAGGCCAACGGCGGCATCCCGGTGCACGTCAAGGTGATCGCCGAGGGCTCGGAGGAGCAGGGCACCGGCGGCCTTGAGCGGTACGCCGAGGAGCACCCCGAACTCCTCGCCGCCGACACGATCGTGATCGGCGACACAGGAAACTTCCGCGTCGGCCTGCCCACGGTCACCTCGACCCTGCGCGGCATGACCCTGGTGCGGATCCAGATCGACACCCTCGAAGGCAACCTGCACTCGGGCCAGTTCGGCGGCGCCGCGCCCGACGCACTCGCCGCGCTGATCCGCGTCCTGGACTCGCTGCGCGCCAAGGACGGCTCGACGACCGTCGACGGACTCGCCGCCCACGCGACCTGGGACGGACTGTCGTACGACGAGGAGCAGTTCCGCCAGGACGCCAAGGTGCTGGACGGCGTCGAGCTGATCGGTTCCGACACGGTCGCCGACCGCATCTGGGCACGCCCGGCCGTCACGGTCCTCGGCATCGACTGCCCCCCGGTCGTCGGCGCCACCCCGTCCGTGCAGGCCGGCGCCCGCGCACTGGTCAGCCTGCGCGTCCCGCCGGGCGTCGACGCGGGCGAGGCCACCAAGCTGCTCCAGGCCCACCTGGAGGCCCACACCCCGTGGGGCGCCCGCGTCCGCACCGAACAGATCGGCCAGGGCCAGCCCTTCAGCGCCGACACCACCAGCCCGGCGTACACGGCGATGGCCGACGCGATGGCGGTCGCCTACCCCGGCCAGGAGATGCAGTACGCCGGCCAGGGCGGTTCCATCCCCCTGTGCAACACCCTCGCCGCCCTGTACCCGCAGGCCGAGATCCTCCTCATCGGCCTCAGCGAGCCGGAGGCCCAGATCCACGCGGTCAACGAGAGCGTGTCACCGGAGGAGTTGGAGCGCCTGTCGGTGACGGAGGCGTTGTTCCTGCAGAACTACGCGGCCGGCTGAGCCGCTCTGCCCACAGCAGAGGGCTCTCGCCGTCGGGCGGCGGCCTTCTCCACGGTCCTTTCATGGACGTCGTCGAGATCCTTCCCCGCCTCCATCTCCTGCGCTTCCCGGTCGGTCAGGCCTGTCCCTGGTACGACGACCGGGAGTTGACGCTGATCGACGCGGGTCCGGTGGGCTCGGGGGCATCCATCGCGGCGGGGATCACCTCACTGGGGCGGGATCCGGGGGCCGCGGGGCGGATCGTGCTCACTCAATTCCACGAGGATCACATGGGCGGGGCGGCCGAGTTCGCCACGCTGGGTGGAGCGGAGGTGCTGACGCATCGACTGGCCGCTCCGGTCGTACGGGGTGAAGTACCGGGCCCGCCACCGGTGTTCGAGGACTGGGAGCGGCCGATCCACGCGGAGGCGGTCGGGCGTCTGCCACCGGGGGACGTCCAACACCCGGGCCTCGTAACGGAATTGGACGACGGGAACATCCTGGACTTCGGAGGTGGCGCTCATGTCGTCCACTCTCCAGGCCATACGGACGGCAGCATCGCGCTCCATCTGCCGGAGCACGGCGTGCTGTTCACCGGAGACGCCGTCGCCTCGTCACCGATCGACGGCGAGGTGACGCTCGGCGTGTTCAACGTCGACAGGGCGCAGGCCATCGCCTCCTTCCACCGGCCGGCGGCTCTCGATCCGGATGTGGCCTGTTTCGGTCACGGTGATCCGGTGATCGGTGGAGCCGGGGCGGCACTTCGGAGATCGACGGACAAGCACACCGCCCCGCGCCGAGGATGAACCCATGTCCCGCACCGAGCGCCTCATCGCCCACAGCGACACCGCCACGTCCCTCGCCCTCCTCTCCGACCACGAACTCGCCGAACTGGTCGAGGCGGGCACGCCGTTGGGGTCCGGTATCGGCGGGCGCTCGGCGCTGATCGAGGTGGACGGCAGAAGGGTGTTCGTGAAGCGGATGCCGCTGACGGATGTGGAGCGGCGGCCGGAGAACGTGCGGTCCACGGCCAATGTGTTCGGGGCGCCCTCCTTCTGCCACTACGGCATCGGCGCGCTCCCCAGCCCCGGCTTCGGCGTCTGGCGCGAGCTGGCCGTCCACGAGATGACGACCAACTGGGTGCTGTCCGACCGGTTCCCGGGCTTCCCGCTGCTGCACCACTGGCGGGTGCTGCCCGACCCGGAGCAGTGGCTTCCCGACGAACTCGCCGACGTGGAGCGGACCGTGGCCTACTGGGGCACCGGACGCGAGCACATCGAGGCCCTGCGCACGGCGTCCGCGAGCCTGACGCTGTTCATGGAACACCTGCCGCACACCCTCCACGACTGGCTCCCCGGCCGACTGCGCACGGGCGACGCCGACGCCGCCTGCGCACTCGTGGAGCAGGGTCTCGAAGCCGTCACCGGCTTCCTCCGCGAGCAGCAACTCCTGCACTTCGACGTCCACTTCAGGAACATCCTCACCGACGGGCAGCAGCTCTACCTCGCCGACTACGGCCTCGCACTCTCCCCGCGCTTCCGACTCACGGCGGACGAACGCGACTTCTACAACCACCACCTTCACTACGACCGCGCCTACGCCTTCTCCTACCTGGTGCACTGGCTCGTTGTGGACCAGTACGGCTACGGCAGGGTCGAGCGCGAGGACTTCATCCGTGCGTGCGCCGACGGCGGCAGGCGGCCCGAGGGCATCCCGTCGGCCGTCGCCGAGCTGATCTCCCGGTACGCACAACTCGGCACCACCGTCGGGGACTTCAACCTCCGCGTGGAGCGGGAGAGCAGGCTGACTCCGTACCCGTCCGCCGAGGAACTCGGCCTCGACTACAGCAGCTCGACGCTCTCCGCATAGTGGCAGGCGACCGGGTTCCCCCCGCCCCGGTCCACGAGCGCCGGCACCTCCTCCACGCACGACGTGCGTTCGCTGTGGGTCAGCTGGTTGGCGAACTTGGGGCAGCGCGTGCGGAACCGGCACCCACTGGGCGGGCGCACCGGGCTGGGGACGTCGCCCTGGATGGTGATCCGTTTCCGGGCTCGTTCCTTGCGCGGGTCGGGCAGCGGGATGGCCGAGACCAGGGCCTGGGTGTACGGATGTGCCGGGCGGGCGAACAGCTGTCGCGCGGGGGCGATCTCCACCAGGCGGCCCAGGTACATGACGGCCACCCGGCCGGCGACATGCCGCATCACCGACAGGTCGTGGGCGACGAACAGGAAGGACAGGCCGAGTTCGCTCTGCAGGTCCATCAGCAGGTTGAGGACGCCCGCCTGGATCGACACGTCCAGGGCCGACACCGGTTCGTCGAGGATGACGACCTTCGGGCGCAGTGCCAACGCCCTCGCGATCCCGATACGTTGGCGCTGTCCGCCGGAGAACTCGTGGGCGAAGCGGTTGCCGTGCTCGGGGTTGAGTCCGACCAGCCGCAGGAGTTCGCTCACCTCCCCCCTCGCCGCGGATCCGTACCGGCCGTGGATGCGCAGCGGTTCGGCGACGATCTCGTGGACGGTCATCCGCGGGTCGAGCGAAGCGTACGGGTCCTGGAAGACGATCTGCAACTCCCCTCGCAGGGGCCGCATCTGACGTCTGCTCAGTTCGGTGAGCTCATGCCCCTGGTAGCGGACCTGGCCCGCGGTCGCCCGTTCCAGTCCGAGGACGGTGCGCGAGATCGTGGTCTTGCCGGAGCCAGACTCCCCCACCAGGCCCAGGGTTTCGTTCTCGTAGAGGTCGAAGGAGACTCCGCAGACGGCGTGCACATCGCCGACGCGTCGCCGGACGACGCCCTTGGACATGACCGGGAAGTGCTTGACCAAGTCCCGTACCTGGAGGACCGGTTCACCGGTGCCGCCGTGGCCGGGCAGCGGCGGCAGGGGGGTGGCGGCCTGCGCGGGCGCGGTCATACGGGGTCCTCCTCGGGGTTCGTGGCGGGCGCCGCGTCGGCGAAGCGGGCCAGGGCCTCGGTGTCCGCGCCGACCGCGTCGAAGACCTGGTCCGCGCCGGTGTCGACGAGTTCGTCGGCGAAGTGGCAGGCGCTGAGGTGCAGGTCTCCGCCGGCCCTGCGCAGTGCGGGTTCGTCGGTGTCGCACACGTCCCGGCGCATCGGGCAGCGGGGTGAGAAGGGGCAGCCGGGCGGCAGGTTGAGCAGGCTCGGCGGTGAGCCGGTGATGGGGGTGAGCCGTGCCTCCTCGCGGTCGAGGCGGGGCAGGGAGCCGAGCAGGCCCAGGGTGTAGGGCATGCGCGGGGTGTAGAAGATGTCCTCGACGGAGCCCGTCTCCACTATCCGGCCGGCGTACATGACCGCGACCCGGTCGGTGTGGCCGGCCACCACCCCCAGGTCGTGAGTGATGAGGACGAGCGCCGCTCCGGTCTCGGCGCGGGCGGTCTCCAGGGCTTCGAGGATCTGTGCCTGCACGGTGACGTCCAGGGCGGTGGTCGGCTCGTCGGCGATGATCACGTCCGGGTCGTTGGCCATGGCGATCGCGATGACGACGCGCTGGCGCATACCGCCGGACATCTCGTGCGGGTAGCTGTCGACGCGCCGCTCGGGGCTGGGTATGCCGACCGTGCCGAGCAGGTCGACGGCCCGTTTGCGGGCGTCCCGCCGTTTCATGTCGGGGTTGTGGCGCAGCAGGGTCTCGCTGATCTGATAGCCCACGTTGTAGACGGGGTTGAGCGAGGTCATCGGGTCCTGGAAGATCATCGCGATGCCGCTGCCGCGCAGGTCGGACAGGCGCGCGTCGGACAGGCCGAGCAGTTCGGTGCCCTCGAAGCGGACCGAGCCGCGCACCTTGGCCCCGGTCGGCAGCAGCCCCATCACGGCGAGGGCGGTCACCGACTTCCCGGACCCCGACTCGCCTACGATGCCCAGCGATTCACCGCGGTCGAGCCGGTAGCCGACGCCGCGTACGGCCCGTACCGTCCCGTCCTCCGTGCCGAACTCCACACTGAGGTCCTCGACTTCGAGCACGGCCGACGTCACGGGGACCTCGCGCACTCCATGACTCGTGGTCGTCACTGTCGCACCCTTTGCTGCCGGGGGTCGAAGGCGTCGCGCAGGCCGTCGCCGATGAAGTTGATGGTCAGCGCGATGGCGATGATGAACGCGCCGGGGATGTAGAAGAGCCAGGGCCGGGTGTCGACCGCCGTCTGGGCCTGGGACACCAGCAACCCCAGGGAGGTGTCGGGCGGTTGGACGCCGAAGCCCAGGAAGGAGAGCGCGGTCTCGGTGAGGATGCCGGTCGCCACCAGGATCGTCGCGTTGACGATGATCGGGCCGAGGGCGTTGGGCAGCAGATGCCGGAAGATGATCCGCACGTCGGAGGCGCCGAGCGCCCGCGCCGCCTCGATGAACTCCTTCTCGCGCAGCGACAGCACCGAGGAGCGCACGACCCGGGCGACGTACGCCCAGGTCAGCCCGGCGATCACGATCGCGATCCAGTACCAGGAGCCGCCGGTGCGGGAGGAGATGACCAGGGCGATCGCGAACAGGGGCAGCGTCAGCACCAGATCGACGACGCGCATCATGACCGCGTCGACGACGCCCCGGTAGAAGCCCGCGATGGCGCCCCAGATCGCGCCCACCAGGGTGGAACCGAGCGCGATCATGAGGGCGATCTTCAGTGAGGTCTGGGTACCGCGCATGACCTGTGCGTAGGCGTCGTATCCCGAGGAGTTGGTGCCGAACGGGTGCTTCCAGGACGGCGGTTTGGAGTTGTCCTCAGTGTACTTATCGTACGAGTAGTGCCACAGGTGCGGGCCGATGAACGCCCACAGCAGGATCAGCACGAACACGACCAGGCTGACCATCGCGGCCCGGTGCCGCACGAAGCGGCGCAGCACCAGCTGGGTCTGGGTGCGCTGTCGTACGGTGAACTCGTGGTCGCCGCGCGGCAGTTGAGTGTCCGCGGACCCCGGTGCCTCGATGTCAGTCATAGCGGATCCTCGGGTCGAGTACGGCGTAGAGGAGATCGGCGATGAGGTTGAACCCGATGACGACGACGGCGGAGAGCAACAGCCAGGCCATGGTGCGGTAGACGTCGAGCGTGGTCGCCGCCTGGACCAGCATCTCGCCCATGCCGTGCCACTGGAAGATCGTCTCCGTGATCACCGCGCCGCCCAGGATGATCGCGATGTCGAGCGCGGTGACGGTGGCCAGCGGGATGAGGGCGGTGCGCAGCGCGTGCCGGGTCATCACCTTGCCGCGCCTGAGGCCCTTGGCGCGGGCGAGCCGTACGTAGTCGCTGTTGAGGACCTCCAACATGGAGGCGCGGGTGTAGCGGGTCCAGGACGCGAAGGAGACCAGAGCGAGGGTGATGGTGGGCAGGATGAGGTGGCCCACGTGATCGGTGAACTCGTTCCAGGTGGTGTCGACTTCGAGGTACGGCGACTTCTCGCCGATGGTGCCGAGGAACTGGCTGCCGGTCTTCTCGTTGAACCAGATTCCGGCCTGCTTGAGCAGCACCGCGAACCAGAACACCGGCATGGCGAGGAAGAGGAAGCCGAAGAAGGTGATGGTGTAGTCGGCGGCGGAGTACTGGCGGATGGCGCTGAACACGCCGAAGACGACGGCCATGATCAGCGCGAGGACCATCGCGGCGGCGACCAGGGTGATGGTCACCCTGAAGCGGGTGAACAGGTCGTGCCCGATGTCCAGGTTGACCTGCACGGACGGGCCGAAGTCGCCGTGCAGGACGCCGGTGATCCAGTTCCAATAGCGTTCCATCACCGGCTGGTTGGCGTGGATGTGCCGGGCGAAGGCGGCCACCGCCGCCTTGCTGGGGGCGGGTTGCCGTGAGGTGGCGAAGTTGGCCACCGGGTCGCCGGAGTTGATGACGACCAGGAACACGATGAACGTCGAGGCGATGAGGACGGGTATGGAGACGAGGATGCGGCGCACGGTGTAGGCGAGCATGCGGTCTTCTCTCGGAGGCCGGCGGGTCGGGGATGCCGTCCGTGGTCGGGGCCCGGCCCCGGTGACACCGGGGCCGGGCTCGACGGGCGTGCCGATGGAGCTGTTCCCTCGGGCGGCGGGCTACTTCTTCAGGCCCCACTCGCCGGTGTTGTAGGCCGGTCCCACGTTGGTGGAGTTGTTCCGCATGTTCACGAACCGCGTCTGCGACGCGAAGAACGTCGGCTTCTGGTAGAGCGGCAGCACGTAGGCGTCGTTGACCATGAGCTGGTCGGCCTGGTTGAGGAGGGCCGCGGCCTTTGTCGCGTCCGTCTCGCCCACGGCCTGGGAGATCAGGGAGTCGGCCGTCTTGTTGCTGTAGCCGCCGTAGTTGCCGCCACCGCCGGTGAACCAGTTCTGCTGGGCGTTGCTGGTCGGGAACGGGGCTGCGACCCAGGCGAAGACGATGATGTCGTACTGGTGCCCGGCGAGGACCGTGCCGAGGTCGGCGGCGCCGATCGGCTTGATGGTGATCTTGATGCCGAGGCTCGCCAGGTTGCTCTGCAGGATCTGGCACTCGCTCTGCCGGATCTGGTTGCCGGTGGTGTAACGGCAGTCGAAGGGGCCGACGGCCTTGCCGTCGGGAGTCTTCAACGCCGTACCCACACCGGTGAACTTGGCGTCCGTGAGGTACTTCTTCGCCTTCGTCAGATCACCCGAACCCTGACCGGAAGCGCTGACCACGTCCTTGTAACCGGCCTGTCCGGGAACGAAGTTGTGGCTGCCGAGCGGCTTCACTGCCGGGTCGAACTGGCCGACCGTCTTGGCGATGATGTCCTTGATGTTGATCGCCGTGAACATCGCCTGCCGCAGCGCCAGATACTTGCCGATCACCGGGTTGTGCAGGTTGAGGTCGAAGTGCTCCCAGGTCAGCCCGTTGCCGATGCTGTAGGTGACACCGGGGATGTCCTTGACCTGGTTCACCAGGTCGACCTCGGGCTGCGGGTAGATGCCCTGAACCTCGTTGTTCTTCAACGCCGTCGGCTCTTGGGTGGCGTCCGAGATCACCTTGAAGATCAGCCGCTGCAGAGTGGCCTTCTTCGCGCCGTACCACTTGGGGTCGGGCACATAGGTGGCGTGGTCGTTGTCGACCCACTGCTGCATCTTGTAGGCGCCCGCGGTCGGGTACTTGGTGGGCGGCGTCTTCAGGAAGTACTGCCAGGCCTCCGCCATCTGAGTGGCCGTCATGGCGGCGGCGTCACCGACCTTGGCACCTGAGATCTTCTCCGCGGTGTGCGCCGGATAGAGCGGATAACCCGCACCGAACAGCGACTTCCAGTCCGAGTACGGCTTCGACATCACCATCGTGAAGGTCTTGCCGTTGTCGGACGGGGTGAGGGACTTGATCCGGTCGTAGCCCGCGGTGCTCTGCGGCAGACAGCCATGGGTCTGGCTGGAGTCGCTGGCGGGCGGCGGCGGGCAGTCCTTGCCGTTGTTGGTGCGCCAGTAGTAGGTGAAGTCGTCGGCGGTGATGGGCGTCCCGTCGTTCCACGCCGCCTTCGGGTTGATCTTGTAGACGATGGTCTGCGGGCTGGTGCTGGTCTGCGTCGCCGAGGTCACCAGGTCGGTGTCGAGAGTGACGGTGAAGTCCGGCTGGGGTATGAACACCTGCGGCAGGACGACCTCCAGGGCCTCCCCGTTCTCGAAGGTGTTGCCGTTGACGTCCTGGACGTTCCACTGCTGGATGTTCTTCTCCAGCACATAGGTGTACGTTCCGCCGGACTTGGTGGCGGCCGAGTTGCAGGTGTTGGCCTTGCCCACGGTGTTGCAGGACGTGAGCCCGGCCGAGCTGCCCTTATTGGAGCCGCCGCCCCCACCGCCGCTGCTGCAGGCGGTGAGCACCAGGGTGAGCCCGGCGGCAAGAGTGAGGGCCCGGGTGAGGGCCGAGGATGGCGCGCGCATGTTCCTCTCCTTCGACCGGCGAAATGTCCGGTCCCGTCGAGGCGGCCGGCGGCCGCGAGAGAACTGAGCTGCGCAAAGACGTTAGAGCTCCGATGTACCTTCTTCACGTTCTTGTTCATACCGGGAAGGCGACAATTCACCCTCGCTTTGTTATCGGAATGACCCATGCCCCGCAAAATCGCCAGGTCGTGTCCCCGAAAAGGCAAAGTCCCCTTCAACGTCGTTGATCAGACCGCAAATTGACATGCCGTCAGCCAACCGGTACGCCCGCCTCCAGATACAGCGCCGCTCCACGCTCGCGCGCCCGCAGCGCCCACCGCAACCGCTCGTAGCGGACCGGCGGCAACAGGTCCGCGGCCTCCTGTTCGCTGGCGAAGCACCAGCCGCGCAACTCCGGTCCGGGCAGCAGCAGTCTGTCCGCCTCGGCCGCGCCCAGCCGGCCGCCGTCGAAGAGGAGGCGCAGCCCGCCGTAGCCGGGCGGAGCGGGTGGCTCCCAGTCGACGACGAGCAGCCGGGGTACGTCGTCGAGGACGAGGCCGGTCTCCTCGGTGACCTCGCGCATGCCGGCCCGGGCGGGTGCCTCGCCGGGTTCGACGACGCCGCCGGGGAACTCCCAGCCGGCCTTGTAGGTGGGGTCGACGAGCAGGACCCGGTCCTGTTCGTCGAAGAGGAGCACTCCGGCCGCGACGGTCTCGGAGGTGGGCTCGGGGGTCTGCACGATGTCGCAGACCGGGACGGTACCGCTGCCGACGGCTTCGGCGATCCGGCAGGCCGTCTCGTACGGGGTGAGGGCACTGGTGTCGACGAGATGAGCGTCGGCGGTGAGCCAGGAGGCGAGTGCGGCGCGGTACGGCTCGATGTGGTCGTACGCCCACTGCTGCATCCGCAGCTCGCCGTCGGGGAGGTCCGGCGGGATCTCCCGGCCGGCTATTCGCTCGCGCAGGATCGTTTCCGCCGGTGCCAGGAGAACATGCCGGACCGCGACCCGGCGGGCCGCGAGGCCGCCGAAGATCTCGTCGCGGTACTCCTGGCGCAGCAGGGTCATCGGGACCACGAGGGTCCCGCCGAGCTCCGCGAGCATGGCGGCGGCCGTGTCGATCACGAGCCGTCGCCAGATCTGCAGGTCCTGGAAGTCGCCGACCTCCGCGAGGTGCTTGGGCGGGAGCAGGTTCGGAAGTGCCCCGCCAATGATCTCGGGGTCGAAGAACGTGCTGTTCGGGATCAGGTCGATCAGTTCCCGTGCGGTGGCGGTCTTGCCTGCACCGAACGCGCCGTTGATCCAGACGACGGTCACAGGTCCCCCTCTTCTGTTGGCCCCCTGAGGCTTGCCCGTTCCACCCTGCCACGGAAACCAGCCCCAGTTGAGAGCGCGCATACGACGGCGCCGGTGCCCCCTCCGACGGGGCACCGGCGCCATGCGTTTCAGACCGGTATCAACTGTTCTCTCCCAGGGCTCCCTCGTCGACGGCGAGGCTGCCGTCGCTGACGAGGTGGTCCATGGCACCCACGGTGTCCTTGACGTTGAGATCGCCGAGTACGTCGTGGTCGTGGGAGTGCGACGGAGTGATCGCGGCGACGACGAAACCCGTGGCGAGGGAGGCGATGGCCAGCATGCTGCGCTTCTTCATGCCCCGTTCAACTGACGAAGCGCGCCAGGGTCACGCCCGGACGGGCCGCCGGGTGGAATCCGCGCCACCGCGCGCCCGTCGAACGAGGTCCACGGCGGCCTCGGGCCACTGCGGATGGTCGAAGGTGAACCCCTCCGCCAGCAGCCGCCCCGGGACGACCCGCCGGCTCTTCAGGAGGAGTTCGGTGTCCGAGCGCAGCACGAAGGCGCCCAGCTCGGCCATCCACTTCGTGGCGGGCAGGCCCACAGGGATACCCCGGGCGGCGCGCAGGACGCGCATGAAGGCGCGTTGCGGGAGCGGGCCCGGGGCGGCGAGGTTGACCGGCCCGGCGATGTCGTCGCGAGCGACGAGGAACTCGACGGCGCGGACGAAGTCCCGGTCGTGGATCCAGGAGACGTACTGGGCGCCGCCCGCGACCGGACCGCCGAGCCCGAGCCGGGCCAGCCCGAGCAGCACGTCGAAGACACCGCCGCGGTCGGGGCTCATCACCATGGCGGCGCGCAGGGCCACCTTGCGGGTGTGCGGGGTGTCTGCGCGTTCCTGCTCGCGCTCCCAGTTCCTGGCGATCTCGACGCTGTACGACCAGTAGCCGGGTACGCCCGGTTCGGCGCCGCCGATCAGGCCGGTGGCCTCGTCGTTGGAGGCGTCGTGGCGATGGGCGTAGACGGTGGCGGTGCTCATCTGCAGCCAGACGCGCGGCGGGTGCGCGGCGGCCGCGATCGCCTCGCCGACGGCCCGGGTGGAGTGCACGCGCGAGTCCATCATGGCCTTCAGGTTGGCGGGGGTGTAGCGGCAGCTGACGCTGCGGCCCGCCAGGTTGATCACGACGTCGCTGCCGTCGATCTCCCGGGCCCAGGAGCCGAGGTGCTCGCCGTCCCACCACACCTCGCGGTCGCGCCTCGGCCGCCTGGTCAGGACGACGACCTCATGGCCGGCCTCGGTCAGGGCACGGTCGAGGATGGCGCCCACCTGTCCTGTACCACCGGGAATGACGATCTTCACAGGGCTCCCCCTTCTGTTCGGGAGTGAGCCTAGCGCAGAAAGTTGAACGTGTTCAAAACTCGCGCGATGGAAAATCGAACAATCGATACGCAACTCTTCCAACAGAGTTCGACACGTCCTAACGTAATCGCGCACATGACATGCACAGAAAGTGATCCCATCTCTCGCGAGTCCGGAGGAACGTCACCATGCGTCACCCCCACACCCGCACGACCCGTCGAAGAGTGGTAGGAGCGCTCGCAACAGGGCTTTTGTGCACGGCGGGCCTGGCCGCACCCGCGGTCGCCGTCCCCGTACAGGCGCCCGTCTCCCCCGCCCTGGCCGACGGTCAGGCGCTCACACCTCCGATGGGTTTCAACAACTGGAACTCCACCAACTGCCGTGCCGAGTTCAACGAGTCCATGGTCGAGGGAATCGCGGACCTCTTCGTCGACAAGGGCCTCAAGGCGGCCGGCTACCAGTACGTCAACCTCGACGACTGCTGGGCCCTGCCGTCCCGTGACGCCGACGGCCGACTCGTGCCCGACCCGGTCCGCTTCCCGCACGGCATCAAGGCCGTCGCGGACTATGTGCACTCCAAGGGGCTCAAGCTCGGCATCTACACCAGCGCGGGCACCAAGACCTGCAACGACGCGGGATTCCCGGGCGGACTGGGCCACGAGTACAGCGACGCGCGGCAGTTCGCCGACTGGGGCGTGGACTACCTCAAGTACGACAACTGCAACAACCAGGGCGTGGACGCCAAGTTGCGCTACACCACCATGCGCGACGCCCTGAAGGCGACCGGCCGCCCCATCGTCTTCAGCATCTGCGAGTGGGGCGAGAACAAGCCCTGGGAGTGGGCCTCGGACGTCGGGCACCTGTGGCGCACCACCGGTGACATCAGCGACAACTGGGGCTCGATGCTGTCGATCCTCAAGCAGAACCTGCCGCTCGCGCCGTACGCCGGACCCGGGCACTGGAACGACCCCGACATGCTGGAGGTCGGCAACGGCGGTATGACGGACACCGAGTACCGCTCGCACTTCTCGATGTGGTCGATCATGGCCGCACCGCTCCTCATCGGCTCCGACCTGCGCACGGCGACCCCCGCGACCTTCGACATCCTCGACAACAAGGAGGTCATCGCGGTCGACCAGGACCCGCTGGGCAAGCAGGGCAACGTTGTCACGTCCGAGGGCGGACGCTGGGTCGTCGCCAAGGAGATGAAGGACGGCAGCCGTACGGTCGCGCTCTTCAACGAGTCGGGCAGCGCCCAGCGCATCGCCACCACCGCGACGGCCGTCGGCCTTCCGGGCGCCCGCGCCTACGCCCTGCGCGACCTGTGGCAGCACAAGAGCTACAACACCGCGGGCACGATCTCCGCGACCGTCCCCGCCCACGGCACGGTCCTCGTACGGGTCTTCGCCGACCGGCACGCGGTCAGGAACCCGCCCGCCGTCGAACTCGGCCTGGACAGCGCCCCGTTGGTCCAGGCGGCGACGCCGACCCCACTCACGACGACCGTGACCGACCTCGGCCGTACGACCGCCGAGCGCGTCTCGGTGAGCCTGACAGGGCCGGCCGGCTGGAAGGTGCGGGCCAAGTCGTCGACGGCCGCCAAGGCCCTACGGACCGGCCGGGCGCTGCGCACGAAGTGGACGGTGACGGCTCCGGCCGGGACACCGACGGGGTCGTACGACCTTGCGCTGAAGGCGAGTTACCGCTCGCCGAGCGGTTCGCACGTCACCAGCACCCTGCCGTTCACCGCGTCCGTGGTGGTCGCTCCCCCTGCGGGCACCTCGTACCTCGGTGACCTTCCCTGGATGTCGACGGCCAATGGATGGGGGCCCGTTGAACGCAACACCAGCAACGGGGAGAGCGCGGCGGGAGACGGTCGTCCGATCACTCTCGGCGGGGTCGTGTACGCCAAGGGGCTCGGTGTGCACGCCGAGAGCGAAGTGGATTACTACACCGGGAAGGCGTGCGAGAAGGTGACCGCGGACGTCGGTGTGGACGACGAGAAGGGGGCCAACGGAACCGTCGCCTTCGAGATCTGGGCGGACGGCACGAAGGTCGCCTCGACCGGCGTCCTCACCAACGCGATGCCCGCCCAGCCGGTCACGGCGGACGTGACCGGCGCCCAGGTGGTCCGACTCGTCGTCACCGACGGCGGCGACGGGATCGACTCGGACCACGCGGACTGGGCGGACGCTCAACTCACTTGCTGAACAGGGACGAAGGCCACTGACCGAACGTTTCGTCCGGTCGGTGCCTCACACCCCGGCCGCGGTCGCGTTGTTCGCCTGACGGGCGAGCGCGGCCGCGGCCGCTCCCACCAGCCCGGCGTCCGTGCCCATCTGAGCCGGCGTCACCGTGAGCCGCCGTACGAAGGACAGCGTCGCGTAGTCGCTCAGCGCCTTGCGCAGCGGCGTGAAGAGCACGTCGCCCGCCTTGCCCACGCCCCCGCCGATCACGGCGATGTCGATCTCGACGAGGGTCGCGGTGGCCGCGATACCGGCCGCGAGGGCCTGCGCGGCCCGCTCGAAGGAGGCGACGGCGACCGGGTCGCCCGCGCGGGCGGCGGTGGCCACCGCGGCGGCCGAGGCGTCGCCGTCCGGGCCCGGCCGCCAGCCGCCCTCGACCGCCCGCCGGGCGATGTTGGGGCCGCTGGCGATCCGCTCCACACAGCCGCGCGAACCGCACGGACAGGGGTCACCGTCCAGGTCCACGCTGATGTGGCCGATGTGGCCCGCGTTGCCCGTCGGCCCGGGGTGCAGCTGCCCGTTGAGGACGAGACCGCCCCCCACTCCCGTGGAGACCACCATGCACAGCGCGTTGGCATGCCCGCGCGCCGCTCCCTGCCAGTGCTCGGCCGCCGTGATCGCCACGCCGTCGCCGATCAGCTCCACGGGCAGGTCACCGGCCGCCGCACGCACCCGCTCGACGAGCGGATAGTCGCGCCAGCCGGGCACGTTGACCGGGCTCACGGTGCCCGCGGAGGCGTCCACGGGACCCGCGCTGCCGATGCCGAGGGCGCCCGCGCGGGACCACGAGGGCGATGCGGTGAGTTCCGCGAGCACCTCCTCCACGGCCCGCATCACGGTGTCGCCGTCGTCCTGCGAGGGCGTCGGGCGCTGCGCGCGCACCAGGATCTTGCCGTGGCCGTCCACCAGCGCCCCGGCGATCTTGGTGCCGCCGATGTCGAGCGCGGCCACGAGGTCGGTGTGCATCAGTGTCAGATCTCCCCGTCAAACATGAGAACCACCAGAAGGTGAGTTGGGCCGGTCTCGCGGTGGGGGCGCAGGCCGGAGATATCGGTGGACAGTCTCTCTCGCACATGACAACGTTGTCCAGGCTCTATGCTCGACGCCACATCCTCATACAAACCCATGGACCTATGCATCCCCCGTGGACGACAGGACAGGACAGCGCATCGTGCCAGAGACCGCCCGCCGCCCCGAGAACCGCTACGGCAACCGTCCGACCATGAAGGACGTGGCCGCGCGCGCCGGTGTCGGCCTGAAAACGGTGTCGCGGGTGGTCAACGGCGAACCGGGCGTCACCCCGGACACCGAGCGCCGCGTCCAGGAGGCCATCGACGCACTGGGGTTCCGGCGCAACGACAGCGCGCGCGTCCTGCGCAAGGGTCGCACGGCCAGCATCGGCCTCGTCCTGGAGGACCTCGCCGACCCGTTCTACGGCCCCCTGAGCCGCGCGGTCGAGGAGGTGGCCCGGGCCCACGGCGCCCTCCTGATCAACGGCTCCAGCGCCGAAGACCCGGACCGCGAGCAGGAGTTGGTGCTCGCGCTGTGCGCCCGGCGGGTGGACGGTCTGGTGGTGATCCCGGCCGGGGACGACCACCGGTATCTGGAGCCGGAGATCAAGGCGGGCGTCGCGACCGTGTTCGTGGACCGTCCGGCCGGGCGGATCGACGCCGATGTCGTCCTGTCCGACAGCTACGGCGGCTCGCACGAGGGTGTCACCCACCTCATCTCCCACGGCCACCGGCGCATCGGCTTCATCGGCGACATGCCCCGCATCCACACGGCGGCCGAGCGGTTGCGCGGCTACCGGGCCGCCATGGAGGACGCCGGCATAACGGTCGAGGACGCCTGGATGTCCCTCGGCGTGACCGACCCCGACCGGGTACGCCGGGCCGCCGAGGAGATGCTGTCCGGCCCCTCCCCCGTCACCGCGATCTTCGCCGGCAACAACCGCGTGACGGTCACCGTCGTCCGGGTCCTCGCCGAACAGTCCCGCCGGATCGCCCTCGTCGGCTTCGACGACTTCGAACTCGCCGACCTGCTCCAGCCGGGCGTGACCGTCGTCGCCCAGGACGCGGCGGCCCTCGGCCGTACCGCCGCAGAGCGCCTCTTCCGCCAGTTGGACGGCACGCTCATCGCCCCGGAACGCATCGAGTTGCCGACCCGGCTGATCACCCGGGGCTCGGGCGAACTGCCGCCGTCGGACTGAGCCGAACCGTGAACGACGGCACGCTGGAGGCTCTGGGGCTGGGCCGGGCGCCACGCGAGGATCCGCTCACCTACCCGGGCGCATGGCCCGCCGAGTCCGGACTCCTCGTCGGAGACCGGCTGTTGCCCCTGGACGAACACGTCACGTACGAGGACCGCACCCCTGTCCTCGCCATCGGTTCCAACGCCTGCCCCGCCCAACTGCGCCACAAGATGGCGGAGTTCGGGATCGACTCCCCCGTCCCGATGGTGAAGGTCCGGGTCACCGGTGTCGACGTCGGCGTCTCCGCACATGTGAGCCGCGTGGGCTATGTGTCCGCGTCGCCGGTCAACTCACAGGGAGTCGTGCGGGAGTTGTTCGTGACGTGGTTCGACGCGCGGCAGCTCGCGGTGGTGGACGCGAGTGAAGTCGCGTTCGACCGGGCGTGGTTGACGGGGCCCGGGTTCCGATTCGCGTCGGAGTCCGGGGAGTCGCTGCGGGGCGCGTATGTCTACGTCAACCGGTACGGGGTGCTGCGTGACGGCACGGGTGCGCCGCGCCGGCATCCGGGCGAGCGGCTGCTGCTCACCGAACTTCTCGCTGTCTCACCGGAGTTGAGGAAGCTGTTCGGGCGGACGCCGGAGGAGTTCTGCGCACGGGCGCGCGGGGACCGGGAGTTGTGCGAGCGGGGTACGCGGCTGTTCCGGGTGGAGGGGCTGGTGACGGTGTCCGGTCTCGAACGCTTCGTAGGGTCTCAGCAGACCGGTAGTCCCGGGACCGGCTCGTCGTTGCCCCCGCCCTTGATGTAGACGTCGCTGACATAGACGTTCGTGTTGCCGCTGTCGTCGTCCGTCTTCGCCCACCAGACGTTGGTCCACTGGCCGTACGTCTCGCGGCGGCCCAGGTTCACCTGGCAGTAGAAGTAGTTGGTGCCCGCGCCGAGCACACCCACCTCGGTACCGGACGCGGTGTAGGACTTGGCGCTGCGCCACACCTGGCAGTTGTACTTGCCGCCGCCGATGGACCGGCAGGCCGGGGCGGGGCTGGAACTCGGGCTGGTTCCGCCGGTGGGGGTGCTGTTGCCGCCAGTGCCTCCACCGCCGGAGGACTCGGACCTGCTCGGCGAGGCGATCGGCGATTGCCCGGATGTCGTGTCCCCGCCCTTGCCGGTGTGCTGCTGCGTCGGCGCCCGAGTCCCGTCGGCGCCCTGTCCCGTGGGCTTGGCGGAGTCCGAGCGCTTGGCGTCCGCGCGTGCGGTGGGGGAGGCGACGCCGGCGTCCTGGGCCGGGGGCGAGCCGCCCTGCGAAGTGACCGATGACTCACCGGAGTTCACGTAGTGGGCGACGACCACCCCGGCGCCGGCGAGGACGACCGCTGTGGCAGCGGCGGCGATCAGGACTCGTGCCTTGCGGACGGGGTGGGCGGGGCGTGTGAGGGGCCCGGTCGGTGGGGACGGGTGGGGCACCGGGGCGAGGGGCGGGCCGAAGCCCTGGGGTGTGGAGGTGGGAGCAGGAGCGGAAGCAGGCGTGGGACCGGTCGGAAGGGCATCCGATCCAGTCGGCGGTATCGACGAACCGGGGTCCTGGCGGCCCACTGCGGCCCCCGCGCTCCCACTCGGCGGCGACTCTCCCGTTCCTGGCTCCCCCGTCCCTACAGCGCCCCCGCCCCCGGCTCCCCGCAGCACAGTCGTCGGCGAATCCGTCTCCGGCGCCTGCGCCACCGCTTCCAGCAGTCTGCGCGCCTGGTCGGCGCCGGGGCGGGACTCGGGGCGTTTGTCGAGGAGCTGGCGCAGGACAGGGGTGAGCGGACCGGCGCGGTGGGGTTCCGGCAGGGGCTCGTCGACGATCGCCGTGAGGGTGGAGTACGTCGAGGTGCGGCGGAACGGTGAGGCGCCCTCGACGGCCGCGTACAGCGTCGCGCCCAGCGCCCAGACGTCGGAGGCCGGGCCGGGGTCCGCGCCCTGCGCCCTCTCGGGGGCCAAGTAGTCCAAGGAGCCTATGAGTTCGCCGCTGCGCGTGAGGTGAGTTGCGGAACCGTCGCCAGGGTCGTCCATCGTCGCTATGCCGAAGTCCGTCAGGACGACCCGGCCCGAGCGCTCCAGGAGGATGTTCCCGGGCTTCACATCACGGTGCAGCACACCCACGGTGTGGGCGGCGGCCAGCGCCTCCATGACCTTCGCGCCGATACCGGCCGCCTCGCGCGGGTCGACGGGGCCGCGCTCCGCCAGCACGTCGTCCAGGGAGGGACCGTCGATCAACTCCATGACGATCAGCGGGCGTCCGTCCACCTCCGCGATGTCGTGCACGGCGACGACACCGGGATGGCGGACCCGTGCCGCTGCCCGTGCCTCGCGCTGCATCCGCAGCCGCAGGTCGGCGAGTTCGGGCGCGTAGTCGTCGGTGAAGGCGCGCAGTTCCTTGACCGCGACCTCACGGCCGAGAACCTCGTCGACGGCGCGCCAGACCACGCCCATGCCGCCTCGCCCGAGCCGGGCCACGACGCGATAGCGTCCGGCCAGCAGTCGGCCGGCTCCGTCCACGCGTCCGCTCTCCCCCGAAGACACCGTCGCTCCGTTCCTGTGGCACATCCATGAACGCCGTACAGCCTACGGGGCGACAGTGACAACAGGCGGGGGCGGCGACAGCTGTGACAGGTCCGCTACTTCGCGGACGCCGTCAGGTCGCCCCGGCGGGGTGCCGCGAAGCCCTCCAGGTCCGTCCGGGTCAGCCCGGTCGCACCGGCCACCTCCGCGAGGTCGAGCGCGCCGCAGTCCAGGCCGCGCAGCAGATAGCCGCTGAGGGCCTTGGCGGTCGCGGGCTCGTCCATGACATCGCCGCCGGCCCGGTTGGCGTAGCGGGCGAGGCGGGTCGCGGCCTGTTCGAAGCCCTCGCGGTAGAAGGCGAAGACGGCCGCGTAGCGGGTGGGGATGTGGCCGGGGTGCATGTCCCAGCCCTGGTAGTACGCGCGGGCCAGCGCCCGCCGGGTGAGGCCGTAGTGCAGCCGCCACGCGTCGTGGACCTTGGCCGTCGGACCGACCGGCAGCACATTGGTCGAACCGTCCGAGACACGCACGCCCGTCCCCGCCGCCGCGACCTGCATGACGGCCTTCGCGTGGTCGGCGGCGGGGTGGTCGCTGGCCTGGTACGCGGCGGAGACACCGAGGCAGGCGCTGTAGTCGAAGGTGCCGTAGTGCAGACCGGTGGCGCGGCCCTCGGCGGCCTGGATCATGCGGGCTACCGTGGCGGTCCCGTCCGTGGCCAGGATGGACTGGCTGGTCTCGATCTGGATCTCGAAGCCGATCCGGCCGGCGTCGAGCCCGTGCGCCTTCTCGAAGGCCTCCAGGAGACGCACCATCGCGGTGACCTGCTCGGCGTAGGTGACCTTGGGCAGGGTCAGGACCAGCCCCTCGGGCAGTCCGCCGGCCTCCATCAGTCCGGTCAGGAAGATGTCGAGGGTGCGGATGCCGCGATCGCGCACCGGCGCTTCCATGCACTTCATCCGGATGCCCATGTACGGCGCCGCCGTGCCCTTCTCGTACGCCTCGGCGATCAGCCGGGCCGCGCGGGCGGCGGCCTCGTCCTCCTCGGCGTCGGGGCGGGGGCCGTAGCCGTCCTCGAAGTCGACGCGCAGGTCTTCGATCGGCTCGCGCTCCAACTTGGCCCGCACGCGCGCGTGGACGGGTTCGGCGAGTTCGTCGGAGAGGCCGAGGACGGCGGCGAAGGAGGCGGCGTCGGGGGCGTGCTCGTCGAGGGCGGCGAGGGCCCGGTCGCCCCAGGTGCGGATCGTGTCGGCGGCGAAGACGTCACCGGGGACGTAGACCGTGTGGACGGGCTGGCGGGTGCCGGGGTCGCCGGGGTAGCGGCGTTCCAGTTCGGCGTCGACCGGTGCCAGGGAGGCGCTGATCTCCTCGCCGACCGCGCCCGCGAGGCTGGTCGCCACCTTCTCCTGCTCGCCCTGACCCATCCCACAGCCTCCATGTTTCCGCTCTGCGGAATCAACAATCCGTAGAACGAAGTTATCTGTGGATCTTCCCGTCGGTCAACACCCTGTCCACGGCGTGAACCCACGGCGTTCACTCTCGCCCCGAGGCCCTCTTCCGCCCGGCGCCCCGCCCCTTCATCCTGACTCGCAAGGGGAGGGATGCACATGTCGACTGCCTGGATGGTGACGCGTCGCGCGGGGCTGACCACGCTGGTGGCGGCCGCCATCGCCCTGCCACTGATCGGAACCGTACGCGCCGACGCCGTCCGCCACGAGACCCGTCTGCTGGACGTCATGACGTTCAACCTGCGCTACGCGAGCAGCTCCGAACCCAACAGCTGGAAGGTCCGCCGCCCGGTGATGCGCGACCTGCTGCTCCGCGCGGCCCCCGACATCATCGGCACCCAGGAGGGCCTCTACGGGCAGCTCCAGGACATCAAGCAGGACCTCGCACCGCACTACGACTGGATCGGCAGCGGCCGCAAAGGGGGCAGCCACGACGAGGAGACGGCCATCTTCTACGACACCCGCCGGCTCGCCCCCGTCGAGTACGACCAGTTCTGGCTCTCCGACACGCCCTCCGTGATCGGATCGAACACCTGGGGCGGCGCCCATCCGCGCATCGCCACCTGGATCCGCTTCCGCGACCTCGGGGACGACGGACGGCAGTTCTACGTCCTCAACACCCATCTGGACAACGCGAGTCAGTACGCACGCGAGCGTGCCGCCGCACTCATCGCCGAACGCCTCGCCCGCTTCGACCACTCCCTGCCGATCCTGGTGACCGGCGACTTCAACACCGCCGCGTACACCACCTCGGTCTACGCCACGATGCTGGGCGCCGGCCTCAGGGACACCTGGGACGCGGCGGCCGGGCGCGGGCAGCTGTACGGCACCTTCCACGGCTACCGCGCGCTCGTCCCGGACGGGAACCGCATCGACTGGATCCTGGTCAGCACAGGTGTCACCGTGCGCCGTACAGCCATCGACACGTTCTCCGACAACAGCCAGTTCCCCAGCGACCATCTGCCCGTGCAGTCCACGATCAGCCTGGGATGAGCGGCCCGGGACACGCCGAGGCCCCCGCGACCGCGCGGGTCGCAGGGGCCTGATGGCGCTTGCCGGGGATCAGCCCTTGCGGGTGTTGATCTCCTCGGTGAGCTGCGGGACGACGTCGAAGAGGTCGCCGACCACGCCGTAGTCGACAAGGTCGAAGATCGGGGCCTCGGCGTCCTTGTTGACGGCCACGATCGTCTTCGAGGTCTGCATGCCCGCGCGGTGCTGGATCGCGCCGGAGATGCCGTTGGCGATGTAGAGCTGCGGGGAGACGCTCTTGCCGGTCTGGCCGACCTGGTTGGAGTGCGGGTACCAGCCGGCGTCGACGGCGGCACGGGAGGCGCCGACGGCCGCGCCGAGCGAGTCGGCGAGAGCCTCGATGATCGAGAAGTTGTCCGCGCCGTTCACACCACGGCCGCCGGAGACGACGATCGCGGCCTCGGTCAGCTCCGGGCGGCCGGTCGACTCGCGCGGGGTGCGCGCGGTGACCTTGGTGCCGGTGGCCTTGTCCGAGAAGGTGACCGCGAGGGCCTCGACGGTACCGGCGGCCGGAGCGGCCTCCACGGCGGCGCTGTTGGGCTTCACGGTGATGACCGGCGTGCCCTTGGAGACACGGGTCTTGGTGGTGAAGGAGGCGGCGAACACCGACTGCGTCGCCACCGGGCCCTCGTCACCGGCCTCCAGGTCGGTGGCGTCGGTGATGATGCCGGAGCCGATGCGCACCGCGAGGCGGGCGGCGATCTCCTTGCCCTCGGCGGAGGACGGCACCAGGACGGCGGCCGGGGAGACGGCGTCGTAGGCGGCCTGGAGGGCGTCCACCTTCGGTACGACGAGGTAGTCGGCGTACTCGGCGGCGTCGTGCGTGAGCACCTTCACCGCGCCGTGCTCGGCGAGCGCGGCGGCGGTGTTCTCGGCACCGGAACCGAGGGCGACCGCGACGGGCTCGCCGATGCGGCGCGCCAGCGTCAGCAGCTCCAGGGTGGGCTTGCGGACGGCACCGTCCACGTGGTCGACGTAGACGAGAACTTCAGCCATGGGAATGGTCTCCTGCGTGCGTGCGAAGTCTGAGGGGCGGTGAGGGAGCCTGCGGCGGGCCGTGGCCCTTGGCCCTGGGGGCCTTAGATGAACTTCTGGCCCGCGAGGAACTCGGCGAGCTGCTTGCCGCCCTCGCCCTCGTCCTTGACGATCGTGCCGGCGGTGCGCGCGGGGCGCTGGGCCGCGGAGTCGACGGCGGTCCAGGCGCCTTCGAGGCCGACCTCGTCGGTGTCGATCTCCAGGTCGGAGAGGTCCCAGGCCTGAACCGGCTTCTTCTTGGCGGCCATGATGCCCTTGAAGGACGGGTAACGCGCCTCGCCCGACTGGTCGGTGACCGACACGACGGCCGGCAGGGAGGCCTCAAGCTGCTCGGAGGCGGTGTCACCGTCCCGGCGGCCCTTGACGACGCCGTCCTCGACGGAGACCTCGGAGAGCAGCGTGACCTGCGGGACCCCCAGGCGCTCGGCCAGCAGGGCGGGGATCACACCGGCGGTGCCGTCCGTGGAGGCCATGCCGGAGACGACCAGGTCGAAGCCGGCCTTCTCGATGGCCTTGGCCAGCACCAGGGAGGTGCCGATGACGTCGGTGCCGTGCAGATCGTCGTCCTCCACGTGGATCGCCTTGTCGGCACCCATGGACAGCGCCTTGCGCAGGGCGTCCTTGGCGTCCTCCGGGCCCACCGTCAGGACGGTGATCTCCACGTCGTCGTCCGAGTTCTCGGAGATCTGCAGCGCCTGTTCGACCGCGTACTCGTCGAGCTCGGAGAGCAGACCGTCCACGTCGTCCCGGTCGACGGTCAGGTCATCGGCGAAGTGCCGGTCGCCAGTGGCGTCGGGCACGTACTTCACAGTGACAACGATCCTCAAGCTCACGCCGGCTCTCCTACTGCATCGTCATTTTTCGGCTGCCTACTTCCAGGCAGCATAGGCGCCTTGAACGGCCGTTCCCGGTGCGGGCGGCCGGTGCTCCGAGCGAAATATTACTCGCCAGTACGCAGCACTACGCTCCCTCAGCAGGTGCCCGCTAAGCAAGCGCTTTGAACTGTGACCTGTGCAACGCAGCGTAATCGGAACTCGACGCTTCCGCAGGGTGGCCCGTCACCCACCGGGAGTGGTCTCAGTCACGCAACCCGTTGAAGCGGCCCTGGTGGTAGAGGAGCGGTCGGCCGGAGCCCGCGTGATCACCGAGGACGACCTCGGCGATCACGATGCGGTGGTCCCCGGCGGGCACGCGCGCGACGACCCCGCACACCAGCCAGGCGAGCACACCGTCGAGGACCGGCACACCCTCGGGCCCCTCGTGCCAGACGGTGGGCGCCCCAAATCGGTCGGCGCCGCTGCGGGCGAAGGTGGCGGCCAACTGCTCCTGGTGCTCGCCGAGTATGTGCACCCCGACATGCTCGGCCCCGGATATCGCGGGCCAGCTGGACGCGCCGGTGCTGATCCCGAAGGACAGCATCGGGGGCTCGGCCGAGACGGAGCTGAGGGAGGTGGCGGTGAAGCCGACCGGACCGGTCCCACCGCGCGCGGTGATCACCGCCACACCGGCGGCGTGCTGCCGGAAGACGGAACGCAGCAGGTCCGGAGAGGCGAGCCGAGAGGTGCCGAGATCGGGCGTGGCCGTCATGGGGCTGTCCTTCTTGGGGAGGCGACGAGCTGAACCGTGGCTGCTCAACAGCCCGGACAGCACGCGCTCGCGGTGCGTGCGAGATCGACGTGCGCCCGCCCGAAAAGAAGGAGTTCCGAAGGCATACGGTCAGGCTGACGATAGGTGGTGTGCGCAGTCAAGTACGTTCCGGCATATGGGAGATGACTCACCGCCTGCGCCCGAATCGTCAAACCGCCTCCCCCAGGGCCGCGATGACATCCGCCTTGCGGGGGAGGCCGGTGGCGCGCCGCACCACCCGTCCGTCCGCGTCGAGCACCAGCACGGTGGGGGTCTTCAGGATGTCGAGTGCCCGCACGAGGTCCAGATGGTCCTCGGCGTCGATCTCGATGTGATGGACTCCGGGGACCATGCCGGCCACCTCGCCCAGTACCCGGCGCGTGGCCCGGCAGGGAGCGCAGAAGGCGCTGGAGAACTGCACCAGGGTGGCCTTCTCACCGAGGTCGCCGCCCAACTCGGCGGCGCCGAGCCGTTTTCCGCCGTCGCGCCCGCGCACGCGCACTCTCCCGCTCCGCCGCCGATGCAGCACTCCGTAGGCGCTCGCCGCCGCGAGCACCACCACGCACACCACAAGTCCGCTCATCGACCCTTCCAGCGTTCACGAGACTGCAAAGATTCCCGGCACCCAGAATCGTTTCCGCTGCGGAATCCTTGATTCATGGACATCGACGTACGAGGACCACGCTTCGGCGCGGCCCTGACGACCGTAGTACTGGCGGTCGTACTGATCACCGGCAGCTTCTGGCTGCTGGCCTGGCAGACCCTGGCGTTCGCGCTGGGCGCGGCGGGCGGCGTGGGCCGTTCGCCGTACGGCTGGCTGTTCCGGAAGGCCGTACGGCCGCGGATCGGGCCGCCGACCGAGTTCGAGTCGCCGGAGCCGCCGCGGTTCGCGCAGGCGGTCGGGCTGGTCTTCGCCGGGGTGGGTCTGGTCGGTTTCGGCCTGGGGCCGACCTGGCTGGGGCTCACGGCGACCGGTGCCGCGCTCGCCGCCGCGTTCCTCAATGCCGCGTTCGGGTACTGCCTAGGGTGCGAGATGTACCTGCTCGTACGCCGGGTGGCGGTTCGCGCAGAGTAAAGGAAATTTAAAAGTCCGAGGTGGATCAAGTGATGGACGTGACGAGGATCTCGCCGTTCTACGGCACGAGGACTGGCCAGTCGTTCGTTCTTCGGGCACGATCTGCGCAATGCCGTAAACCTACGGCTGCGTAGCTTTCCCGCCCGGAGAACCCCTTCCAGGCAGAGAGAAGGGTCCACCCCGTCCATGGCTGAGCTTGTCTACCGCCCCGTCGTCGGTCTCGCCCAAACGTTGTTCAAGGTCTGGGACCTCAAGATCGACCTCAAGGGATCGGAGAACATTCCGCGCTCGGGCGGCGCCGTGCTGGTCAGCAACCACATCAGCTATCTGGACTTCATCTTCGACGGCCTGGCCGCCCTGCCGCAGAAGCGCCTGGTGCGTTTCATGGCGAAGGAGTCGGTGTTCCGGCACAAGATCTCCGGTCCGCTGATGCGCGGCATGAAGCACATCCCGGTGGACCGCAACCAGGGCGAGACCGCTTACCAGCACGCACTGGAGTCGCTGCGGTCCGGTGAGATCGTCGGCGTCTTCCCGGAGGCGACGATCTCCCAGTCCTTCACTCTGAAGAGCTTCAAGTCCGGTGCGGCACGCATGGCCCAGGAGGCCGGCGTCCCGCTGATCCCGATGGCGCTGTGGGGCACCCAGCGCCTCTGGACCAAGGGCCACCCGAAGAACTTCAAGCGCAGCCACACCCCGATCACCATCCGGGTGGGCGAGCCGGTGGAGGCCCCCCAGGACCAGTACGCGGGCGCGATCACCCGCCGTCTGCGCGAGCGCGTCCAGGAGCTCCTCGAAGCCGCCCAACGCGCCTATCCGGTACGCCCCAAGGGCCCGGACGACACCTGGTGGATGCCGGCCCACCTCGGCGGCACCGCACCCACCCCCGAAGAGGTCAAGTCGTCCGAGACCCGCTGAACCGTCACACCGGGGCGTGGACGGTGATCCGCGCCCCGGGGCTGAACTTCTCCAGCAGTTCGGCGAGTTCGGCACCCGCACGCTCGACCTCGGCGACGGGCATCGGCGCGAGACTCTCCAACAGGAAGACGGCGGACGTCGATTCCTCCGTGAGCCTGGTGCGCGGTCCCTGTCGCCAGTTCCAGCGGCGGCAGGTGACTCCGGCCGCGTCCCGCCACACCACCTCGCCCGCGTCGGGATGTTCGACGACCTCCTCGCCGCCCGCGACGGTCACGAACTCCTCGTCCCCGGTGGCCCGTTGGAGGGTCATCCCGCCCTGGATGCGATCGGCATCCTCTCCGCCCACGGGGATCAAGTACGCGACGCTGATGGCGTTGTAGAGGTCGACCAGCAGATTGATCCGGGGCAGACCTGCGTCCGTGAGTGCCCTCTTGGCCAGCGCCTCCGCCGAGTTGCGGTTGCGCGACGGCTTCGATCCGAACGCCGTGTACACCTCGCGCCAGGCCGCCATGTGCGGGTCCTCGTGCGGGGCGCGACCGTCCAGCCGTACGGCCAGCCGGCGGGCCGCGTCGTCGAGGAGCGCGGAACTCGCCTCGGTGCTGGGCCCGTTGACCAGTCCGGTCGCCTCGATCGCGACACGGGTGAACCCGGGGGCGAGGGCGCGGACTTCGTCGGACACGGTAAGGGTGAGGGTCATGGTCTGCCTCAGAGTGCGGTCGGGAGCGTCTTCCACAGGTGCGGCCGGTCGGGGGCGGCCTTGAGGGCGTTCAGCACGACCGGGTGTGGTTCAGCGTACAGGACCGGATAGTCCAGCTCATTGAACTCCGGGTCGGGCACAAAGGCCAGCCGCTCGCCGTCCAGGGAGAACTGCGCGTCCACGCCGGGTTTGTTCCCGCGCGGATCCTGCCGGTGCCAGGCCCCGTTGAACCGCACGGCGACCAGACCGTGCACCACGTCGAACTTCTGATAGCACAGGGCCGTCGGGATGTCCTCGGCCCGCAGCAGCGCGGCCAGGGCGTGCGCCTTGGCGTAGCAGATGCCGGTGCCCTGCTCCAGGACGTCCGAGGCCCGCCAGGTGACGCGCGGGTCGTCCACATCCTGCGAGTGCGGGATGGCGTCGCGCACGAACTCGAACGCCAACCGTGCATAGCCATACGAGTCCGCCGCGCCCCTGGCTAGTCGTGCGGCGGTCTCGCGCACGAGGGGATGGCCGTGGTCGATGGCTTCGTCGGCGGCCAAATAGGCGGACAGGTCCGGGGTTTTCTGGATCAGCTCCATGGCTGGAGAGCATAGGAAAGCGATCACCCGAGAGTCAATGACTTTTCGAGTGACCGCATACCTATGCATTATCCGTTCAAGCTTGACTACCGTGCCATCTCCTCCTTGAGCGCCGCCACAAACGCGTCCACGTCGTCCTCGGTCGTGTCGAAACCGCACATCCAGCGGACGTCGCCGGCCGCCTCGTCCCAGAAGTAGAACCGGAAACGCTGCTGAAGGCGTTCGCTCACGTCGTGCGGGAGGCGGGCGAAGACGCCGTTGGCCTGCACCGGGTGGAGGATCTCCACACCGTGCACCGCGCGCACGCCCTCGGCGAGACGCTGGGCCATCTCGTTCGCGTGGCGGGCGTTGCGCAGCCACAGGTCCTTGGCGAGCAGCGCCTCCAACTGCACAGAGACGAAGCGCATCTTGGAGGCCAGCTGCATGGACAGCTTGCGCAGGTGCTTCATGTGGCTGACGGCGTCCTGGTTGATGACGACGACCGCCTCACCGAAGATCGCGCCGTTCTTCGTCCCGCCCAGGGAGAGGATGTCGACGCCGACCGCGTTGGTGAACGTCCGCATGGGGACGTCCAGGGAGGCCGCCGCGTTGGCTATCCGGGAGCCGTCGAGGTGGACCTTCATGCCGTGGGCGTGGGCGTGGTCGCAGATCGCGCGGATCTCGTCGGGCGTGTAGAGGGTGCCGAGTTCGGTGCTCTGGGTGATCGAGACGACCTGCGGCATCGCACGGTGCTCGTCGTCCCAGCCGTAGGCCTGCTTGTCGATCAGTTCGGGCGTGAGCTTGCCGTCGGGCGTGGGCACCGTGAGCAGCTTCAGGCCGCCCATGCGCTCGGGGGCGCCGCCCTCGTCGACGTTGATGTGGGCGCTCTCGGCGCAGATCACCGCGCCCCAGCGGTCGGTGACCGCCTGGAGCGCGACGACGTTGGCGCCGGTGCCGTTGAAGACCGGGAAGGCCTCGGCCGTAGCGCCGAAGTGGCTGCGGACGATGCCCTGGAGGTTCTCGGTGTAGTCGTCCTCTCCGTAGGCGACCTGGTGGCCGCCGTTGGCGAGGGCGAGGGCGGCCAGCACCTCGGGGTGGGCGCCGGCGTAGTTGTCGCTGGCGAAGCCGCGGATCTCCGGGTCGTGGTGGCGCCGTGCGTCGGTCTTGGGAGGGTTCACGGCTTCTCGGTCAGCCACAGACGATTTCCGTTCACTTCGGCGGCGGGCTTGTCCCAGACGCCGGCGATGGCCTCGGCGAGGTCCTTGACGTCGGTGAAGCCCGCGAACTTCGCGTTGGGGCGTTCGGCGCGCATCGCGTCGTGCACCAGCGCCTTCACCACCATGACGGCGGCGGCGGAGGTGGGTCCGTCCTCGCCGCCGGCCTTGCGGTATCCGTCGGCCATCGCGAGGGTCCAGGCCTCGGCGGCGGCCTTCGACGCGGAGTACGCGGCGTTGCCCGCCGTGGGCTTGCTGGCACCGGCCGCGCTGATCAGCAGGTAACGCCCGCGGTCGCTGCGCGCCAGGCCGTCGTAGAAGGCCAGGGAGGTGTGCTGCACGGTGCGGATGAGCAGCTTCTCCAGCAGGTCCCAGTCGGCGAGGTCGGTCTCGGCGAAGGTGGCGCTGCCGCGCCAGCCGCCGACGAGGTGGACGAGGCCGTCGACGCGGCCGAAGTCCTTCTCGATGTGCGCGGCCCAGTCGCGGGTGGCCTGCGGGTCGAGCAGGTCGACGGTGTCTCCCACGACGGTGGCGCCGCCGTGCGCGTAGCGGGCCGCGTCCACTGCCTCCGCCAGACGTTCGGGATGCGCGTCGGAGCCGACGACGGTCGCGCCCGCCTCCGCCAGCCGCAGCAGCACGGCACGGCCTGCCGGCCCGCCCGCTCCGGCCACCGCGATCACCGCGCCGTTGAGCGCCCCGTTCCCCATGGTCCTCGCCTCCTGAGCCACTTCGGTGCTGCGGTCGCTCACGCGGCGATCCGCTCGGCGCTCTCCGCGGTGATGCCCTTGGTCGAGGCGATCACGTTCTTCAGCTTCTTGGAGAGTGCCTCATAGAACATGCTCAGCGGAAACTCGTCCGGAAGCACGTCATCCACGAGTTTCCGCGGCGGCTGGCTCAGGTCCAGGGCGTCGGGGCCCTTGGCCCACTTGGAGCCCGGGTGCGGGGAGAGGTAGGTGGCGACCAGCTCGTAGGCCTTGAACCAGTGGACGAGCTTGGGGCGGTCGATGCCGGCGCGGTAGAGGTCCTCGATCTCGGCGCACAGCTGGTTGGTGACCTCGGGGGCGCGCCGCCAGTCGATGTGCAGCTTGTTGTCGGTCCAGCGGACGACGTCGTGCTTGTGCAGATAGGCGAAGAGGAGCTGACCGCCGAGTCCGTCGTAGTTGCGGACGCGCTCGCCGGTGACCGGGAAGCGGAACATGCGGTCGCAGAGGACCGCGTACTGCACGTCACGGGCCTGCGGGATCCCGTCGTCCTCCAGCTTCACGGCCTCCTTGAAGGCGGTGAGGTCGCAGCGCAGCTCCTCCAGGCCGTACATCCAGAACGGCTGGCGCTGCTTGATCATGAACGGGTCGAAGGGCAGGTCGCCGTGGCTGTGGGTGCGGTCGTGCACCATGTCCCACAGGACGAAGGCCTCCTCGCAGCGCTTCTGGTCGTGGACCATGGCGGCGATGTCCTCGGGCAGTTCCATGCCCAGGATGTCGACGGCGGCCTCGGTGACCCGGCGGAAGCGGGCGGCCTCGCGGTCGCAGAAGATCCCACCCCAGGAGAAACGTTCCGGCGCCTGGCGTACGGCGATGGTCTCCGGGAAGAGCACGGCCGAGTTGGTGTCGTAGCCGGACGTGAAGTCCTCGAAGGTGATGCCGCAGAACAGCGGGTTGTCGTAGCGGGTCGCCTCCAGCTCGGCCAGCCAGTCGGGCCAGACCATGCGCAGGACGACCGCTTCGAGGTTGCGGTCCGGGTTGCCGTTCTGCGTGTACATCGGGAAGACGACCAGGTGCTGGAGTCCGTCCCGGCGGTTCGCGGCGGGCTGGAAGGCCAGCAGCGAGTCGAGGAAGTCGGGCACCCGGAAGCCGTCGGCGGCCCAGCGCTCCAGGTCCCTGACCAGAGCGGCGTGATAGGCGGCATCGTGCGGGAGCAGCGGGGCGAGCTCCTCGACGGCCCCCGTCACCCGGCGCACGGCGTACTCGGCCTCCGCGCGGTCGGGCGCTCCCTCGGCGGCGAAGTCGATCGACCCGTCCTTGGTCTGCCATGGCCGGATCCGCTCCACGGCATCCTTGAGCACGGGCCATGCCGGATGCTCCACCACCCTGGTCACGGGAGGAACCCGCTCCTCCGAACCCACCTGCACAAGAATTTCCGTCATGTCCCATCCTCCACGGGAGAATCCAGCGTATGGAAACCGTATACATATGTGGTTTCTCCCAGCAAGAGGATCATCGGGAAATTATCCTGCCGAACCCCACTCGTGACCGAACTTTTTCCTGCCGGAAACCGCGATGACCGCCGAAGGGACATCACGCGGCTACCCGGCGAGCAAGGCGCCGAAACCGGCCACCGGTCAATCGCCCCGGGACGCGCCCACGCCAGGGCGACCGCTCCGGCCGGTGCCGTGCAGGTCGGCCGCCGACGTCCCCCCGATCCTCCGTGTAGGCGCGGGTCCATCGCCGGGTCCGGCCGTTAGGCTGCGGCTCTGCCGCGTGGACGCCGGTGTCCGGCCGCGCCCACGCGCGCGTACCGAGCCGCCGTCGACGGAAGCGAGTTGAACCTTGAACTTCCTTACCATCGGTCACCGCGGAGTCATGGGTCTCGAACCCGAGAACACTCTCCGTTCCTTCGTGGCCGCCGAACAGGCCGGCCTCGATGTCATCGAACTCGATCTGCATCTGAGCAGGGACGGCGCCCTCGTCGTCATGCACGACGCCGACGTGGACCGTACGACCGACGGGACCGGTCCGATCGCCGAGCGGACCCTCGACGAACTGCGCACCCTGGACGCGGGCCGCGGCGAGCGCGTACCCACCTTCGAGGAGGTGCTGGACGCCGTCCGGTCACCGCTCCAGGCCGAGATCAAGGACCTGGCGGCGGCACGGGCGCTGGCCGAGGTCATGCACCGGCGGGACCTGGTCGGACGGGTCGAGGTGTCCTCGTTCCACGACGAGGCGATCACCGAGATCGCCCGCCTGGTGCCCGGCGTACGCACCGCGCTGATCGCCAGCCGCTTCGGCCCCGACGTGGTGGAGCGCGCCACCGAGGCCGGTGCCGAAACGGTCTGCCTGAACATCCGCAGGCTGACCCTGGAGGTCGTCGAGGCGGCCCGCAAGGCGGACCTGAGGATCATCGGCTGGGTGGTCAACACCCAGGACCAGCTGCGGCTCGTACGCGCCCTGGAGCTGGACGGCGCGACCACCGACTACCCGGAGATCAAACGTACGGGCCGCTTCACCGCCTGAGGGCTACTGCGCGAGTTCCTTGACAAGCAGCTCGAACTGCAGGTCGTCGCGCTGCGGAATGCCGAACCGCTCGTCGCCGTACGGGAACGGGGTCATCCGGCCCGTACGGCGATAGCCGCGGCGCTCGTACCAGGCGATGAGGTCGTTCCGTACGGAGATCACCGTCATGTGCATCTCCCGCACACCCCAGGTCTCCCCGGCCGCGCGCTCCGCCTCCGCGATGATGACCTTGCCGAGGCCGCCGCCCTGGAGCTGCGGGCTGACCGCGAACATCCCGAAGTAGGCGTGGTCACCGCGGTGTTCGAGCTGGCAGCACGCGACGACCCGGCCGTCGCGTTCGACGACGAGCAGTCGGCTGTCGGGTGACTTGATGACCACGAGCACGCCCTCCGGGTCGGTCCGCTGCCCTTCGAGGATGTCCGCCTCGGTGGTCCATCCGGCCCGGCTGTCGTCGCCCCGGTAGGCCGACTCGATCAGCACGACGAGGGCGTCCACATCGGCGTCGGTGGCGTCGCGGAAGGTCAGTCCGGTGGCGGCGGTGTCCATGGTGCACAACTCCGATCAGAGGCGCGGCTCGGCAGTGACGAGAGTAACGCGGCCCGAAGACTAGGCTCCGGCCGCATGGTGCACGTACTGAGCAGCCGTATCCTGCTGCGTCCGACCGATCCCGACCGATCCCGCGCCTTCTACGGTGAGCAGCTGGGGCTGCCCGTCTACCGGGAGTTCGGCACGGGGGTGGAGCGCGGGACCGTCTACTTCCTCGGCGGCGGATTCCTGGAGGTCTCCGGACGCTCCGACACCCCGCCCTCGTCCGCCGTGCGGCTGTGGCTGCAGGTCGCGGACGCGGAGGCCGCGTACGAGGAGTTGCGGGCGAAGGGGGCCGAGATCCTGCGGCCGCCGGTGAAGGAGCCCTGGGGGCTGGTGGAGATGTGGGTGGTGGATCCGGACGGGACACGGATCGTGCTGGTGGAGGTGCCGGCCGACCATCCGCTGCGGTATCGGCCGGGGATCTAGGTCTACGGCGGGCAGGGGCCCTTCCGTGTCGGTTGGCCGGGGTCGGGGCCCGGGCTTAGCGTGCTGGGAGGGGTACTTCCTGCGGAAGGAACGCCATGAAGCTCGACAGGCCGGTGACCGGCGGGCCCTGTTGGGTCGAGCTCGGGACCAGTGACCTCGACGCGTCCAAACGGTTCTACGCGGACGTGTTCGGCTGGCGTCCGGAGACCGATCCCCGGCAGGAGGCGGGCGGCTACACGGTCGCGCACGTCGGGGACGCGGCGGTCGCCGCGCTGACGCCGCTGTTTCAGGAGTCGCAGCCGGTGGCATGGAACGTGTCGTTCGCGGTGGCGGACGCCGACGCGACGGCGGAGCGGGTGCGCACGGCGGGCGGGACACTGCTGATGGAGCCGACCGACGTGTTCGACATCGGGCGCTTCGCGGTCGCCCTGGACCCGGGCGGCGCCACGTTCCAGATGTGGCAGGCGCGGACCTTCCCCGGTGCCGGGCTGTTCAACTCGCCCGGCGCGCTGGGCTGGGTGGAACTGCTCACGCGGGCGCCCGAGCGGGCGGAGGCCTTCTACACGAGCGTGTTCGGCTGGACCGTCCGGCCCTCGGCGCACTACCCGCAGTGGGGCATCGACGGCGCCGACTTCGGCGGCATGATGGCGATGGACGACAAGTTCCCGCCCCAGGTGCCTCCGCACTGGCTGCCGTACTTCGCGGTGACCGACGTCCACGCGACCGCCGCCGCGACGACCGCGGCGGGCGGCACGGTCCTCATGGAGCCACAGTCCATCGCCGACGTACGGCGGATCGCGGTGCTGCGGGATCCGCAGGGAGCGGTGTTCGGGGTGCACGCGGCGGGCGGGGAGGGCTGAGCCCGTTCGCCCGCCCGCCGCCCGCCGTCAGGCCAGCGGTGTCACCGTCACCTGGTCGATCACGGGGGCGTACGCGGAGCGTTGACCGTACTGGTTCCTGGACCGGCCGTCGTGGTCCGGGAGTTCGTCGGCCGTGAAGGTGAGTGTGTTGGTGCCCTCGTCGAGGGTGACGGTGACGGTCAGGTCGTGGAAGTTGTTGAAGTGGAAGGTCGTGGGGAACAGGACGCGCTGCGGGGCGGCCGCGTTGACCGCGATGTCCGCGTGGCAGCAGACCGGGTCCGGGTTGTAGTGGGTGGCGGGCGCCTGCTCACCGTTGGAGTAGCGGATCGTGAGCGCGTGCCGGCCGGCCCGCTCCGCCGTCACGGTGAGGGCGAGGGCGTTCGCCGGGCCGCCGCCGATACCGTCGACCGCCTTGCCGCCGGTGGCGAACGTGTGGGCGCCGGTGACGCGGGCACCGCCGGTCGTGACGCCCTCCTCGGCCGGGTACGTCGAGGCGGGCAGGAGACGGCGTGACGGGTCTGTGCGGAGGCGGTCCAGGACTAGGTCGTCGGAAGTGGCGGTGATGGTGACCTTGTTGATGCCCGACGCAAGGAAGAGAGACATGGAGGATCGTTCAACAATCCCCACGTTCTCGCCGTTGATCGTCAACTCACCCTCCCCGGCACCGATCCGGTCGACGGTCACTGTCGCCTCCCCGTCGTCCGCCGCGTGCACCCAGAAGGTGGCGCTGCCACCCCGCGGCAGTACGGCGACACCCGGGCCGGAGGCTCCCCTGATCGTGTAGTCGGCCCGTGCGCCACCACCCAGCGCGGCGAACTCGGCGTCGTACAGCGCGGACCCGGTCACCCGGTCGTCACGGAGGGCGAGGTCGAGCTTGTCGACGACCGCGTCGCCCCGCGTGACCCCGAGGTCGGGGTCCTTGGCGGCGAGGGTGATGGTGTGGGCGCCGGCGGTCAGTTCGACGTGGGTGTCGGTGTGGCCCCACACCGCCCACTTGTAGCCGAGCGGCAGCCGGAGTTCGCGCGGTTGGCGGCCGTCGACACGGAGGAAGACGTTGGTGGGCCCCTGCTCGCGAACCGCGTCGGCCAGGTTGTAGGAGTTGGCGAAGACGCTCACGTCGTACATCCCGTCCTGCGGGACCTCGACCGGGAAGGCGAGCACGCCGTCGGAGCCGGTGCGGAGCCCGCCCACGTGGTAACCGGTCGACGTGGCGAACTTGTCGACGTCGGAGGGCGACCCCTCCGGCCCGTTCAGGGAACGGCCGACACCGAGGTAGGTCGCGTCCTCGGCCTGGTACGTCCGCCGCCGGCCGGCCGAGGGCGGCAGCGCCACGGCCCCCTCGCCCCCCGGGGCCAGGATCACCTGATACGCGGACATCTCCTCCAGGTCCGTCGTACGCAGCGTCACTTTCCCGCCGACGACGGGGAGTTCGAGGTCGGCGAGCCGCAACGGCGGTCCGGAGGCGCCGACTTGACCCGTCCAGGGGATCTCCAGGAGCCGGACGTGAACGGTCGTACCGAAGACTTCGGGGTCGACGCGCTCGAACACCACGTCCGCCGAACCGCCCGCACCGCCGAAGAGCACCCGCGCCTGCCGCTTGCCCCGGTCGAGCGCGGCGACGCCCTGAAGCGTGTACTGCACGTTCGGGTGGGGCGCGGCGACCCGGACGGTGTGGCCCGTGAACTGGCCGTACGCATTGAACAGCCACCACTGTCCGTTGCCCTTGTTCGCCTCGACCGCCGAGTCGTTGAGATTGCCGCCGATGTTCCAGTACGCCATGTCGGCGTCGACCTTGGACTCCTCGATCGCGGCGATCCACTGGATCATCTGCCCCGGGACGGACAAGTGGTAGTTGTGGGCGTACTCGTTGATGTTGACGGGGAGCGGACCGATGCCCAACTCCCGTTCCAGGGCGCGGTACTTGGCGACGTTCGTCCGGATCTCGTCCGGCGAGGACAGCTCGTGCCAGGTGATGATGTCGGGCAGCACTCCCTCCGCCTCGGCGAACTCCAGGAAGCCCTTGATCTCGTCGTACAGTTCGCAGGTGTTGGGGCCGGCGATGCGGGCGTCGGGGTCGAGGCCCTTGATCAGGCGGTGGATGTCCCGCCAGGCGGTGAAGTAGGCGCGCGGGTCGGTACGCCAGGAGGTCCCGTCGTAGCTCCACTCCCCCGTGCCGAACATGTTGCCCTCGGGCTCGTTGAACGGGACGTACACGACGTGGGACCGGTACGCGCCGAGCGCGAGCACCTGTTCGACGTGCCTGCGGACGCGTGCCGTGAAGTCGGCGAGGCGCTCGGGTCCGGTGGCGCCGGGCCATTCGTAGGGGAAGCCGCGGTAGATGTCGGTCAGGTAGACGTAGACGTCCTTGCCGCCCGCCTCGACGAAGGGGCGCAGCATCTCCAGGGCGTCGGCGCCCGGGTGCTGGGTGCCGTCCTGGGCCTTGGTGGAGACCGTGCGGACGTACATGCCCTCGACGACGTTGCGGCTGGGGACACCGTCGCCGTAGAGGCCGTAGAGCGTGCCGCTCGCGCCTCCGTGGAAGGGGCCCGTGTCGGTGCCGAGGTCGATGGTGAGCTCCCCAGAGGTGGGGGCGGCGGAGGCTTCGGCTGCCACGGCATCAATCCCTTGTTCGGCATGTCGTACGACAGTCGGCTTCCCGAACCGACCTGGTCGAACGTAGGGAGATCACGCGCCTCACGTCAACGGTCCCGCCACCGCCCGCCCACGGCGGCTCAGACGCGCAGCACGCCGAGCCTGCCTTCCAGCTGGACCAGCAACTCACCGAGCAGCGTGGCGAGTTCGCCCTGTCCGGGGGTGTCGAGACCGGCGAGCACGGTGGTCTCGTAGGCCAGTTGCTCGGGCAGGATCGCGTCGACGAGGTCACGGCCGGCGTCCGTCAGGCGGACGTGCGCGACGCGGCGGTCGCGGGTGTCGCCGCGGCGCTCGACCAGTCCGCGTTCGGTCAGCTGCTTGAGGCGCTTGGTGACGGCGGCGCCCGAGGAGAAGGTCTCCCGGGTCAGCTCGCTCGGCGTCAGCTCGTGCCCGGTGCGCCGGAGCGCCCCGAGCAGGTCGAACTCCGGGCGGCTGAGCCCGGCCCGGCGCAACGGCGCGTCCTCGGCCTGCTGAAGCAGGGCGGCGCACCGGTTGATGCGGCCGATGATCTCCATCGGCCCGGTGTCGAGATCAGGGTGCACGGCCTGCCACTGCCCGACGACGGCGGCGACGGTGTCGTGATGGGCCGCACTCGGAGCGGCCGGCCGGGTCGCGCCGTTTCCGTCCGCCGGCCGTCCGTTCATTGACGTCATCCCCGTACGCCCTCCGTCTTCCTGCCCGTGCGCCGATCCGCGGCCTGCCGGGGGTGCGGCCCCCGGCGTCGTACCGTCGCGGCGAGCGTACGGTGTCCGGACTGTTCGGCGAGCACGACCCGCTCCTGGGGCAGGGCGCGCTGCCACCACTCGCCGGACGCGGCGTCGACGGTGGCGCGCAGTTCGACCAGCGCGGCGGCGAGCGCGCGGTGCGCGGAATCCAGGGCTCCGGGGGCGGGAGCGGGTTCCGTCAGGAGGCGCGCGACCCGCCCGCACGCCCGTTCGACCGCGGTCAGCGCCTCCTCGACACGGTCGGTCGCGCGGCGGTTGGTGACGACGACCGCGGCCACGAGGCCGGCCAGTGCTCCGACCAGGGTGTCCGCCACCCGCTCGGTGATCAGTTCCCCGGCCTGCTGGGTCCGGGCGAACTCGGTGATGAGCAGCGCCATCGGGGTCACACAGACGCTGCCGAGCCAGTAGTTGCGGCCGATCAGCGCCTCGGCGCCGAAGTTGAACGCGAGGCAGCACAGCACCAGGACCGCCGGACGGGTGTGCGCGAGCGGTGCCACCCCGGCGAAGACGAGCACGCCCACGAGGTTGCCGACGACGCGCTGCACTCCCCGGCCCCAGGTGAGGGCGATGTTGGCCTGGTAGAGGGAGGCGGCGGTGACGAGGGCCCAATAGGGGCGGCCGACTCCGAGGGCGAGGGAGACGTATCCCGCGAGCGCGCAGCCGATCGCCGTGCGCAGCACGAGGGGAGCGAGCGGTCCGAGCCTGGTCCACAACGGGCGGGCGGGGGCGGCGAGTTGGGCGTCCACACCGAGCAGTTCGGCTACGGCGCCGGCCGGGTCGTCGGCCCGTGGCACCGGTCCCCCGCCGCGCAGTTCGCGGGCCCAGGTGCGCAGCGGCTCCGGGTCGGTGTCGGCGGGCGCGGCGAGGGCGACCTCGGCACGGACGACGAGCCGTTCGAGGGAGCGTCGGGTGGTGGTGCGGGTGCCGGTGGCGAGGAGGGTCTGCCAGGCGGCGTGAACGGCTGCCGCCGTGGCGGCACGCGCGCGTGCCTGTGCGTGACCGTGCGCCACTCCGGGGCCGTGCACATCGCCGTCTCCGGCGCCGCACACGGCGGCGTACGCAGCGGCGGCGTCCAGCGCCTGGGCGGTGGCGCGGCGCTCGGGGCCGTACGGCCGGACCAGGCCGGGTGCCATGCCGACGAGCCACGCCCAGATGCCCGCCGCGGCGGCGAGCGCGAGGTGGCCGGGAATCTGGGCGAGCGTCTGCGGTGCGAAGAGCGAGGCGGAGCTGATGAAGGTGAGGACGACGTTGCCGGGCGGGCCGATCCGGGTCGCGTCGCACAGTCCCTTCTGTACGGCGGCCAGGCCGGCGCCGACCGTGACCAGCACGACGGCGTTCGTGGTGAGGGAGGCGGTGACCAGTGCGACGGCCAGACCGCCGATCATCCCGAGCACCACCCGGAGCAGGACGCGGGCCCGGGCGGCGTAGGGCTTGTTGTGGGCGTAGAGCGCGCACAAGGAGCCGGCCATCGTGTACATCGCCAGGTCGAGGCGGCCCAGGGCGAGCAGGGTCAGGTTGGGCGGCGCGACCGAGGCGACCACGCTGAGCGCGGGCTTGAACCAGATGTCGGAGGCCCGGCCGAGGCGCAGGACACCGGCGAGGGGAAGCCGTCGGACTCGGGGGGCCCATGAGGTGGGGGCGGGGGTCGCACTGCTCATGGAGAGCAAGATTAACAGGTGTTTTACTCATAAATCATTTTCGCGAGCACGGCTCCGACCTGCCGCACTCCGCCGAGTGCTCCCCATGTACACCGTTGCGCTCGATTGCGCCCCGTGCGGCACGGGCAACCTGTGACCGATCGTCCACGAAGAGTGAGAACAGGGGCGGAACGGGGGGATGCGCGTGCACGGACCGGCTTCGCCCGGCTGGCTGCTGGTCGCGCTGTGTGCGGCGACCGGGGCCTACTGCCTGCTCCGGATGCGCAGCCCCGTCGAGGAACAGCGGCGGGCCGCCGGCGGCGAGGCCCTGATGGGCTTCGGGATGGCCGCGATGGCCGTGCCCGCCGCGGTGTTCGCTCCGCCGTCGTGGGCCTGGCCCGGCTACGCGGCGGTGTTCGGCGCGGCGGCGCTGCGCGCCCTGTGGACCGCGCGCAGGAGCCCGCACCATGTGCACCATCTGCTGGGCACCGCCGCCATGGTCTACATGGCGCTCGTGATGGGCGCCTCCCCCGGTCACCACCATGAGCACGAGGGCTCCGGAGTCCCGCTCGTCACAGGTGTGCTGCTGCTCTACTTCGTGGGATACGTCCTGCTGTCGGGGATACGACTGGTGCCCGCCACCGGCGCGGCCGTCGGCGACGGCGGAAGCGTCGGCTGGGGCGACCGACCGGAGTTGGCCCGGGCGTGCCGGCTGTCGATGGGGATCGCCATGGTCGCGATGTTGTTGACGCTATGAGGATCTGCGGATCTGCGGATCCGGGCTCAGGAGATCCGAGCACTGTACGAAATCGTGGTCTGCGTCACTTTGCCGCAACAAGCCGTACCCCTGATCACCGCGGCGCTCATAGGGTGCTCCCATGATGGTCCCCGCGGCACTGTTGCTGCTCGGCGCCCTGGCCGCCGTCGTCGCCCCACGACTGCTCGCCCGGGCCGACTGGCCGGACCATGAGCCGGTGCTCGCGCTGTGGGTGTGGCAGTGCGTCGTGGCGGCCGTCCTCCTGTGCTGCGCCCTGTCGATGACACTCAGCGCCGCCGCCGCTTGGCAGGCGGTGCGCGGCCACGTCTTCGCCAACGCCCCGCACGCCGTTCTGGACGCCTACCCCCTTGTGACGACCGGACCTTGGGCGGCGGCGACCGCGGTGGCCCTCGCGTGCGGCGGCGCGTGGACGGTGGCGATGCTGGTCCGTGAGGTCTTGCGGGCCCGGTCGCGGCGTCGGCGGCGGAGGGCCGAACTCCTCGTGCGCGCACCGTTGTTGCCCGGCGAGGAGCCGGGCGCCGAGCCGCTGGTCGTACTGGAGGGCGAGCGGCCGGACGCGTGGTGGATGTCCGGTCCCGCGCCTCAACTGGTCATCACCACAGCCGCGTTGCGCCGGCTCAAGGGGCGACAGCTGGACTCCCTGCTCGCCCACGAGCAGGGGCACGCGCAGGCCCGGCACGACTGGCTGCTGCACTGTTCGGCCGCGCTCGCGACCGGGTTTCCGCAGGTTCCGGTGTTCGCCGCGTTCCGGGACGAGATGCACCGCCTGGTCGAACTCTCCGCCGACGACATGGCATCCCGCCGCTTCGGCCGCCTCACGACCGCGCTCGCACTCGTCGAACTCAACGAGGACCGTGGGGTGTTCGGGCCGTGTCCGACCCCGCATGCCCATGTCCCGCAGCGCGTGCACCGGTTGCTCACGCCCCCGGACCGGCTCACGACGACGCGCCGCCTGGGGCTGACCGCCACGGCGGCGCTGGTGCCGGTGGTTCCGGTGCTGGTGGCGTTCGTGCCGGGGCTGCGGGCGCTCGGCTGAGTCGACGTAGAGCGGCATGGAGTGGAACAGATCGGTGAGGATCGTTGTATGCACCGTCCGTCCCGCCCCGCTCGCCGGCACACCATCGTCGTCCTGGCCCTGACTCTGGCCCTGTGCTCCGCGCTGCTTCTCACCCTGGTCGCCGTCGAGTGGCGTCCGCTGATCGACCTCGACGGCCGGATCGCCGCAACGACGCACCGTTGGGCGGTCGAGGACCGTGGGACGACGCAGGTGTGCCGCATCCTGACGGACTGGTTCTGGGACCCCCTCACCCTGCGCCTTGTGTGCGCGGCCACCATGGTGTGGCTGGTGTGGCGGCGTTCCGCATGGTGGACGGCACTATGGCTGGCGGCCGCATGTGCGCTCGGCACACTGCTGCAGCAGGCCCTGAAGGCACTGGTCGACCGGCCACGCCCGGTGTGGCCGGACCCTGTCGACTCCGCCCACTACGCGGCTTTCCCCTCGGGCCACGCCATGACCGCCACCGTGGTCTGTGGCCTTCTCCTGTGGCTGCTCCACCACTACGGCGCCGGACGCGCTGTGCGGCGTACGGCCGTGGCTCTGGCCGTGGTCTCCGTGGCGGGTGTGGGACTGACCCGTGTGTGGCTGGGCGTGCACTGGCCGTCGGACGTGTTGGGCGGCTGGGTTCTGGGGGCGTTCGTGGTGGCAGTGGCCGTCGGGCTGTACGAACGGCGGCGGGTGTGAGCGGCTGAGTAAGATCACCGCATGACTGCTGTCCTCTTCGACTTCTCCGGCACCCTCTTCCGCATCGAGTCCACCGAGTCCTGGCTGCGTGCCGTACTGCGGGAGACCGGGATTCCGCTGCCCGAGCCGGAGTTGGCCGAGGCGGCGCGGGCGCTGGAGTCGGCGGGGGCGATGCCGGGTGGGGCGCGGCCGGAGCGGCTGCCGGCAGAGTTCGCCGAGATGTGGGCGGTCCGGGACCAGAGTGCGGAACGGCACCGGGCCGCGTTCACCGGCGTCTCCCGCCAAGTCACGCTCCCCGACCCGGCGTTGCACGACGCACTGTACGACCGGCACATGATGCCGGCCGCCTGGACGCCGTACCCGGACGCGGAGTTCGTGCTGCGGACCCTGCGCGAGCGTGGCATCGCCGTGGGCGTGGTGAGCAACATCGGCTGGGATCTGCGGCCGGTGTTCCGCGAGTACGGCCTCGACATCTACGTGGACACGTACGCGCTGTCGTACGAACACGGCGTTCAGAAGCCGGACCCGCGGCTGTTCGCGGTCGCCTGCGAGGCGCTCGGGGCCGACCCCAAGGACGTGCTGATGGTCGGCGACGAGCGGCACTCGGACAGCGGGGCGGCGGCCCTGGGCTGCAGGGTGCACTTCGTGGACCACCGCCCGGTGACCGAACGGCCGGACGCCCTGCGTCCCGTGCTGGACCTGGTCGGTCAGGGCTGAGCCGAGACCGGCTACGAGAGTCCCGGAGCCGACCCCGCCCGCCGAGTCACCCCTGATACCCCTCCACCTCGGACTCGGGACGCACCCGCGCCTCGTCCGGGTTCTCGCCGAACTCCACCTTGGCCCGGCGCTGCCGCAAAAGGTCCCAGCACTGGTCGAGTTCGCGTTCCAGTCGGCCGAGGCGCTGGTGCTCCGTGGTGCTGTCGATCGTGCCGGAGGCGAGGGCCTCCCGGAGCTTGCGCTCGTCGTCGACCATCTCGTTGATCCGCGCGAAAATCTGCTGGTCCTGGTCCATGCCCGTGCGCCTCCTCGGCTCGTCACCCGTGCCCACTCTAGGGACGGATCTCGTGCCGTGCGACAGATGTGCGAGAAGGCGGCGCCGGACGCCCGAGCAAAGGTCGCCCGAGGTAACCATTGGGGTGAAAAGGAGCCGCCCGCCTGAGACGATCCCCCGCGTCGCCCCAGACGGACGGCAGCATTCGACGGGCCCTCGCTACGGGGACCCGTACGTCCTGAGTATAGTTGGCTGATAGCCAGTCAACGCAGGAGTTACAGCATGTCCCCGCGAAGCGCCTCGGTCAATGAAGAGTTGCGACGGCGTTCCCGGGAGCGGCTCCTGCAGGCGGCGGTCGAACTGGTCAGTGAGCGCGGCTTCGAGGCCACGACCTTGGGCGACATCGCGGACCGGGCCGGTTCGGCGCGCGGACTGGTGTCGTACTACTTCCCCGGAAAACGCCAACTCGTGCAGTCCGCCGTGCACCGGTTGATGCACCGCACGCTGGAGGAGGCTCTGGAGCGCGAGCCGCGCACCACGGACGGGCAGGAGCGGATGGCGCGGGCCATCGACGCGATTCTGGGCCTCGCGCACGACCGGCCCGTGCTGATGCGCCAGCACATGGCGGGGCTGCTCCAGGGCGAGGGCTTCGTGCAGTGCCCGGAGCAGCGGCGGCTGGCCGAACTGCTCGGGGAGACGATCGCGCGGTACAGGTCGGGGAACGCCCCGTCCGACTACCCGATGCTGCGGGCCCTCCTCATGGGCGCGGTCTACGCGGCGCTCGTGCCCGGAGTGCCGATGCCGATCCCGGTGCTGCGTACCGAGTTGTTCCAACGGTACGGACTCGACTGGGAGTTGGGGATCCCGCCCGACACCCGCACACCGCGCGCGACAGCCGACACGGACCTCTCACGGTTCTTCGCGACGGACGACCGGCCGGCCGACGACCACCCCGCCGAGCCCTCCGCCACGTAAGCCGCCCGCCCAACTCGACTTCTCAGCGCCTCGCATGACGAGGCGTCAGGTAACCCGCGTCGCGCGCCTGGGAGATGAGCCGGAGAGAGCGGCGTCGGCTGTGTCCGGTCGCGCACATCACCGCGAGGACGGGATCGACGCCCTCCTCCTGTGCGGCGCGGTACTCCTGGGCGACCAGCCACCGCCCCTCGATGCCGCGCGGCCAGGGCGGCCGGGCCCGGCGCGCTCCAGCAGACTCGACTCCCTCCTCCCCTTCGTACACGGACCCCGGCTCCAGGCCGCACGCCTCGAAGAGCGGCCCCTCGATCCAGTCGGCGAGCACGGTCAAGTCGTCGAGGGACAGGGCCGGTTGGGCCCGTACGTCCTCGACGGAGACGCACCGGTCGGAGACCACGACGAGCGCGTCGACCCGGGCTCCGTCGGTGAAGGCCAGCCGGACGTGGAACCACGAGGTGGCACCGTCGCACTCCTGCACTTCCCACGCGGGCCACACGGACACCGCGCCGTCCTCCGGGCAGCGATCGGAAAGATTAACAAAGGATGCTTCTAGCACATACGCAACGTAACCGCATGATCACATTCCATACGAACGGACACGCGCGCCCCTCGCGTACGGGTCCGCACGGCACCCTGTCAGCGGAGCCCGGGTGGTGGGACCCTGGAGTTGCCAGCGGTCTGGCGAGTCAGCGATCTCCTGTGTGCCTGACGGGTGAGGAGTTCCGCCGTGCTGCATGTCGCCGTCGTCGGTTCCGGGCCGAGTGGGGTCTACACCGCCCAGAGCCTGGTCCAGCGGGAGCCCGGGGTGCTGGTCGACGTCCTGGACCGGCTCCCGTGCCCGTACGGCCTGGTGCGCTACGGCGTGGCACCGGACCACGAGAAGATCAAGTCGTTGCAGAACAATCTGCGTACGGTGCTGGAGCACGAGCGGGTGCGGTTCCTCGGCGGGGTGCAGGTGGGACCCGGCGGGCTGCCGGTCGCGCGGCTGCGGGAGCTCTACGACGCGGTCGTGTACTGCGTGGGCGCGGCCACCGACCGCCACCTGGGGATTCCCGGCGAGGAGCTGCCGGGCAGCTGGTCGGCGACCGAGTTCGTGTCCTGGTACAGCGCCCATCCGGACTCCACCGGCGACGGGTTCGTGCTCGGCGCGCGCTCGGCCGTGGTCATCGGCGTGGGCAATGTCGCGGTGGACGTCACGCGGATGCTGGCGCGCGGCGCGGCCGAACTGAGCCGCACCGACATACCGCAGGCGGCGCTCACCGCACTGGCCGCGAGCGGGGTGACGGACATCCACATGGTGGGCCGGCGCGGTCCCTCGCAGGCCCGCTTCACCTCCAAGGAGCTGCGTGAACTGGGCGGTCTGCCGGACACCGAAGTGACCGTGGATCCGGCCGAGCTGGCGCTCGACCCGGACTGTCTCGATCCCTCCGCCCTGCCCGCCGCACAACGCCGCAACGTGGAGACACTGCGCGGTTGGGCGACCCTGCCCCCCTCGGGCGCCGCACGCCGTATCCACCTCCGCTTCTTCCTCCGTCCCGTCGAACTCCTCGCCGACGCGGGGCGGGTGGGCGCGGTGCGCTTCGAACGGACCGCGCCCGACGGGCACGGCGGGGTGCGCGGCACGGGTCGACCGGAGGACATCGAGGCGCAGTTGGTGCTGCGCTCGGTGGGCTATCGCGGGGTGCCGCTGGACGGGCTGCCGTTCGACGCCGAGCTCGGCGTCGTGCCGCACCGGGCGGGCCGCGTCCTGTGCGAGGGGAGGACCGTACCAGGCGAGTACGTGGCCGGCTGGATCAAGCGGGGTCCGACGGGCGTCATCGGCACAAACCGCCCGGATGCCAAGGAGACGGTGACGTCGCTTCTGGAGGACGCCTCCTCGCTCGTGCAACAGGAGGCACGCGACGACCCGCTCGCCGCGCTGCGCGCCGAGGGGATCGGGCCGGTCGAGTGGGCCGGATGGGAGGCCATCGAGCGGGCCGAGGCCGAGCTGGGAGCCTCGCTCGGACGGGGCGGTGTGGTCAAACTGCCTGGCTGGGACGCCCTTCTGGAGGCGGTGCGTGCGTCGCGCGCATAACGGATGGGCATGACACACGGCGGCAACAACCCAGAAATCAACAAACTGTTCAAGGCGCTTACGGTCTCGTGCTGTCCGCATGTTTCTCCCCCCATCCCCCATCCCCCTCCTCCTCCGCCGCTCAGGAGTGCCCATGGCAACGACCACACCCGTGCATCCCGTCGACGAGGTCCCACCCGTACGGCAGTTGGCCGCCTTCGGGCTGCAGCACGTGCTCGCGATGTACGCGGGCGCGGTGGCGGTTCCGCTGATCGTCGGCGGGGCGATGAAGCTGTCGGCCGCCGATCTGGCATATCTGATCACCGCCGACCTGCTGGTGTGCGGTATCGCGACGCTCATCCAGTGCATCGGCTTCTGGCGGTTCGGGGTGCGGCTGCCGATCATGCAGGGCTGCACGTTCGCAGCCGTGTCGCCGATGGTGCTGATCGGCACGACGGGCGGCGGACTGCCCGCGATCTACGGCTCCGTGATCGTCGCGGGGCTCGCCATCGCGCTCCTGGCGCCGGTGTTCGGCAAGCTGCTGCGCTTCTTCCCGCCGCTCGTGACCGGCACGGTGATCCTGATCATCGGCCTGTCGCTGCTGCCCGCGGCGGGCAACTGGGCGGCGGGCGGCCAGGGTTCGAAGGATTTCGGTGAGCCGAAGAACCTCGCTCTCGCGGCCTTCGTCCTCGTGGTCGTGCTGGGTGTGCAGCGGTTCGCGCCCGCGTTCCTGAGCCGGATCGCGGTGCTGATCGGCATGGCCGTGGGGCTGGTGGCCGCGGTGGTGTTCGGGTTCACGGACTTCAGCGGGGTCGGGGACGCCGACTGGGTCGGCATCAGCACGCCGTTCCACTTCGGTACGCCCGCCTTCCACGCCTCGGCGATCGTGTCGATGCTGGTGGTGGCGCTGGTGACGATGACCGAGACGACCGGTGACCTGATCGCCGTGGGCGAGATGACCGACCGCAGGATCGAGCCTCGCTCCCTCGCGGACGGCCTGCGCGCCGACGGTCTCTCCACCGTCCTCGGCGGCGTCTTCAACACCTTCCCGTACACGGCGTACGCCCAGAACGTCGGCCTCGTCGGCATGACCCGGGTCCGCAGCCGCTGGGTCGTCGCCGTCGCCGGCGGCATCCTCGTCGTCCTCGGTCTGCTGCCCAAGCTGGGCGCGATCGTCGCGGCCATACCGGCGCCGGTGCTCGGCGGCGCGGGCCTGGTCATGTTCGGCACGGTCGCCGCGAGCGGCATCCGCACCCTGACCCAGGTCGGCTTCAAGGACAACCACAACCTCACCGTCGTCGCCGTCTCGGTGGCCGTGGGCATGCTGCCGGTCGGTGTGCCGACGGTGTACGCGCAGTTCCCCGACTGGTTCCAGACGGTGATGAACAGCGGCATCAGCGCGGGCTGCCTGACGGCGATCGCGCTGAACCTGGTCTTCAACCACCTTCCAGTGAAGGGCAGTTCGGCCGCGGCCCCTGCCGCCGCGAAGGAGCCTGTCGTCTAAGCGGACCTGGTGAAGTCGACTGCGGTTCGGCAGCGCCCCAAAGGGGCGCGGGGAACTGCGCGACCAGCCACGACGGCGCTGCGGCCGAAAACCGACCTCTAACGCACATCCAGCGAAGCGCTTAGCGCAGCAGTCCGGTGGGGACCGTCGCGGCCAGCACGCCGTATCCCGTCGGATTGAGGTGCAGCCAGTCGCCCACTTGGAGGGACTCCAACAGGCGGCGCGGGTCGGCCGGATCACGTACGGCACGGTCGAAGTCGAGGACCGCGTCGAAGTGGCCGCCCGTCCGGATCCAGGTGTTGACGGCCCGGCGGGAGAGTTCGCGTTCGCCCGCCGGGTCGTCGTAGCTGTTGCCGCCGAAGGGGAGCAGGGTCGCGCCGTAGACACGGATGCCCTGGGCATGGGCGCGGACCACGATCTGGTCGTAGGCCGCCAACAGGTCCTCGGTCAAACGGCGTTGGGCGGCGGGGGTCGCGTCCGCGGTGCCGAGGTCGTTGACGCCCTCGAAGACGATGAGGCGGGTGACCCCGCTGCGCGAGAGGACGTCCCGGTCCAGGCGGGCGAGGACGTTGGGGCCGAGGCCGTCGTTGAGAACCCGGTTTCCGCCCGCCGCCTGGTTCAGGATCGCCACGGCGGCGGTCGCGAAGTGGGCCCGGAGGCGGTCGTAGAGCTGGTCGGGCCAGCGGTCGTTGGCGTTGGTCGTGGAGCCGCGGCCGTCGGTGAGCGAGTCGCCCAGGATCGCCACGGCCGTGGTGGTGCGCGGGGCCAGCACCTCGATGTCGCTCAGCAGATACCAGTGGTCGACCGGGGTCGCACCGGGCAGGTCCTCGTCCCGTGTGTGGTCTCCGAGCTGGAGGTACGACGTCGTGCGCGAGCCCGGGTGCGAGGTGAGCGCGAGTGAGGGCTGACCCGTCTCCAGATAGGCCGTCACGGTCAGGACGGATGCGGCGGCCAGGTCCAAGTCCACTGGATCCGAGACCAGTTGGGCACCGACCGGGACGGTCGCCGAGCCACGACCGGCGAAGGTGACCGGTCTGCCACTGCCGGGCACGATCGCGCTCGCACCCGCCCTGCCGTCGAGCGGGAGCGCCACCGTCACAGCGGTGAGCGGCAGCGGGGTGTCGCCGTAGGCGTTGGAGAAGCGCAGGCGAAGTGTCCGGCCTCCGGTGGTGACGCGGAGGGTCTGTCGCAGGGTGGTGTCGACCAGGACGGACCTGGGCCCGGTGAAGGGCGCGGGCGGCAGGTTGCCGGGCTCGGTGAGCTGGGGCATCGCCGTCCAGGTGTTCACCCAGTGGGAGCCGGGGCGTGTCGCACTTTCTTCTGCGTGCGCGGAGTTGGGGGCCGCGAGGGCTGGCAGGGCCGACAGCGCCGAGGTCGTGGCGACGATCGCGGTCCGTCTCGTGGGGTGCACGGAATCCACCTTCCTCGGGAAGGAGTTGGGGGCTTGAGGCACGGGGTGCGGGTCAACCGACCGTGCAGGCGGTCCCGTTGAGCGTGTAGGCGGTGGGTGCGGCGCTGTTGCCGGTGTGGTTCGCCTGGTAGCCGATGGTCACGCTCGCGTTCGGGGCGATCGTGCCGTCGTACGACACGTTGGTGGCCGTCACCGCGCCGGAGGCCGGTGTGTAGGTGGCGCCCCAGCCGTTGGTGACGGTCTGACCGGTGGGCAGGGTGAAGCCGAGTTGCCAGCCGTCGAGCGTGCTCGTGCCCGTGTTGGTGATCGTCACGGAGGCGGTGAGGCCGGTGTTCCAGGCGCTGGTCGTGACCGTCACCTTGCAGGGGCCGGTCGGGGGCGGGGGCGTGGTGCCGGCGCCGGAGAGGCCGAAGAAGGTGAGGACGCGGGCGCCCATTCCGTAGGTGTAGAGGTTGTGGGTGACGCCCTGGAGGCTGATCGCCTCGACGGGGGGCCGGTCACCGATGGCGCCGTAGCGGGTGCGGGTCCAGCCGGTGGCCGGGGAGTCGGTCGCGGCCGGGGTCTGGCCGGCACCCAGCACGTTCGTCCACTGTTTGATCTCCTCGCCGAAGTTGGGGTAGCGCAGCGTCTCGTCGGCGGTGCCGTGCCAGAGCTGCATCCGGGGGCGGGGGCCGGTGTAGCCGGGGTCGGCGCCGCGTACCAGGTCCCCCCATTCCTGCGGGGTGCGGGTGACGGTGCCGTTGGCGCAGGCGGTGTTCCATTCGGAGCCGTCGGTGGTGGCGAAGCAGCCGAACGGCACGCCGGCGAAGGCGGCGCCGGCCGCGAACACGTCGGGGTAGTCGCCGAGCAGGACGTTCGTCATCATCGCGCCGGAGGAGATGCCCAGGGCGAAGACGCGGCCCGGGTCGGCGGAGTAGGCGCTCTTCACCCAGTCGACCATGGACTTGATGCCGACCGGGTCGCTGCCGCCGTCGCGGTGCAGGGCCTGGGGCGAGGAGACGTCGAAGCACTTGCTGGCCCGGGTGACCGACGGGTAGACGACGATGAAGCCCAACTGGTCGGCCAGCGAGGCGTATTCGGTGCCGGAGTACATCGCCGGGCCCGATCCCCCGCAGTAGTGCACCGCCACCACGACCGCCGGGTGGGCGGTGACGGCTGCCGGGACGTACACGTACATCTGGAGGTTGCTGGGGTTGGTGCCGAAGCCGGTGACCTCGGTGAGGGTCGCGGTGGGGACGGCCTCGGTGCGGGCGGCGGCCGGGGGCGCCAGGAGGGTCAGGGCCGCGAGCAACGGCACCAGCGCTCCGAAGAGGGCGACGAGTACCGAACGCGGCTTCTTCCGGACGGACTTGAGGGTGTTGTCGGCGGCTGTGGGGCGCACGTCATCGTCCCTTCCTGATCGCGGCTCGTACGGCTCGTGCGGCGTCGTTCGGGTGGGGAACCATCGGCATCGTGGCATGGACATGAGTCCCATGGAAGCGCTCCCACGCTCCGAATAGTTTCGCGCGGAGCGTTGACTAGAAAGCGCTTGCACCCTACGTTCCGTTCAGAAGTGTGACCGCGCGGTCCTTCATGGCATACATCGTTCACGTATCCGATCACCCATGCCCTCTCGAAGGGACGCACCCGCATGCGTACTCGAAGATCAGCTCTGACGGCGGTCGCTCTCGCCGCCGCCGTCGCCACGCTCGGGCTCCCCCAGTCCGCCTCCGCGGCCGACGCCTCTTTGGTGGGATTCGGCGCCGGGACGACCGGCGGCGGCAGCGCATCGGCGGTCACGGTGTCGACGCTGGATGCCTTCAAGTCGGCGGTCACCGGCAGCACTTCGAAGGTGGTGAAGGTCAACGGCCTGATCCCGCTGAGCGGTCAGGTCGACATCGGGTCCAACACGACGGTCCTGGGCGTCGGTTCGGCGTCCGGATTCACCGGCGGCGGGCTCCGCCTGAAGAAGGTCACGAACGTCGTCGTCCGCAACCTGAACATCAGCAAGCCGGTCGCGCCCGCCGACGGCATCACCGTGCAGGCGTCGACGAAGGTGTGGATCGACCACAACGCCTTCTCGTCCGACCTCGACCACGGCAAGGACTACTACGACGGCCTGGTCGACATCAGCCACGCGTCCGACTACGTCACCGTCTCCTGGAACACCTTCAAGAACCACTACAAGGGCTCGCTCGTCGGCCACAGCGACAACAACGCGAGCGAGGACACCGGGCATCTGCGGGTGACGTACCACCACAACTGGTTCGACCAGGTCAACTCCCGTATCCCCAGCCTGCGTTTCGGCACCGGGCACTTCTACGACAACTACGTCGTCGGCGCCGAGACCGCCGTGCACTCACGCATGGGTGCCCAGATGCTCGTCCAGAACAACGTCTTCCGCGACACGGAGGTCGCCGTCACGACGAACCGGGACAGCGACGCGGACGGCTTCGCCAACCTCAGCGGCAACGACCTCGGCGGAGCCGCCACCGAGATCTCGCAGGTCGGCACGTTCACCAGCCCGCCCTACAGCTACACCGCCGAGCCCGCCTCCACCGTCGTCGCCTCGGTGACCGCGGGCGCGGGCACCGGAAAGCTCTGACCACTCCCCCACCTCGGAGAAGGAATCGGGACATGACTTCTTCCCTACGGCCACGCGTACTCACCGGCGCGGCGACGGCCTTCGGACTTTCTCTTGGCATGATCATGGCATCCGGCGCCCTCTCGCCGGCCAGTGCCGCCACCTGGCCCACCGCGAGCGGCAGCCAGGCCGTCACCTCGACCATCCCGGTCTCGGGCACCAAGGACTACGGGATGCTGCGCCTGTACGGCAGCGGCGACCTGGGCACGGGCAGCCAGGACGAGGACCAGGGACCCATCCTGGAATTGGCCCCCGGTGCCGTCGTCAAGAACGTCATCATCGGCTCCCCCGCCGCCGACGGCATCCACTGCCTGGGCAGTTGCACGCTGCAGAACGTCTGGTGGGAGGACGTCGGCGAGGACGCGGCGACCTTCCTCGGCTCCTCGTCGTCCAACGTCTACACCGTCAACGGCGGCGGAGCGAAGGAGGCCAGCGACAAGGTCTTCCAGTTCAACGGCGCCGGCACGCTGAACGTCTCCAACTTCGCGGCGCAGACCTTCGGTACGTTCGTCCGCTCGTGCGGCAACTGCAAGACGCAGTACAAGCGCACGATCAACCTCAACACCATCGAGGCGACCTACAAGGGCAGCCGGATCGTCGGCATCAACACCAACTACGGTGACAGCGCGACCCTGAAGGCCATCACGATCGTCGGGGACACCAGCAAGAAGATGATCCCCTGCCAGAAGTACATCGGGAACAACACGGGCGCGGAGCCGACGACCAACGGCACGGGCGCGGACGGCACTTACTGCAAGTACGCGGCCTCGGACATCACCTACAAGTGAGCACACCGCGGTGAGGGCGGCCGTGCCGGGTTCCCCGGTTCATCCCGGGTTTCCCAGCACGGCCGCGATCAACTCCCGTCGGCGACCGGTGTATTCGGCGCGCAGGGCGGGGCCCGGCCAGTCGGCGGGCAGGAGTTCGGGGGGCAGGACCGGGTCGGCGAGCAAGTGGCGTACGACGGCTGCGAGTACGGTGAAGCGGTCGGCCGGACGGTCGGCGGTGGCCTCGATCCGAGCGAGCAGCGCCCCGGCCGTTTTCGCCCACGCCTCAAGTGACCAAAGGTTCCCTGCCAGTTGGCGGGCGGACTCCTCCGGGCGGGTGATGAAGTGCCGGGCGACCGCACCGAGTTCGTCCGGTCGGGGTCGTAGCAGATTGGCCGGGCGGAGCCAGACTCCCTCCCGGAGTTCCGCGAGCCGCAGTGCGGTCAACCTGCCGCGCAGCTCGGCGCGTTCGGCGGGGCCGCGGCCGGTCGCGGTGACGACGGTCATCTCCCAGTCGCCGTCCCAGGGGCGGGTCTCGGGGTGTACGGCGGCGTCCTGGCGGCGCTGGCGTTCCAGCAGCCGGTCGCTGAGCCGGTAGACGGCGTCCGTACTCCGCAGATCTCCGGCCGCGGCCATCCGGCTGAGCGCGGCCCGCAGGGTGGAGCCGGCCACGCCGAGCGGCTCTACGGCCCGCAGCAGATCCCGTACGGGCAGCTCGGGCGGATGCGTGCCCAGCAGCAGACTGAGCACGACGGAACGCGCGGACAACGGGCGCAGATCCACCTCACCAGGCCCTTCCCACTCGTCCATCCGCATGGCCTCGCACTCTACGCACCGATCCCGGTGTTACATCATTGCTGCGACCGCAGAGATAGTGCAACACTTCCCGCATGGCCCAGACACTCGCGCACACACCGCCGCAGCCCCGGAACGCCACGCACGACGTCACCAACCAGCCCCCGCCCCTGACCCCGTACGACGCCTCCGAGGACACGGCCCTGCTCGAGGGGCTGCGCCGGGAGGGCGCCGGCTGGGCCGAGGAGGACGTACGGCGGCTCGGCCGGGCGGCGGGCAGTGCGGAGGCGCAGGAGTGGGGTGAGCAGGCGAACCGGCACGAACCGGAGCTGCGCACGCACGACCGGTACGGCAGCCGGATCGACGAGGTCGAGTTTCACCCGAGCTGGCACCGGCTGATGGGCGTCGCCGTCGCCGAGGGACTGGCCGGTGCGCCCTGGGCGGACGAGCGCCCGGGTGCCCATGTGGCCCGTACGGCAGGCGGGTTGGTGTGGGGACACACCGAGGCCGGGCACGGATGTCCGACGTCGATGACGTACGCCGCCGTTCCCGCGCTGCGCGCCCAGCCCGAACTGGCCGCGGTCTACGAACCGTTGCTCACCAGCCGCGTGTACGAACCGGGCCTGCGCGTCCCGACCGGGAAGCGCGGACTGCTGGCCGGGATGGGGATGACGGAGAAACAGGGCGGCTCGGACGTCCGCACGAACACCACGGCGGCCACCCCCACCGCCGAACCCGGGGTGTACACGCTGCGCGGGCACAAGTGGTTCACGTCGGCGCCGATGTGCGACGTGTTCCTCGTGCTGGCTCAGGCTCCGGGCGGGCTGTCGTGCTTCCTGGTGCCCCGCGTTCTGCCCGACGGCAGCCGCAACGTGTTCCGCATCCAGCGGCTGAAGGACAAGCTGGGCAACCGGTCCAACGCGTCCTCGGAGCCCGAGTTCGACGGGACCGTGGCGTGGCTGGTCGGACCCGAGGGGCGCGGCGTCAAGACCATCATCGAGATGGTCAACTGCACCCGTCTGGACTGCGTGATGATGTCGGCGACGCTGATGCGCAAGACGCTCGTCGAGGCGGGCCACCATGTGCGCCACCGCGGCGCGTTCGGCGCGCGCCTGCTCGAACAGCCGCTGATGCGCAACGTGTTGGCCGATCTGGCGCTGGAGTCCGAGGCCGCGACCACCCTCACCCTGCGGCTGGCGGGCGCCGCCGACCGTGCGGTGCGCGGGGACGACGCCGAGTCCGCGTTCCGCCGGATCGCCACCGCCGTGGGCAAGTACTGGGTCACCAAGCGCGGCCCGGCCTTCACGGCGGAGACTCTGGAGTGCCTCGGCGGCAACGGCTACGTCGAGGACTCGGGCATGCCCCGCCATTACCGCGAGGCGCCTCTCCTCTCCATCTGGGAGGGCTCGGGGAACGTCAACGCCCTTGACGTACTGAGGGCGTTGAGCCGGGACCCCGGCCCGGCGGAGGCCCTGTTCGCCGAACTCGCCCTGGCGCAGGGCGCGGACGCCCGACTGGACGCGGCGGTGAGCCGGTTGAAGAGCACGTTGAGTGAGGCGACGGAGACGGGCGCGCGGCGCCTCGTCGAACAGATGGCGCTCACCCTCCAGGCGTCTCTCCTGATACGACACGCCCCGCCGGCCGTCGCCGACGCCTTCTGCGCGACCCGGCTGGGCGGCGACTGGGGGCACGCCTTCGGCACACTCCCCGACTCCGCCGACCTCGGCGCGATCCTCTCCCGCGCCCTGCCCGACGGGGACTGACCCTCGGTCACCTCCCGATTCCGCTTCGTTGTCAGTGGCGTGGTGCAGACTCGCGATCAGTTGGCACTTCGTCTGGGGAGGGCAACGTGTTCACGGGGATCGACGAGGTCGACTGGGCCTCGCTGCGCCATGCGTACGGCAGTGCGGAGGACGTGCCCGGACTGCTCAGGGGACTGGCCTCCGCGGACCCCGTCGAGCGGGCGAGCGCCCTCGACGGGATGTACGGCGCGGCGCACCACGAGGGGAGGGTGTACGACTCGACACTCGCCTGCGTTCCGTTTCTGCTCGCGCTGGCCACTGAGGAGGGGGTCGCGGAGCGGGGCGAGCTGGTGGAGCTTCTGGTCAGCGTCGGGCGGGGGCGCGGGTCGGCGGAGGCCGCCTTACGGACGGGGGTCGAGGACTTCGTCGTGCTCGCCGGCGACCGGGACCCCGGTGTGCGCCGGGCCGCGGCCGAGGGGCTGGTCCGGTTCCTCGATCAACCCGCGCGCGTGCTGGACCTGTTGCGGCAGCGGATCACGGTCGAGCGCGACGACCGGGTTCTGCTCGCCCTCGTCGAGAGCCTCGGCCTGTTCGTACGACGCTGTCCGGCCCACGCCACCGAGGCGCTGGACACCCTGCTGGCACTCGGCACTCCACCGTACGACCCCGGGCTACGGCTCGCCGCGCTCGGTCAACTCGCGGGCTGCGCACCGGATCTGCTCCCCGCCGACCTGGTCCCGACGGTCGTCGGCCTGCTCGGGGAGCGGTCCGAGCGGCGTCGGTCGGACTACCGCGCGCGGGACAACATCGACTGCCCGGACACGATCGCCGGGCGGTTACGGCGGCTGCGCCCCTCGGACGAGGAGGGCGCCCAACTGGTGCGCACGCTGCACACCGCGCTCGGCGGGCGGGTGGCCGATCGGATCGCCCTGCTGGAAGGGCAGTTGACTGCACCGGACCCCACCGACCGGTGCAACGGGGTGTGGATGTCGGCCGGACTGTTTCGCGAGTGGCGGGCCGACCATTCGGCACTCGTCGCGCTGGTCGGTGAGCAACTGGACACGGAGGCCGACCGGTTGCGCGATGCCGGGTCGTCGGTCCTGGGGGAACTCTTCCACCTGGCCGCGCCGGCCGCCGATCACCTGCACGCGCTGGTGATCGCGCACCCCGACCTGTGGACGCAGAGCTGGGAGCGTGGGGCGCCGGTCCTGGGCGGCGCGCTCAAGGCCCTTGCCCGCAGCGGCGATCCACGGGCGGCGCCGGTGCTGGCCGAGGTGCTCGCGCGGCCCGTCGTACCCGACGGCCTGGGACGGGTGATCGTCCACCTGGGCCGTTCCGCCGCACCGCTCGCCCCGGCGTTGCGGCACCGGCTCGGCCGTGTGCCCCTCGGCTCCCCGGAGACGTCCGACCGCGCCGTACCGCTGCTGTCCGCGCTGCGCGCGCTCGGCGACCGGGAGGCCGTGCCGGAGGTGCTGCGGCTGTTGCGCGGGATGCCGGACGGGGTGCGGTCCAGGCAGCGGGTCGTGGAGTCGGCGGTCCGGGCACTCGACGTGTTCGGGGTCGCGGCGGAGGGTGTCGTACCGGTGCTGCGGGAGCTGTTGGAGTCCGAGTGTGCGGGTGCCGCGGCGGGTGCGTTGTGGTCGGTCGAGGGGGATGCGTCGGCCGTACTGCCTTCCCTGTTGCGGGAGTTGGCGAGTTCGGACGGGCAGCGGCGCCGGGTGGCGGCGGATGTGCTGGCGCGGGTGGGAGTGTCCGCGCGGGTCGCGTCGGACGGGCTCGCGCGGATGATGGAGGCGGAGTGCGTGGAGGAGCGGGTCGCGGGTGCGCGGGCGCTGTGGCGGGTGACCGGGGATGCGGAGAGGGTGCTTCCGGTGCTGCGGTCGGCTTGGAGCGGGCATCCGCGGGTGCGGGGCGCTGTCGCCGCGTGCCTGGTCGGCATGGGGGCCGCCGGGGCATCCCTGCATGACCTGGTGGAGGCGGAACTCGCCGCTCCGCGACGGCATTTGGCGCGGGCCGGCGGGCACGGGAGTCAGGACGTCCCGGAGGACGAGCGGTTGTTGGGGATGTGCCGTGAGGTGATGGCGGGTGGGGAGGGGGGCCGGGCATGACGAGGGCCCCTGCGTCGAATTTCGTGCCAGGGGCGCTCATGCCGTGCCGGGCGGGCGGCCCGTCCTGCTCAGCCCGTCTTACGGCTCCACAGCGGGCCGAAGCGTGCCCACTCCTCGTCCCACTGGTCCATGCGCCGGCGTTCCAGCCGGATCCGGAGGGCACGCGCGCCGATGAAGGGGACGGCCGCCGCGCCCATTCCCAGCAGGGTGCCGATCAGCGCGGCCCGCAACTGCGCCTGGGACGCGGTGGCGGGCTTGGTGACCAGATGGCCCTGCGGGTCGGTCCAGATGGTCACCGGAGTGCCGATGCCACTACCGGAGGGAACGCGGATCTGGCCGGTGTGCGAGGAGCCGTCCACAGCCGTCCAGCGGACCTTCGCCCACACGAGCTCGGTGTTCGTTCTGCCGGAGTTGGCCGGGGAGGGGCCGGGCGCGTCCTGGGTCACCAGCGCCACCACCGGTTTCCATTCGACACGTTCCTGGGCCAGTTCGTGTTCGACGGACCGGGTCGCCGTCAGACCGGCCAGCACGCCTGCCAGGACGGTGATCAGCCAAGCACCGAGCACGATCCACGACTCCACCGCATCGGCACGGCGCTTGAGCGGATTGCGCCGCCACCGCCACAGCCACACCTTCGGACCTCGGAACGCCATCGAAGGCATCCTCCTCATGAACGCACTGACATGCCGAACCGCCCTCCCATACGGGAGACGCCTCCTCGATGCTCACGACGAATACCCCGGACTCGACGGTCCCATGGCTGACGAGGTGTTCGCGGGCTTTTCGCGAGAGGCGTCCCCGGGAGCTGCCCTTCGGACCCGGATCGGTGCTCTGACCTGCGGTGACGTCCGTTCCAGGGGTGACTGTCAGTGGTGGGGTGCAGACTGACGGGTGAGAGGGCGAAATGGCCAAAATCGCGGTGGAGGTGATCGTCATGACCGAGGTGCTGCTCGCGGTGGGCACGCGAAAAGGCCTGTTCATCGGGCGCAGGCGGGGTGGAGTCTGGGAGTTCGACGAGAGTCCGTACTTCAACGCGCAGGCGCTGTATTCGGTCGCCGTGGATACACGGGGCCACACACCGAGACTGCTGGCCGGTGGTGACAGCGCCCACTGGGGTCCGTCCGTGTTCCACTCCGACGACCTCGGGCGTACATGGGTCGAGCCGGAGCGGCCGGCCGTCAAGTTCCCCAAGGACACGGGGGCTTCACTGGAGCGGGTGTGGCAGCTGCACCCGGCCGCGGCAGAACCCGAGGTGGTGTACGCGGGTACGGAACCGGCCGCGTTGTACCGCTCCGAGGACCGCGGCGAGAGCTTCGACCTCGTCCGGCCCCTCTGGGACCACCCCACCCGCTCGCGCTGGGTGCCGGGCGGCGGCGGAGAGGGGCTGCACACCGTCCTCACCGACAAGCGCGACCCGAAGGCCGTGACGGTCGCCGTCTCCACGGCCGGGGTGTTCCGCACACGGGACGGGGGCGCGAGCTGGGAGCCGTCCAACTCCGGTGTCTCCGCGGTGTTCCTGCCGGATCCGAACCCGGAGTTCGGCCAGTGCGTGCACAAGATCGCGCAGGACGCGGCGACCCCGGACCGGCTGTATCTGCAGAACCACTGGGGGGTGTACCGCAGCGACGACGCGGGCGCGCACTGGACGGACATCGGCGAGGGGCTGCCGTCCACGTTCGGCTTCGCGGCGGTGGCCCATCCCCATCGCGGCGACACCGCCTATGTGTTCCCGATCAACGCGGACGCGGACCGGGTGCCCGCCGGGCACCGGTGCCGGGTCTTCCGTACGGCCGACGCGGGCAGAAGCTGGGAGGCGTTGTCGGCGGGGCTGCCGGCCGAGGACCACTACGGCACGGTGCTGCGCGACGCGATGTGCACGGACGGCGCGGACCCGGCGGGCGTGTACTTCGGAAATCGCAACGGCGAGGTGTACGCGTCGGACGACGACGGGGACAGCTGGCGGCAGTTGGCGTCCCATCTCCCCGATGTGCTGTGCGTGCGCGCCGCGGTGATCGCATGAGGACGGGAACTCCCCCGCACGCGTCGGTGTCGGTCCCGGGTGCCGGAACCGCCGTGCGGGCAACTGCCTTATGGGGAGGCTCCGTTCACGCGGGCCCACAGTCCGGTCGTTCTCGGTCGGGCTCGGAGCACCGGTTGATCGTCGAGCCGTGTGCGGCAGTAGGGTGACGCCCGTGGCACCACGACCGTTGCATGAGATTGTCGAACCGGGCTGGGCGAAAGCTCTGGAACCCGTGGCCGGACGCGTCGCCGAAATGGGGGACTTCCTGCGCGCGGAGATCGCCGCCGGGCGCACGTACCTGCCGGCCGGGCCGAATGTCCTGCGGGCCTTCCAGCAGCCCTTCGACGACGTTCGCGTCCTGATCGTCGGACAGGATCCGTATCCGACCCCGGGGCACGCCGTGGGGCTGTCCTTCTCGGTGGCCCCCGACGTACGTCCGCTGCCACCGAGCCTGCTCAACATCTACCGCGAGCTCAACACGGACCTGGGGCTGCCCCAGCCGTCCAACGGTGATCTGACGCCGTGGAGTCAGCAGGGGGTGCTGCTGCTCAACAGGGCGCTGACCACCGCCCCGCGCAGTCCCGCCGCGCATCGCGGCAAGGGCTGGGAGGAGGTCACCGAGCAGGCGATACGGGCTCTGGCCGCGCGCGGCAAGCCGCTGGTGTCCATCCTGTGGGGCCGCGACGCCCGCAACCTGCGCCCCCTCCTCGGCGACCTGCCCTCGGTGGAGTCCTCCCACCCGTCCCCGATGTCGGCCGACCGCGGCTTCTTCGGCTCCCGCCCCTTCAGCCGCGCCAACGACCTGCTGGTCCGCCAGGGAGGACAACCGGTGGACTGGCGCCTGCCGTGACGGGTCCGGGGGACGACGGTCCCAACGGGGCGGCGGAAACGCCGGGAGCGCCGGACGGACCGAGTTCCCTCGGCGGTCCCGCCGAGGCCAGAGGCGGTGCCGAGCGGACTTCGGGTGGACCGGTGTCCTTCGGAGAACCGGGCGCTGCGGCCGGGAGTTCGTCGGGTGGGCTCCACGAGGGGGATCCCTCTGCCGTGCCTCCCGCGCAGGACGCCCGGGTCCGGTTTCTCGCCGTGGACTCCGGAGGTTCCGGACTGCGGGTCGTGGTGGGGGAAGTCGGGTGTCCCGTGTCCGTGCCGCTCGCGTCAGGGGAGCCCGTGCGGACCGGTGTGCGGGGGATCGACGCCGGGCATTTCATGGAGCAGTTGGTGCCCATGGTGCAGGAGTTGGCCGGTGATGCCGGGCGCTCCGAGTGGGGTACGGCGGTGATCGGGGCCACCGGGCTCGCCACCCTCGGGGACGGGTTGCGGGACGAGTTGCCGGGGGCGCTGGCGCGGGAGTTCGGGGTGCGGACCGTCGCGCTCGTCGCCGATGCCGTCACCGCCTATGTCGGTGCCCTCGGGATACGGCCCGGTGCCGTGGTCGCGGCCGGTACGGGACTCATCGCGATCGGCACCGACCTCACCGGCTGGCGGCGGGCCGACGGCTGGGGACATCTGCTGGGCGACTGCGGCGGCGGGGCGTGGATCGGCCGGGCCGGGCTGGAGGCTGCGCTGCGGGCGTACGACGGGCGGGACGGCGGGTCGGGGCCTCTGCTGGCCTGCGCGGAGGAGCGGTTCGGGCCGATGTCCGGCCTGCCCGGCAAGCTGTATCCACGGCCGGACCGTCCCGCCGTACTGGCCTCCTTCGCGCCCCGTGTCGCCGAGTGCGCCCCGGACGACCCGGTGGCGGCGGGAATTCTGCGTGCCGCGGCCCGGCACATGGCCGAGTCGGCCTCCGCGGTCTGTCCGCCGGCCGGCGAGCCCCAGGTCGCCCTCACCGGTGGCCTGTTCAGGATGGGCGACCCCCTCCTCGTACCCGTGCGCGAGGAGTTGGCGAAACGGCTGCCGCACGCGCGACCGGTCGCGGCGGTGGGCGATCCGCTGGACGGTGCCGTGCGGATCGCGCGCGACCTCGCGGCGGGCGCGCTCACCCTGCCGGCCGACGGCGTGATGGTGCACGTGGTGAGCACGGCGGGCCGAGGTGATCACTTCTGATCCGTACGTAACTCATCAGACAAAACAGGACGGATACCGCTCACCTGCACCCTCCCCGAACAGGGGAGCCCAAGAAGCCAGTAACATGCCTCGCCATGAGCTCCCCCACTGGGCCCGCGTCCGGCCTGCCAGTACGAATGCCGCGACCTCGCCAGCCCGGGCGGCACCGCCGACCCGAGCCGCTGGCGGCTCCCGAGGGCGCGCCCGCGCTGGTGCTCGCCGTGCCGGGCACGCCCAGCGCCGCCACGCGCAGTCTCGCCGAGGAGGTCGTGAGCATCGCGCGCTCCGAGCTGCCCGGTCTGGACGGGCGCATCGGTTACCTCGACGGGGACGATGCCGAGTTCCCCACGTTGACGTCCGTGCTCGCGCACGCCGCCGAGGAGCGCACCGCCCGCTTCGAGCAGGCCAAGGCCGCCGGTGCCGATGTCAAGGAGCCCGACGGTCCCGTGGCCGTCGTCGTGCCGCTGCTCGCCGGTCCGGACAGCGCGCTGCTGCGTCAGGTCCGCCAGGCCGTCATGGACAGCCGGGTCGCGGCCGACCTGACCGATTCGCTCGGCCCGCACCCGCTGCTCGCAGAGGCGCTGCACGTACGGCTCTCCGAGGCCGGGCTGGCCCGCGCCGACCGGGCCCGGCTGTTCACCGTGGCGACCGCCGCGGACGGCATCATCCTCGCGTCCGTGGGCGGCGAGGAGGCCGTGCAGGCGGCCGGTATCACCGGCATGCTGCTCGCCGCGCGGCTCGCCGTGCCGGTGATGGCGGCGGCGCTGGACCAGGAGGGTTCGATCGCGGCCATCGCGGAACAGCTGCGCGGATCCGGCTCGCAGCAACTGGCGCTGGCGCCCTACCTGATCGGCCCCGAGATCGACCCGGGTCTGCTCCAGGCCGCGGCTGCCGAGGCCGGCTGTTCGGCCGCCGAGGCGCTCGGTCCGTACCCGGCGATCGGCAAGCTCGCGCTCTCCAAGTACACGACGGCGCTGGGTATCGCCCCGCCCCAGCCGCAGGGTGCACCGGTCCGCTGACCCGATCAGGTCCGAGTTCGCTCGCCCTGACCTGGCACGTGTAACGCCGTAGCGCCGAAAGGGCCCCTCCTCACGCGGGAGTGGGCCCTTCGGCATGCCGTGGTCACAGCGGTGGAGTCAGTCGAACACCACACAGGACGCGGCGGTCACGTCGATCGAGCCGCCGCGACGCGGGACGCCGGTGGCGGGGTCGACGGCGAACCAGGACACGTCTCCGGACCGCTCATTGGCCACGTACAAGCAGCCGCCGGACTCGGCGAGGGCGCGCGGCCAATGTCCCCCGCAGGGCACCGTCCCGACCAGGCGCAGCCCGTCCCCCTCGACGGCGAGCACGGACAGTACGTCCTCGCCGCGGGTCGCCGTCCAGACGAAGCGGCCGTCCGTTGAGGCCACGATGCCGGAGGGGTAGGCGGCGTCACCTGCCGGGGCGCCCGGCAGTACCGGGATCTCGGCCAGCGGTTTCAGTGCGCCGCGCTCGGCGTCCCAGTGGCAGACGGTGACGGTCGGGGTGAGTTCGTTGAGGACGTAGGCGCGGTCGCCGTCGGGGTGGAAGGCGAGGTGGCGGGGGCCCGAGCCGGGTCTGAGGGCGATCTCGCGGTGCAGTGCGGGGCGTCCGTCGTCCAACGTGCACACCAGCACGGAGTCGGTGCCGAGGTCGATGCCGACGGCCCACCGGCCGCTGGGGTCGGGCTGGATCTGGTGGGCGTGCGGACCCTGCTGGCGAAGTTCGTGCGGGCCCGAGCCGGTGTGCCGGAGCTGTCCGGAGGGGCGGTCCGCCAGGGTGCCGTCGGGGCGGACCGGCACGGCGGTGACACTGCCGGAGCCGTAGTCGGCGGTCAGGATGTGCCCCGCGTACAGGCTCAGGTGGGTCGGTCCCGCGCTGCCGAGCCGCACGGGCGGGCCGAGCGGCTCGGGTTTGCCGCCGTTGACGCGGTACGAGGCCACCGCGCCCTCGGCCGTCTCGCTGACCGCGTAGAGGGTGTCCCCGTCGGACGCCAGGGCCAGATACGAGGGGTCGGGGACGCCGTCGGCACTGCTCAGGACGGTCAGCGCACCGCTGTGCGCGTCCACGGCCGCCACGACGACACCAGGACCGCCCGCCGCCGTGAACGACCCGATGAAGGCCCGCCGTTGCCGCCTGCCGCCGTCTGTCACCGCAGTCCCCTCTCGGTTCAGTGCTGTCCGGGGTGACGGTAGCAGTCGATCATGAGCGGTCTAGACCATAGCGCCGAGTCTGTTCCAGCGGGACATGGCGGACCGTGCGCGCAGCGGCTCCGCGAGTTCCGAGAGAGCCCGTTCCAGCCCGTGCAGATGGGCCAGCGCCGGATGGTCCACCGGCGGCTCGCCCGCACTAGCCGTGAGCGGCGACGCCGCGCCGACGGTGAGCGCCTCGACGGCAGTCTCGACACGGCGGCAGGCGGCGGTCAGGCGGGTGTCGTGGGAGGCCTGCGGGTCGGCGGCCGCCGTGGCCAGGCCTCGGATCTCGTGGGCGCAGTCGTCGAGCAGGGCCAACACCCGGCGGGCGCGGCGTTTGCGGCCGAGCATCGGGTTCAGCGGGTGCACGAGGGGTGCGACGGAGAGCCGTACCCGGCCGAGGAGTTGTTCGAGCTCCGTGATGCGTTCGGCGGGGTCGGCGCGACCGGAGCCGGCGAGGCGGGCGGTGGCCTCGGCGGTGCAGGTGTGGACGCAGCGCAGGGCTCGCTGGATCCAGGCGTTAGTGGTGGTGTGGGTGGTCACCGGGAGCACCAGCAGGACGGCCAGTACGGCGCCGAGCGCGCCGACGCCGGTCTCCGCGAACCGCAGGGCCAGCAGGCCGGGGTTCAGGACGCCGAGGAGGCCGTAGAGCAGCTCTGCCATCAAGGTCACCGAGAGCATCATCCAGGTGTAGGAGACGGCGGCCGAGTAGAAGACGGCGAAGACGCAGGCGGCGACCAGGATCACGGTGGGGACGGGGGCGCCGTGGACCGGTACGGCGACGAGCAGGCCCAGGGCGATGCCGAGGACCGTGCCGACGACGCGGCGGAAGCCGCGGACCACGGTCTCGCCGCGCGAGGCGGTGTTGACGAAGATCCACCAGGTGGCGCCGACGGCCCAGTACCAGCGCTGACCGGACACCAACTGGCCCACCACGAGGGCGAATCCGGCGCCCGCGGTCGCCTGGACGGCCTGTCGGGTGGTCACCCGGGCCAGCCCGCGGCCGGTCGGCGGGGCGGGTACGGCGGGCGGGGGCAGCCGGCGTTCGTAGCACCACAGGCCGAAGCGGACCGCCGCCGCGGTGAGCACGGAGAGGGCCACGGCGGCGTAGAGCGCGGGCAGTTGGGCGGTGGTCGCGTGCAGGAACTGGGCCACGAAGAAGGTCATGAACGCGAACACACCGAGGCTGTGGCCTCGCGGTCCCCAGCGGCGGGCGTAGACGCCCGCGCCGACCACGGCGAGGAAGGTGAGGTCGCGGGCGACGGGGTGGGCGTGCAGTTCGGCCGCGGCGGCGAGTACCGGGAGGCCCACGCAGGGCAGGAGCGCGGTGGTGACGGCCTGTCCCCGCACTGTGGCGTCCGTGACGGTGAACAGGGCGAGCAGCGCGGCGAGGCCGCCGGTGACGGCGCCCGCGAGGGACTGTCCGGTCAGACCGCAGACGACCACCGCCAGGCCGATGCCGAGGACGGCCCGCGCGGCGAACCGCAGCCGCATCCGCCCCGGGTCCGGAGCCACGAACACCCGCTTCAGCACTGCTTCCCCGCCCCTTGCGCACACCCACACGAAAAGGGCGCCACGGAGGTCCGCAGCGCCATCGACCCGCCCATCACAGCACCACCCGGCATGCTGGCTCAAGTGACCTCCGTATCACTGGACCATTGGTGCAGCGCGTTGCGAGTGAGCCATTGGTACAGTCAGATCCCATGAGCGTGGACGAACTCGACACCCGCATCCTGCGACTGCTCCTGGAGCAGCCGCGCACCAGCGTGCGCGAGTACGCCCGGCTCCTGGGCATCGCCCGGGGCACCCTCCAGGCACGGCTCGACCGGCTGGAGCGGGACGGCGTGATCACCGGTACGGGTCCCTTCCTCTCCCCCGCCGCCCTCGGCCACCCGGTGCTCGCGTTCGTGCACATCGAGGTCACGCAGGGGCATCTCGACGAGGTGGGGGACGCGCTGGCCGCCGTACCGGAGATCGTGGAGGCGTTCTCGATCACGGGTGGCGGGGATCTGCTCACCCGCGTCGTGGCGCGGGACAACGGTCATCTGGAGGATGTGATCCAGCGGCTGATCAGCCTGCCGGGGGTGGTGCGCACGCGCACCGAGATGGTGTTGCGCGAGCGGGTCCCGCACCGGTTGCTGCCGCTGGTGGAGGCGGTCGGCCGCGCGGCCGGGAAGTGACCCTTGGCATCCTGAACCCATGAGCAACCTCGGCGGCCTCTCGGTCATCTTCGATCTCGACGGAACACTCGTGGACAGCGAGCCGAACTACTACGAAGCCACCCGGCAGACCCTCACCGAGCACGGCGTCCCGGACTTCACATGGGCGCAGCACGAACGCTTCGTCGGCATCAGCACCCAGGAGACCCTTGTCCTGCTGAAGGAGCGCCACGGGCTGAAGGCGCCGGTGGAGGAGCTGCTCGCAGAGACGAACAGCCGTTATCTGGCGCTGGCCCGGGCCGCCACGCACACGTATCCGGAGATGCGAAAGTTCGTGGAGCTGCTGGCGGCCGAAGGGGTGCCGATGGCCGTGGCCTCGGGTTCGTCGCCGGAGGCGATCGAGGCGATCCTGACGGGGACCGGGCTCGACGAGGTGCTGCGGACGGTGGTCTCGGCGGACGAGGTGGCGCGGGGCAAGCCCGCGCCGGACGTCTTCCTGGAGGCGGCCCGCAGGCTCGGGGCGGCTCCGGGTGACTGTGTCGTCCTGGAGGACGCGGCTCCGGGCGCGGCGGCGGCGCACGCGGCCGGCATGCGCTGCATCGCGATCCCGTACGTGACCGCGCAGGCCGACGCCCCCGAGTTCGCCACGGCGGGGCTGCTGCTGCGGGGCGGCCAGGCGGAGTTCAGCGCGCAGGGGGCGTACGACTGGCTGACCTGACGTCCGGGACCGCAAGGGGAGGAGTCCCGAAAGGCCGCACGAAATGGTCTGCGAGAAACCCGAATGCGCCCGCTTGTTCGGTTCTGGGACGATGCCGGAATGATCGACCGACTCGAACCGCTGGTCATCCGGCACACGCTCCGCGTCCCCACGCCCACGGGTCCCGTGGGTGAAGGCGCCACCGTCGCGCGGCAGTTCGACGCCGCGCTGCTCTCCGTGGGATTCAAGCTCTCCCCGGAGCTGCTGGAACGGCTGTCGGGGCTGTCCGGCGAAACGGTCGTCGGTATTGCCGCGCGCACCCTGCGGACCGTCCGCGAGATGGTAGGCGACCACGTCCGGCACAACGTCTACTTCATCGACTTCCCGGCCGGTGTGCCCGACACCGTGGACTTCTGGATGGCGTGCGTCGCCGACGCGCTCCGCGACGAGGAGACCCCGGCCGCGACGCTCAAGCAGGTGCGGACCGGCGTGGTGAACCTGCTCGACCTGCCGACCTACGGCAGGTACCAGCACACGTACGCCGAAATGCTGGCCGCCCAGGACGAGTTGATCGCGGCGGCGGGCGACCGGCTCACGGTGCTGCACCCGGGCGGCGACCTGGCCGGTGAACTCACCACCCTGTACCTGGCGTTGGCGGGCAGCGTGACTCCGCTCGGTGAGGAGCACCTGCGTGATCTGCGGGCGCTGGCCGAGCGGTGCGCCGACGGGCCGCAGCCCGAGGCGATCCCGGTCCGGGAGAACCGCGCGGTGGTCAACGAGGCCCGGTTGGCGGCCGGTTCGGAACTGCTGCTGGACACCGTCACCGATGTGCTGCGGCTGGCCTGCGCGCTGTCCGACGGCGCTGTGGCGCTCGCGGAGCCGACCCGCTTCAAGTCGCTGTCGCGTCCGGTGCGCCGGGCGCTGCTCGCGGGGCTGGACTCGGTGGTCGCCGCGTCGCCGGCCAGGCTCGCCGACGTGGCCGCGCACCGCGAGGAGTGGAAGCGGCTCGGCGAGCGGCTGCACCCGCACGAGTACCCGAAGTGGCCGCACGCCGCCGAGGTGTTCGCGGTCGCGCGGGGCGAGCTGAGGGCGCGGTCGTTCGACAGCCGGGTCGAGGAACTCCTCGCGGAGAACGACGTGCTGGGGGCGGTGAAGCTGCTGAAGTCCGCGCCCGGCAAGCTGTTCCGCGCGCTGGACCGGCTGCTGCGCTGCGCGCTCACGCAGGAGGAGCGGGACGCCGTGGTGGCGGCCGCCGAGCAGGTCGCGCCCGAGGTGTCCGGCCGGGTCGTGCTGTCGGTGCGCGAGCATCTGCACAACAGGGCCCGGGAGACCGGGGAGTTGAGGGTGTTCGTGAACCGGCGCGGCCGCGCCTGGGTGACCGACGACGGGCGGACGGTCGTAGGACCGGCGGAGCGGGCGCGGCTGATCGCTGCGCTCGACGACGAGACGCGGCGTCGACTGCCCTCTCCGGAGCGGCTGCTGGTCGATCCGGAGGTACTCGACGTGGCGCTGCCGTTGAGCGGGAAGGCGACGGCGGGCGGGCTCGGGGTGCTGCCGCGCGGCTCCGTGTCGGCGGTGGAGGGCGAGTTGCTGCGCTTCTTCGTGTACTGGAAGGAGTCCGAGCAGCGGACCGACTTCGATCTGTCGGCGCTGATGCTCAACGCGGACTACTCGACGAACACCTGGTTGTCGTACACCTCGCTCACCGACGTCGAGGGTGAGCACTCCGGTGACATCGTCGAAGCGCCGGACGGGGCCTCGGAGTTCATCAATCTGCGGCTGGGTGCCGTGCGCGGGGCGTTCATCGTGCCGCAGGTCAACATCTTCGCGGGCGAGGGCTTCGAGGAGGTCGAGGAGTCGTTCTTCGGGTTCATGCTGCGCGAGGGCGAGCAGCGGGGGCAGCCGTTCGAGCCGCGTACCGTGCGGATGAAGTCGGAGCTGCGCGGGGCGGGGCGGGTGGCGCTGCCACTGGTGTTCCTGCGCGGGGAGGACGGCCGCTGGCGGGCGAAGTGGCTGCACCTGTACCTCAAGGGCAGCCCGTCCGCGAACCGGGTGGAGGAGAACCGGGTGACCGTGGCGACCCTGCTGCGCGGCATCGTCGAGCGCGAGCAGCTCACGGTGCGCCATCTCGTCGAGCTGATGACCGGGGAGGCGACCGAGACGACGTTCTGGGACGGCGGGACGGTGCCGGACGACGGTCCGGTCACCTACATCGGGCTGCGCCGCCCGGACGGGCTGCCAGAGGGCTCGCGGATCGTGACCCTGGAAAATCTGCGTGACCTGATCCCCGCCTGACTGCTAGCGTCAGTGGTGGCGAGGCCATGAACGGGCTTCCTTCTCATCTTCCTAATGAATTTAGTCCGTTCGCTTTCCTCGCCCCTACGTCGCGTGAGGGGTGCCCTGGGGCACTCCTCACTGCGTTCTCCCACTTGAAACGCGCTTTCCCCACTTGTGGGACAATCCTCTATGCGCGGATGAAAGGCCACTTCAGTGAGCAGAGCGAACGACGGGGCCGACTACGGCAGGCTGCGGCTCGACCGCTCGGGTCAGGCCGAGGCCTTCGACGCCATCGGGGACCGCTACGACGAGGCCTTCCCGCACAAGGAGGGCCAGATCGCCGCCGGTGACTGGCTGATCGAGTCCCTCCGTCCCGGCTCCCGGGTGCTGGACCTCGGCAGCGGCACCGGCGTGCCGACCGCCCGGCAGCTGACGGAGGCGGGCTTCGAGCTCGTGGGCGTGGACCTGTCCCGACGGATGGTGGAGCTGGCCGGGAAGTACGTCCCCGCCGGCACGTTCCACCAGCTCGACCTGGCCGACCTGCGTCCGGGCGGCCCCACCGACCTGGGCCGATTCGACGCCGTCACCGCGTTCTTCTCCCTGCTGATGCTGCCGCGCGCGGAGATCCCCCTCGCCCTGCGCACGATCCACCACCTGCTGACCCCGGGCGGTCTGTTCGCCCTGTCGATGGTGGAGGCCCATGTGGACGACTTCGCGATCCCCTTCCTCGGCAACACGATCAGGGTCTCCGGCTACCTCCTCGACGACCTGCACAGGATCCTGGACGACGCGGGCTTCGATATCGTGAAGGAGACCTCCTACACCTACGCCCCGGCGATCGCCGACGTGCCGCCCGAGGAACAGGTCTTCCTCTGCTGCCGACGGCGCGACTGAGGCCGTAGCACCGACCCGGCGGCCCAGTGCCGCACCAGTGGACGGGACGAAGCGTGACGGAGCCACACAGCCCCCGCGAAGGCCCCGCCGGAACCGCCCGGCGAGGCGGTTCGGCGAGCGGCCCGGCCCCGGTCCCGCCGCCGGACCCGGCATGGGACCGGGCGCCTCTCGCACCCGTACCGCAGACCGACCGGCTCCAGTACCTCGACGTGGCGACCCGGCGGATCGCCCGCGGGATGGACCTGGAAGGGACGCTGCGGGAGCTGCGGTGGGCGGCGGTGCCGGCGTTCGCCGACGCGATCGTCATCCACCTGCACGATCCGCTGCCCGTCGGGGACGAGAAGTCGGCCGCGCCCGTGGTCCTGCAGCTGCACAGCATCGACCGGGCGCCGGAGGCGAGGACCGCGCTGCTGGTGCCGCACGCCGAGGACGCGGACGTGACCGAGCGGATAGAGCCGGTGCTCGACGGACGTCTCGTGAAGCTGCTGCTGGCCGGGCAGCCGGCCTTCGGCGACGCGGCGGACATCGGCCCGGCGGTGGCCGAGCTGCTCGGGCCCGCGGCGAGCGCGCCGGGCACGCTGCCGTCGGGCCGGAGGCTGATCATCGCCCCGCTGCACGGCCGCCACCACGTCATGGGCACGGTCGTGCTGCTGCGCCGCCCCGACCGTTCCGTGTTCACCGGCGACGACCTGCTCGTCGCCTCCCAGCTGGCCACCCACACGGCGATCGGCGTCCAGAAGGCGGTGATGTACGGACACGAAGCCTCCGTCGCGGACACGCTCCAGCACACCATGCTCCCGTCCTCGCTGCCGGAGCCGACCGGCGTCCAGCTGGCCAGCCGCTATCTGCCCGCGTCGAAGACCGCGCAGGTCGGCGGCGACTGGTACGACGCGATACCGCTGCCCGGCAACCGGGTCGCGCTGATCGTCGGCGACGTCATGGGCCACTCCATGACCTCGGCCGCGATCATGGGCCAGCTGCGCACCATCGTGCAGACCCTCGCCGGTCTCGACCTGCCTCCGCACGAGGTGCTGCACCACCTCGACGAACAGGCCCAGCGCCTGGGCAGCGACCACATCGCTACCTGTCTGTACGCGATCTACGACCCGATCTCGCACCGCCTCCTCATGGCCAACGCCGGCCACCCGCCCGCGGTCCTGCTGCGCCCGAACGGCCAAGCGGAGGTCCTGCGCGTCCCGCCGGGCGCCCCGATCGGCGTCGGCGGAGTCGTCTTCGAGTCGGTGGAGATGCCCGCACCCACCGGCACCACCCTGGTGCTCTACACCGACGGCCTGGTCGAGTCCCGCGACGTGGACGTGGGGACGGGTGTCGAGGCCCTGCGCACCCACCTCCAGTCCACTCGGCACGGACACCGCCTGTACTCGCTGGAGCGGCTGTGCGACCGCATCCTCGCCGCCCTGGCGCCGGGGCCGCGCGACGACGACATCGCGCTGCTCACCGCCCGCTTCGAGGGCTTCCCGCCGGACAGCGTCGGCTACTGGCACCTCGACCCGCATCCGCTCACCGCGGGCCAGGCCCGCCGGCTGACCCGTCGGGTGCTGCGCCGCTGGGGCCTGGACGCCCTGCTCGACACCACGGAACTCATGGTCAGCGAGGTCGTCACGAACGCCGTGCGGTACGCCTCGCGCCCGATCTCCCTACGGCTGCTGCGCACCGACGTGCTGCGCTGCGAGGTGACCGACGACTCGCCCCAGGTGCCCCGGATGCGGGAGGCCGGGCCGGGCGACGAGGGCGGTCGCGGACTGTTCCTCGTCGACCGGCTCGCGCAGCGCTGGGGAGCGACGCGGCTGAGCACGGGCAAGGTGGTGTGGTTCGAGCAGCGAATCCCGAAGGTGCCGCCGTATCAAGGGAGTTGACGTTCAGACGGGTCCGACGCCCGTGCCGCCCTTGAGGCGTTCCAGGTCGGAGGGACGGACTTGGATGACGACTACGGCGGTCAGTGCGGCGACCACGGTGAAGATCGCGGCCATCACGAAGGCGGCCGACGCCCCGGAGGTGAGGACCTGGTCGCCCCAGACGCCAGGGAGCTGCCCGGTGTGCTGGAACCGGAGCCGCTCGGCCGGGGTCGCCTGCGACAGGAACGCGGGGATCTGGTCCTTCGCCTCGTTCCTGCTGGCCGTGCCGAACATCGTCACCAGGATGGACAGTCCGAGTGAACCGCCCACCTGCTGCATGGCGTTGAGGAGTCCGGAGGCCGCGCCGGTCTCCTGGACGGGGACGTCGGAGAGCGCCATCAGGGTCAGCGAGACGAACTCCATGCCCATGCCGAGGCTGAACACCAGCATCGGGCCGAGGACGCTGCCCAGGTAGGTGGAGTGGACGTCCGTCAGCGTCAGCCAGGACAGGCCTCCGGCGGCGAGGACCGCGCCCACCACCATGAACGGCTTGGGCCCGTAGATCGGCAGGAACCGCGAGGCCAGGCCGGCGCCGACCGCGATCACGGCACTGACCGGCAGGAAGGCGATACCGGCCATGAGCGGGCTGAAGCCCAGCACGTCCTGCACGAAGAGGGTGAGGAAGAAGAACATCCCGAAGATCGCCGCGGAGAGGCACAGCATGATGGCGTACGTCCCGGCCCGGTTGCGGTCCTTGAACATGTGCAGCGGGGTGATCGGCTGCCGGGAGTGCCGCTCGACGAGGACGAACGCGGCGAGGACCACCACGGCCGCGCCGAACGAGGCCAGCGTGAGCCAGTCGCTCCAGCCCTCCTGCGCGGCCCGGATGAAGCCGTAGACCAGCAGCACCATGCCCACGGTCGAGGTCAGCGCGCCGGTGACGTCGAAGTGGCCCGGGTGGCGTTCGGACTCGCGGATCCAGCGCGGGGTGGCGAGGACGATGAGCAGTCCGATGGGCACGTTGACGAAGAGCACCCACCGCCAGTTCAGCCACTCGACGAGGATCCCGCCCATCAGCAGCCCGATCGCACCGCCGCCCGCCGAGACACCGGCGAAGACCCCGAACGCCCGGTTGCGCTCCGGTCCTTCGCGGAACGTCGTGCTGATGAGGGCGAGGGAGGTCGGGGAGGCGATGGCACCGCCGACGCCCTGGAGGGCACGGGCGGCGAGGAGTTCGCCGGAGCTCTGGGAGAGCCCGCCGAGCAGGGACGCGATCACGAAGAGCAGCACGCCGAACACGAACACGCGCCGCCGGCCGAGGATGTCGCCGGCCCTGCCACCGAGGAGCAGCAGACCGCCGAAGGTGAGGGTGTAGGCGTTGACGACCCAGGCCAGGCTGGTGGTGGAGAACCCCAGGGAGCTCTGGATGTGCGGAAGCGCGATGTTCACGATGGTGATGTCGAGAACCACCATCAGCTGACAGGCCGCGATGACCAGCAGCGCCATGGTGCTTCCGCCACCGCCCGTGTCCCGGGTGGTGGTCTGCGCTGGGGAGTCCTGCCGAGGGCCGCTGCTCATGGTGCTTCGCACTCGCGAGATGACGGTGGACGGTCACGCCCACCGGATGCTCACCGTTCGACGGTACGCCCGGCCTCCGCTGCCCACCACTCGATCATCAGCCGCCGAGGGGCTAGGTTCACACATGACAGGACATGGGGAGAGACCATGGGATGACCGTGGTCGTCGTCGACGGCACACTCAACGCCTTGGCGGGAGAAGCGACATGACCAACGTCGACGTACACCAGCATCTGTGGACCCCCTCGCTGGTGACGGCTCTGCGCGCCCGCCGCGAACCGCCCTATCTGGACGGCTGGACCCTGTTCCTGGACGGTGAGCCGCCCTTCGAGATATCGCCCGCCGACCATGACATCGCCCGGCGCGTGGAACTCGCCGCAGTCGACGGTCTCGACCAGGTGCTCATCTCGCTGTCGGCGCCGATCGGCGTCGAGTGGCTGCCCGCGGCCGAGGCACGGCCGCTGCTCGACGCCTACCACGACGGCGCGGCGGCGCTGCCCGAGCCGTTCGGGGCCTGGGCCGCGGCCTGTGTGCGGGACATCGACACGGAGGCGACCGCCAAGGACCTCGACCGCGGCTTCGCCGGTCTCCAACTGCCCGCGAACTCCCTTGCGGACGCGGCCGGTTACGACCGCTGCGCCCCGCTGCTCGATCTGCTCGAAGAACGCGGCCTCCCCCTTCTCGTCCACCCGGGACCCGCGGTGGGCTCCTCGGCGGACCCCGGCTGGTGGCCCGCGATGGTGCCCTACGTCCAGCAGATGCACGCCGCCTGGTACGCCTTCCACGCCTTCGGCCGACCGCGCCACCCGCGCCTGCGGGTGTGCTTCGCCCTGCTGGCCGGACTGGCCCCGCTGCACGGGGAACGGATGGCCGCCCGGGGCGGCGGACCCAGGCGGGCCGACCTCGGGGTGTTCGTCGAAACGTCGTCGTACGGCCCGACCGCCGTCGAGGCGACCGTCCGCGCCCTCGGTGTGAACGCCGTGGTCCAGGGCTCGGACCGGCCCTACGCCGAGCCGCCGCGGTATCCGGGGCACGGGCTGGGCGGAGCGGCGGCGTACGCCTTCCGCATCGCCAATCCGCGAAGGCTGTTGACCGGACAGGGCTGAAGGGCCGGCTCCTCGCCCTTCCTACGTCGCGAATGTCCGCCGTCGCGCTCGTGCTGCCGCCAGGGCCGCATTCGCCTCGCGGGCCCGGTCGGCCAGGTGGGTCGAGCCCCAGGCGAGGGCGGTGTGCTCGGCCAGGGTGTAGTTGTCGGCCGCCGGAGCGTCCTCGCCCAGGAGCCGGTGGAGGTCGGCGAGGGCGTGGGCGAGGGGGCGGGTCGCGTAGGCGGCTCCGGCCGCGCCGGCGAGCTGGTCCCGGACCGGCAGCAGCTGCGGGACCAGTGCCGACGCCAGGTCCAAATCGCCGTGCAGCACCGCGAGTTGGGCGCGGAAGTCGAGCTCCAGGCCGTACAGGTGGTCCGTCACGGGTTCCGGCGGGCAGCGCACCGCGAGTGACTCGTCCAGTCTGCCGAGGCGGGCCAGGATGAGAGCGAGCGCCACTCCGACGGGGGCGCCGACGGTCTCGTACACCTTGCGCATCACAGGCTCGATCTCGGCCATCCGGTCCTGGGCGAGCCGGATGCTGGTCAGGCCCAGCGTGTGCAGTCCGCGGGCGTGGTGCGAGCCGACGCGTCGCAGGAGGACGTCGGCCTCGGCGTACCGGGCCTCCGCCGCGTCGAAGCGGCCGGTGACCGTCGCCAGCATGGCCGAGGTCGCGACGCCCAGGCCCTGCGCCCGCACCATGCGGTAGCGGTGGGCGAGTTCGAGGCCGCGCCCGGTGTGCCGGCGTACCGCGGCGGGGTCGTTGAGCGTGCCGGCGGTCATGCCGTCGAGGTGTTCGCAGACCCAGCGGTACGCGGGCAGGTCGTGCGCATGGGCGAGCCGGCGGAGTTCGGCGACCAGGGGGGGCCGCGCGGCGCCCTGTGTCTCCAGTGGCAGGAGCCTGGCCGAGGTCATCAACGCTGCGGCGAGCAGGCGTGGTTCGCCGCTGGAGCGGGCCAGGGCGAGTTGGGTGCGGGCCGCTTCCATGGCGTGGGGCGCGTTCTCGGCCGCCACCGCCTCGACGTAGACCTGCAGCACCCGTGCGCGGGTGGGGTCGTCGAGGCCGGGATCGGCTGCGAGGCGTTGCAGCCGCTCCAGGGTGGTCCGGTCGCGGAAGCCCTCCAGTCTGCTGCGCCAGGGCGAGGGTTCGGTCCAGGCGCCGTAGACCGCGGCCACCAGGTCGCCGCGGTCGGCCTGTTCGGCGAGTTCGACGGCGCGCTGACGGGTGCGGCGGGCCGCGTCGGTGGAACCGGCCCTGATCTGGGCGCCGAGCAGTCTCACCAACAGGCTTACCGTGTCGTCCGGCCGGGCCGGTTCGCCGGCGGCGCGGGTCTCGATCGCCTGCTGGAGCAGGTCCACGGCGGCGTCGTGGGCGTAGCGCCGTTCGGCCGCCTCGGCGGCGCGGAGCGCGTAGTCGACGGCGAGGGGCGCGTGCGCTGTGCTGCCGGAGTGGGCGAAGTGGTGGGCCAGGGCTGCGAGTTCGTGCGGCCGGTGGCGGCGCAGCGCCTGCGCGACGCGGGCGTGCAGGCGGGCCCGTCGCACCCCGGACAGGTCGGTGTACACGGTGTCGCGGACCAGCGCGTGCACGAACCGGACGCGTCCGGGGCCGGACTCGGTCAGCAGGTCGGCGGTGAGGGCGGCGTCGAGGCCCTCCAGTACGGTGTCCTCGTCGGTGTCGGCCGCGTCGATGAGGACGGCCGCATCGGCCTCCAGGCCCACGACGGCCGTGAGCCGCAGGGCCGCGCGGGCGGCGGCGGGCAGCAGGGCGAGCCGTCTGCGCAGCACGTCGCGTACGCCCTGCGGGACCTCGGAGACGGCGACGAGAGCGCCCTCGCCGGCCAGCAGCCGTGCGCTCTCCAGGACGTAGAACGGGTTACCGCCGGTCCGTTCGGCGAGGGCCGTGACGGTCCAGGGGTCCACGGGTTCACCGCACACGGCGTCGACCATGGTGGCGACGTCGTGCGGGGCCAGACCGGTCAGCGCGACGCGGCACGGTGCGGCGGGGGCGAGGTGGGCGAGGGTCTTGCCCAGGTGCTCCCCCGCCTCGGCGGGCCGGTAGCTGGCGACGGTGAGCAGGGGGACTCCGGTGACGGTGGACGCGGCTTCGAGCAGGGCGAGGGTCTCGCCGTCGGCCCGGTGCAGGTCCTCCAGGACGACAGCAAGGGGGAACTCCCCGGCCGCCGCGCGGAGCCAGGCGGCGAAGGCGCGATGCATCCGGAAGCGGCCGGCGGTCGCCTCGTCCCGGTTCGTGACGGCCGCGCTGTCCTGCTCGCGGAGCAGTACGGCCAGTTCGCTGGGCCGGGTGGGCGGAAGTTCGCGGGCGAGCGCGCCGAGCGCTTCCGTCCAGGCCCAGGCGGGCGGCGCGCCCTCGTACTGGGGGCACCTCCCGACCACCACCGTCCACCCGGCCGACCGCAGTCGTCCCTCGACCCGCCCGAGCAGCGCGGACTTGCCCACCCCGGCCTCACCGGTGACCAGCACGACACCGCCCCGCCGGCGGGCGGCCCGCGCGGCGGTCTCCACCGCGCACAGCTCGCTGTCACGGCCCACGAAGAGGGCGGCTCCGGCGCGTGGTTCACCGCCGTGGCCCGGGACGAAGTCGATCTCCGCGCCCGGTTGGCCGCCGAACGTGCCTGTCCCGGCACGGCGTTCGCCACGCTTTTCGACCAACACGCTTGACCGGACGGGCAGTTCACCACGGTGCGGCACCTGTTCGCGCAGCACGTCGAGCCGTCCGTTCAGTACCGCCTGTTCCAGTTCGGCCAGCGCCTGGCCGGGGTCGCAGCCGAGTTCCTCGCGCAGCACCCGGGTCGCGCCCCGCAGTGCGGCCAGGGCGTCGGCCTGTCGTCCGCAGGCCCACTGGGCGAGGGCGAGCAGTCGCCATCCCTCCTCCCGCAACGGGCTTTCCCGTACGAGGAGTTCGGCCGCCGGTACCGCCTCGGAGGGGCGTCCGGTGTGCAGGTCGGCGGCGACGGCGAGTTCGCGGGCCTCGGCGCGCAGTGCGGTCAGGCGGGTCGCCTCCGGTTCGGCCCAGGCCTCGTCCGCGTGTTCCGCGAAGGCCGGGCCCTGCCACCAGGCGAGCGCTTCGGCAAGCAGTGCGCGGGCCTCCTCGGCCGGTGCCTGCCGGGCTCGGGCCACCCAGGTCTCGAAGCGCCAGGCGTCCACCGCGTCCTCCGGCAGCCGCAGGGCGTAACCGGGCGGCGAGGTGACCAGCACGGTCGCCGGGGTGCGCGGCGGCCGGCCCGGTTCGAGGGCGCGGCGCAGGTGGGACACATAGGTGTGCAGGGAGACCGTGGCCCGGTTCGGCGGTGCCCCGCGCCACAGCGCGTCCGCGATCCGGTCGACGGGTACGACGGTGCCGCGGGCCGCGATCAGCAGCGCCAGCACGGCCCGTTGGCGTGGAGCACCGAGTCCCACCGGTCGCCCCTCGTCATCGGCGCCCAACGAACCCAGGACTCGAATACGCAGCACGGCGCGGGAATCTACCCGAGCCGTGCTTGAGCCCGGTCAACAGACGATAAACGCCCATCCGACAAGGCCTTCGGAGATCACCGCGGCGACCGCGCCAAGTGGACGCCAAGAGGGCCGCACGACCCTGGGAGGGAGTTGCCGATATGCGATCGTTGGAGCAAGCAAGCGTGTCACCCACCAGCACCACGGACGAACTTCCCGCGGCCGGGCGTCCGTACACCCACGAGATGATCGTGGTCCACCGGGTCTTCCGCCGCGAGTCGGCGTATCTGCCCCGCCTGGTGCGGGCCGTCGCCGACGGCGACACGGCCCGCGCGGCAAAGGTCGCGAAGCATCTGCGCGAGTACGTGGCGGGACTGCACAGCCACCACTCCGTCGAGGACGAACTCATCTGGCCGCACCTCCAGAACCGGGTAACGGACGGCCGGTCGGTGGCCCGCATGGAGGAGCAGCACCAGCGCGTCGACGTGAGTCTGACGGTCGTGACGGAGTGGGCGGCCGCGTGGGAGCGGGCGGCGGACACCGTCGCCGGGGAGGAGTTGGCGCTCGCGCTGGAACAGCACTCGGCCGTGCTGCTCGAACACCTCGACGACGAGGAGCAGTTGGTGCTGCCCCTGGTCGCGGAGCATCTGTCGGCCGGGGAATGGGACCTGGTCGGGCGCCGCGGACTGGAACAGATCCCCAGGAACAGGCTGTTGATCGCGCTCGGCGCGATCCTGGAGGACGCCACGCCCGAGGAGCGGGAGTACTTCCTCGACAGGACCCCGCTGGTCGGCCGGCTGCTGTGGAAGGCCGTCGGACGCCGCCAGTACGCCGCCGCCTGCCGGGCGATACGCGGCCCGCTGGACGGGGAGCAGAGCCGATGACCCTTCTCGACTCCGCGCCGCTCGACGTCCTGGACGCCTACCGCACCTGCGAGTTCGCCACCCTCGGCGGCGACGGCACACCGCTGGCCTGGCCGACCGCCGTACGGCGGCAGCAGGACGGCACGCTCCTGCTGAGCACATCCCTGGCCTTCACGCAGAAGGCGCTGAACATCCGCCGGGACGGCCGCGTCGCCCTCCTCTTCTCCGACCCCACCGGCAGCGGCCTCGACCACGCCCCGCAGATCTTCGTCGGCGGCCGTGCCGAGTGCCCCGACGAAATCATGACGGGCCCTCAGGGAGCCGAGGACTACTGGCGGATGCTCTTCGAACGGCAGCCGCACAGCAAGGCGTACGTCTCCCCTCCGCTGCGACGGTTGATGGACTGGTACTACCTCCGGCTGCTCATCACCGTCACCCCGGACCGGACCGTCGTACGCCCGCCTCTCCACGCGCCGGACCGACAGAACCCGGAGGCAGGGCATTCGCTGCCGGGCGCGGCCCAACTCGCCCGGTTCTCCTCGGCGGTGCTCGCCACGCGCGACGCGTCCGGGGCACCGCTGCTGGCCCGGACCCGGCCCGTGCCGGCTGGGGACGGCTTCACGGTGAAGGTACCCGCCGACTGCGCGGCGACCGAAGGTCCGGCCTCGCTCCTGGTGCACCGGCACGACGCGCAGCTGAACAACATGCACAACGCCCTTGTCCGGGGCACCTTGAAGGCCGTGGACGACGGCTGGCTGCTGGTGCCGGCCAAGGTGGTGGAACCCATGGGCTCGGGGCGCCCGACCGACGCGATCCGCGTCCTGCGCGACACCCGCCGCGCCACCGCCCGCTATCTGGAACGGCGCGGCCTTGCTCGCCCCCGGGTGCGGTGGGACGAGTTCAAGGCCTTGGCGGTGGCCGCGAAACGCAAGTGACGGCCCGTCAGTTCGCCGCGTTCATCAGGTCGAGCGCGCTCTGTTGCCGGGCCGCGTCGGTGGAATCCAGCGGTCCGGCCCAGTGCAGACCGTACGCGTCCAGGGCGTTGCGGTCGTTCGCGTAGGCGGCGGTGGCCTGCCGCGCGATGTACGAGGTGTAAGGGCGGTCGGACAGACGGGAGTTGAAGGCACTCAGCCCCCGGATGTACGCCCCCTTGAACGACGGCCCGTCACCACCGCAGCCGCTCGTCTCGCACGGTTCCCGCAGGATGCCACCGGAGTTGAGGGCCGTCGACGTGGTCGAGGCGTCCCCGATCTGCCGGCCGGTGGTGAGAAGGGTGGAGTCGCCGGTCGCCCGGTACAGCTCCGAGAGACCGCCGAGCAGTACGCCCTGGTTGTACGACCATGTCGTGTCGCCGTTGTTGCCGCAGGTCGCCAGGTTGATGCCGTCGTTGACCAGATGGGAGCCGTTGATCATGCCGGTGCCCTTGAACCAGGACCACTCGGCGTTGGCGCGCCCCAGGTACGTCGTGTCGCCCGCGATGCGGTTGTGCAGGGCCGCGTTCAGCTCCAGGTAGAGGGAGTTGGCGATCGCGTTCTTGTAGGTCTTCGCCGTGCTCCACCACACCCCGCCACCACAGGTCGAGTCCCAGTAGCGGGCCATGTAATCGGCGTCCGCGCGGGCGGTGTCGAGGTAGCGGGAGTCTCCGGTCAGGTCGTACGCGTCGACCCAGGCCAGCCCCCACCAGCCGGTGTCGTCGATGTAGTCGTTGGTGAAGTTGCCGCCCTGGGCGGAGAGGTTGCGGTCGTAGGTGTTGGCGACGGCGTACTTGTAGCTGCCCATTCCGGTGACGCGGATGTTGTCCACGAGGGCGGTCAGGGCGTTGGCCGAGTTCCACCAGCCGGTGGTGTCGAAGAGGCCGGTGCCCAGGTTGTACGACTGCATCAGCGCGGTGGCGGCGGCAGTCGCGCGGCTGCCGGCGTTCCAGGTCGTCCGGGCCCACTGAGTGCAGGCGATCTCGGCCCGGTCGCCGGCCTTGCCGCAGGCCCGCAGGGCGCCGACACCGAGGGCGTTCCAGTCGTCGACGTTGTACATCAGGGTGCGCCAACCGCCTTGCCCCGCGGGGATGGTGGTGTCGCCGAGCTTGCTGCCCGAGCTCCAGGTGCGACCGCCGTCGAAGGAGCGGTCGAGCCAGACCTCGTCACCGGGGCTGCCGTTGGTGATCGAGGCCCAGCCCATCGCGTCGGTGTCGTCGAAGTGCAGGACGATGCTGCGGGAGTAGATGGTGGCCGACACGGGCTGCCGGTCCACCGGGGACAGGGCGGGGTCGCGGGCGTCGCAGTACTTGTTGCAGATCGTCGCCTCGACCGCGGCGCTCGCGACGCCGGTGGAGAACGGCACGAACAGGGCCAGGGCGGCGATCAGACCGGTCCCGATCCGCCTGATTCGTCTGACTGTTGAATTCATACCGGCTCCGTGGTTGTGGGGGGATGCGGGCGGTCAGCCCAGGCGCCACTGCTGGTTGGCGCCGCCGTTGCAGGACCAGAGCTCCAGCGCGGTGCCGTTGACGTTGCCCGCGGCCTGGTCGCCGCCGGTGACGTCGAGGCAGAGGCCCGACTGGGTGCCGGTGACGGTGCCGTTGGGGTTGAGGCTCCACTTCTGGTTGGCGCCGCCGTTGCAGGTGTAGAGCTCCACCTTGGTGCCGTTTGCGGTCTGGTTGTCGTAGGCGTCCACGCACTGGGTGCCGCCGTAGAGCCGGAGTTCACCTGCGGCGGTGATGGTCACGGCCTGGTTGGTGCCGCCGCCGCAGTCCCAGATCTCGATCTTGGTGCCGGGGGTGGTCTCGCCGTTGTAGGCGTCGAGGCAGCGGTTGGAGGAGGCGCTGACGAGCGGGTGGGTGGTGCCGACGCTGGTGCCGCTTCCGGCGGAGACCCGGTACATGACCGAGCCGTGGCCGGGGACGCTCGCCGAGATGGTGCCGGTGGTGCTGCTGATCACGTGCGACCAGAGGTTGTTGAGCTTGTACGAGGACGCCGAGGGGAGGCCGGCCGCCGTCGCGGAGGTGGTGATGGTGGCGGCGGAGGAGTTCTCGTTGAAGAGGACCACCGAGACGTCGCCGTTGGCGAGCGGCTTGGAAAGGACGTGCAGGCCACCGGAGTTGGAGATCTCGGTGCCCTGTTTGCCCAGGGAGTCCTGGTCGACGGCGATGACGTCCTTGTTGCCGTAGAGGGAGAGGGTGGCGGCGTTGGCCTTGCGCAGGTCGGTGCCGGCGATCAGGGGCGCGGCCATCTCCGACCAGAGGCTGAAGTGGGTGCGGTCCTCGGTGAACGACATGCCGTTGCCGACCTCGAGCATGTCGGGGTCGTTCCAGGCGCCCGGCTTGGCGTACGCGGCGAGTTTGACGTTGGCCTTGTAGATGGACACCACGGTCGAGAAGTTGACGTTGATGTCGTCGGTGGTGCGCCAGCTGTTGCCGACGCCCGCGCCCCAGGTCCACACGTCGGCGAGGCCCCAGTTGCAGAGGCTGTAGACGATCGGGCGGCCGGTTGCCGCGAGGGCGTCGCGCATCGCCGTGTAGCGCTGCTGGTCGGGCACGTTCTGGTGGTTGCAGTTGTCGTACTTGAGGTAGTCCACGCCCCAGGCGGCGAAGCTGTTGGCGTCGGTCTGCTCGTGGCCGAGGCTGCCCGGGTAGCCGGCGCAGGTGGCCGTGCCGGCGCTCTCGTAGATGCCGAGCTTGAGGCCCTTGCTGTGGACGTAGGCGGCTGTGCCGCTGATGCCGTCGGGGAACTTGACCGGATCGGGGACGAGTTGGCCCGCCGCGTTGCGGGCCGAGGTCATCCAGCAGTCGTCGATGTTGACGTACTGGTACCCGGCGTCCTTCAGACCGGAGGAGACGAGGTAGTCGGCGGTCTGCTCGACGAGCTGCTCCGTGACGTTGCAGCCGAAGGCGTTCCAGTCGTTCCAGCCCATCGGGGGCGTCCTGGCGAGGCCGTTGTCGAGGGCCTGCGCGGGAGGTGCGGCGCGCAGCACCAGCAGGGCCGGGACGAGGGCCAGCAGCAGCGCCATGGTGAGGGCGGTGCTCAGGCGTCTCCTGAAGGGGGCCGGTGAGGTCATGTCGAGGTCTCCTGCTTCGCCGTGGGGGGCTGCACGAACTCATCGTTGGAAACGTAACCATCGAGAGGGTTCCACCAGCCGGGTTCGGCCGTCAATGGTCCGGACCAGAATGCCCCGGGAGTGAACTGCCCGTGCTGTCAGAGGCGTTGACGGCCTCCTGAGTCGATGGCAACGTTTCCATAACCCGCACCCTTGGAGGCCACCATGTCCCTGCGCCCCTCCCGGCGAGTGATGATCGGTTCCGGTCTGGCCGCGCTGGCGGCGACGGCCGTCACACCGGCGGACGCGGCCGAACGGCCGAGCTCCACAGAGGCGTTGTCCCGCGCGAGAGACGCGTACACCGCGCTGAAAAGACACTTCGACACGGCTGACGGCTCCGGGCTCGTCCGCGAGCAGATCCCGGCGGCGGGCGGCGACAACCCGTACTCGTACGAATGGCCCTTCTCGCAGGTGCACATCGCCGCTCTCGATCTCGCCGCCGTGGACGGGGAGTTCGAGCCGGAACTGTCCCGACGGGCGGCGGCGCAGGAGCACTACTGGAAGCCCGGCGGAGGCACCACCGGCCTTCCCGGCTACGCCTCCTACCCCGTCGCGCCGTACGGCTCGGGCGGTGACATGTTCTACGACGACAACGAATGGGTCGGCCTCGCGAAGATCCAACGGCATCTGCAGACCGGGGACGCCGCCGCGCTGGCCCGCGCGAAGGAGATCTTCGCCCTGGTCCGGTCCGGCTGGGACACCGACAGCGGTCATGCCGCGCCGGGCGGCGTCTTCTGGACACAGGCGGACTGGAGCCACGACCGCAACACCGTCTCGAACATGCCGGGCGCCCAACTCGCCCTGCGCCTGCACCAGATCACCGGCGAGGCGGACCACCTGGACTGGGCGAAGCGCTTCTACGACTGGACGAACACGCATCTGCAGAGCCCAAGTGGCCTGTACTGGGACCACCTTGACCTCCAAGGGACCGTCGAGAAGACGTTCTGGTCCTACAACCAGGGCGTGCCGGTCGGAGTGGCGGTGCTGCTGTACGAGATCACCCGGGACCGCGCCCATCTGCGCCAGGCAGAGCGGGTTGCCGCCGCCGCGTACGCCTACTACGTCACGCAGGGGCGGCTGTTCACGCAACCCGTGTTCTTCAACTCGATCTTCTTCAAGAACCTGCTGCTCCTGGAGTCGGTGACCGGGAAGGACACCTACCACAGGGCGATGGCCGACTACGCCGACCAGGTGTGGGACACGATGCGGGATCCCGCCACCGGACTCGTGCACTTCGACACGGCCGGTGGCACCCAGGCGATCCAACAGGCGGCACTGGCGCAGCTCTACGCCGTGCTCGCGTGGCCCCGTGCCAAGTGGCGGACGCTGTACTGACGTTACGGGTGCCCGATCTCCCCCGTGCCGCGCGCGATCAACTCGACCGGCAGGACGGTCCGCTGGGAGGGGGAGTCGTCGCCGTCGATACGGCCCAGCAGGATGTGGGCGGCCCTGCGGCCGAGTTCCTCGGTGTCGGAGGTGACGACCGTGACCGGGGTGGGCAGCATGTCGGCGAGCTTGAAGTCGTCGAACCCCACGACCGCCACCGAGACTTGGAGCTCGCGGCAGGCGCGCAGGACGCCCTCGGTGAGGAAGCCCGTGGTGGAGAAGACCGCGGTGGGCGGGTTCGCCGAGGTCAGCAGGGTGCGGGTGGCGGCCTCGGCTTCCTCGGTGGTGCCGGCTCGCAGAGTGACGACCAGGTCGTTGTCGGGCTCGATGCCGCTGCGGCGCAGCGCCTTGCGGTAGCCGCGCAGCCGGCGGCCGGTGCTGTAGTAGGAGGGCGCGACGAGGATCGCGATCCGGCGGTGGCCCTGGTCGACGAGATGCTGGGTGGCCTTGCGTCCGCCCTCCTCGTTGTCGACCAGGACGACATCGGCCTCGGCTCCGGTGGCCGGCCGGTCGACGAAGACGATGGGCACGTGGTCGTGGCCGTTGATCTCGTTGAGGAAGGCGTGGTCGCCCTGGTCGGGGACGATGATGAGCCCCGCGACCCGGCGTCCGATGAGCTCGCCGACAGCCCGGCGCTCGACCTCCGGGTCCTCGTCGGCGGTGCTCAGCAGAACCGCGTATCCGGCCTCGTTGGCGACCTCGACGGCCGCCTTGGCGAGGGAGGCGTAGAACGGGTTGGTGAGGTCGCCGAGCAGCAGCCCGATGGTCATCGAGTTCTGGCCGGGGCGCAGGGAGCGCGCGATCTCGTTGCGCTGGTAGCCGATGGCGGTGATCGCCGCGTTCACACGCTCGGCCGTCTCCTCCCGGACCGTTCCGATGCCGTTGACGACGCGGGAGACGGTGACTACGGCGACTCCGGCCCGCTCCGCGACGTCGCGCATCGTGGGCCTGGTGTTCTGGCTGTGCGGGGGACGACTTCTCACGTGAGTTGAAGACCAACCTTCCATCGCGTACCGGGGGCCGGGACCGCCCTCAATATACGTATCGGGTCCCGGCCCGCCGCTCGGCCCGGGGAGCTAACCGTTGCTCTTGATCACATCGTTGATCCTGCCGGTCATCGTCTGGAGGTCGGACAGCGGCTTCTTGCCGTTGAGGATGTCCGGCCAGTAGGCGGTGATCAGGTCGTTCGACTGGCTGGCCCACTGGGTGGTGAAGCGCACGCCGATGGTGGTCGGGGTGTTCAGACCTGTCTTGACGGTGGACGCGACGGTCGTCAGACCGGCCTTGTCGAGGGCGCCGAAGTAGGCGCTCTGGGACGAGAGATAGGCCGGGGCCGCGACCGGGGAGTCGGGCAGCACCTTGGTCCACACGGTGGAGTCGAGGTATTTGAGGACCTTGAAGGTGGCGTCCGCCTTCTCGGTGTACGACGGGGTGCAGATGCCCACCGCGTCGTAGAGGGTGGCCGGCTTGGTCTGCTGCGGCAGCGGCGCGAAGCCGTACTTGATCTTCGGCTTGTCGGTGAGGAAGCCGGCGGCGAGCCACTGGCCGCTCCACAGCATCGGGATCTGTCCGGCGGAGAACAGCGCCTGCTGGTTGCTGATGTCGTAGCCGGGAGGTGCGACGGCCCCGCTCTTGATCCCCGCCGCGACCTTTCGGACGCCTTCGGTGTACGTCGTGTCGATGGTCGTCTTCGTGGGGTGGTGGACGTCGTCGGCGAACGGCGCGCCACCCGCCGAGAGCGAGTACGTGCTGAGCGAGAACGGGCCGTCCGTGGAGGTCAACGCGTCCGCGACCAGGCCGTACTTGGCACCCTTCGCGTGCAGTTTCGCGGCGTCGTCGAACATCTGGTCCCAGGTCCAGCCGGCCCCGGGCACGGTGAGGCCGGCGGCCTTGAAGGCGTCGATGTCGTACCAGATGCCGTAGGTGTTCAGCAGGGAGGGGACGCCGCCTATCTTGCCGTCGGCGGTCTTCCAGTTCTTCATGGTGGAGGAGACGAAGCTGCTCGCGCCGAAGTCGCCGGAGCCGGAGAGCCGGGAGGCCCAGTCGGTGAGCAGGCCCTGGCTGGTGTACTGCTGCTCGGTGTCGTTGCCGCACCAGAACAGGTCGGGCAGCTTCTTGGCCTGGGTGAGGGCCGCGAGCTTGTCGCTGTAGTTGCCGTTGGGGGTGTCGACCCGCTTGACCGTGATGTTCGGGTCGTGGAAACCGGTCAGGGCCTGGTCGATGGCCTTGTTGGTGGTGGCGGACTCCCAGGTCATGAGGGTGACCGTCACCTTGCCGTCCGACTGATTCCCGGACGAGCCGCCGCAGGCCGCCGTCGCGAGCAGTCCCCCCGCCGTCAGCAACGCTCCGCCGAGACGGATCAATCGTTTCATCATGCCCTCCTGGTACCTGGCCGGTACACGGCTCGTGAGTGGGTCGAGGTGCGGATCAGCGCTGGTTGACGGTGCCCAGGGCGCTCAGGCCCTGGATGAAGTAGCGCTGGGCGACGAAGAACACGGCCAGTGGGGGGAGCATGTAGAGCAGGTTGGTGGCCATGTAGAGGTTCCAGTCCGGGGTCTGGCCGGCGAACTGGGTGACGAAGGAGGCCATGCCTACGCTCAGCGGCCACTTCTGGGACGAGTAGAGGTAGATCAGCGGGTTGAGGTAGTCGTTCCAGGACATCTGGAAGGCCAGGATTGACATCGTTATCCAGGCGGGCTTCGTGATCGGCAGCATCACGCTGAAGAAGATCCGGACGTGCCCCGCGCCGTCGACCTTGGCCGCCTCGTCGATGGAGTGCGGGATCGACAGGAAGTACTGGCGGGCCAGGAAGATGAAGAGCGGGTTGCCGCCCAGGAAGGCCGGGACGATCAGCGGCAGCCAGGTGTCGTACCAGCCGATGTCCTTGAACAGCTGGAACAGCGGGATGATGCCGACCACCGGGGGCAGCAGCATGCTGCCGACGAAGACGTAGAACCACACCTTCCGGCCGGGGAAGCGCAGCCGGGCCAGGGCGTAGCCGGCCATCATCGAGGTCATCACACCGCCGATCACCGAAAGACCGGTGATGACGACGGAGTTGAGCAGCAGGCGGGGGAAGTGGATGACCTTCGGCCCGTCGATGAAGTTCTTGAAGTGGAACTCGTGGGGCAGGAGCCGGGGCGGAACCTCGAAGACCGCCGAGGGGCCTTTCAGCGCGACGGTGAGCATCCAGAGGATGGGCACGATCATCACGGAGCTGATCAGCAGCGCGGTGGCGTACCAGGACACCGTGCGTACGGCCTTGCCGCGCGGCTTGGCCGGGGCGGTCGGCTTCGGCGCCGTCGTCGGCGCCCTCGTGACGTCAGGAGACGTGGTCACTGTAGGTCCAAATCGACGAGAAACGGGCGGTCGCGGCGATCACGACGACGATGACGAGGAAGAGCACCCAGACCTGGGCGGAGGCATAGCCGAACTGGGAGACCTGCCCGAGCCTGGGGAAGCCGTTGTTGTAGATCGACAGCATCAGGGTCCTGGTGCTGAACCCGGGACCGCCCTGGTTGTCCGGCGAGAGGATCTTCGGCTGGTTGAAGGCCTGGAGGGCCGTCACCATCTGCATGACCACCTGCAGCAGCATGATCGGGCTGATCAGCGGCAGGGTGATCCGGAAGAAGACCGTGCGGGGGCCGGCGCCGTCGAGTCTGGCCGCCTCGTACAGCTCGGTGGGGACCGCCTGGAGTGCGGCGAGGAAGATGATCATCGTGGAGCCGACGCTCCACAGCATGACGATCACGATCGAGGGCATCGCCGAGTTGTCCCCGGACAGCCACTCGCTGGTGGGCAGGTGGAGCCAGTTCAACACCTCGTTGGCCAGGCCGACTTGGGGGTTGAACACGAACTTCCAGAGCGTGATGGTGGCCACCACGGGGAGCACGACCGGCAGGTAGCACAGGGTGCGCAGCAGGCTGACGCCGCGCATCCGCTGGTTGCAGAACACCGCCAATGCCAGCCCGATCGCCAGCGACAGCGGCACGTACAGGACGACGAGCAGCAGGGTGGCGCGCACCGAGGGCCAGAAGGACGGGTCGGTGGTGAACATCCGGCGGAAGTTGTCGAGGCCGGTGAACTTCGGGTCGGACAGGCCGTTGTAGCTGGTCAGCGCGAAGTAGGCGGACCGGAACAGTGGGTAGACGACGAACGCCGTGAAGCCGATGAGCGCCGGGGCGAGGAAGACGTACGCGGCCAGGGTGTCCGAGGAGCGCCCGCGCCGCCGTCGCCAGGGGCGTCCGAAGCGCCCCGGGCTCCCCCGGTCGGGCGGTCGGTCCACGGGTGGTGCGGTGGTTCTCGTCTCTTGGTGCGGAGCGGTTGTCACACGCGCTCACCTTCTTCCTCCGAGGAGTTGGCGAAGCCCCGGACCGGGTCCGACCCGACCGTCTGGTGGTCGCCGACCGTCGCAAGGTAACGTTTCCATTCCCTGGCGATCACACCGTGGCGCACGCCACATGAGGGAGTCAAGAGGCGCGATGGTAACGTTTCCCGGGTCAACATCCGGAACAATGTGGGCAGTTCCGGAGTCGCTGAGCACGCTCGGGCGGCGGCTGGCCGATGGGCTGCGGGGCGGTGCGGCGGCGGACATCGTCGAGCGGTGCCTGACCAACACCTGGACGACGTCGATGAGTTGGGGCACTGGGTCGGCCTACGGCCCGGAGGTGTTCGTCAAGACCGGTGACATCCCGGCGATGTGGCTGCGGGACAGTACGGCACAGGTCCGGCCCTACCTCGCGGTGGCCACGGACCCGGAGGTCGGTGACGTCCTGGCGGCCGTCTCGCGGCGGCAGATCCGCTGCGTGCTGCTGGACCCGTACGCCAACGCCTTCAACGACGGCCCGAGCGGCGCGCACGGCGAACCCTGCGACCGGCCCACGCCGGGCGACTGGATCTGGGAGCGCAAGTACGAACTCGACTCGCTCTGCGCACCGTTGCAGCTGGCGTACGCGATCCGGCGGGCGACCGGCCGGGAGGACCATCTCGACGAGGCGTTCCACCGCGCGGCCTGGACGATCGTGCGGCTGTGGCGGGCGGAGCAGTCCCACGGGCGGGATTCGCCCTACCGGTTCGTCCGCCCGTCCGGCCCGTTCGCCGGTGACAGTCTTCCGCTCGACGGGCGTGGCGCGGAAACGGGTTGGACCGGTATGACATGGTCGGGCTTCCGGCCGAGCGACGACGCATGCGTCCACGGCTATCTGGTGCCGGCCAACGCGCTGGCGTCGGCGAGTCTGCACGGGCTGGCCGAGCTGGCCGCGGCGGTGCTCGACGACACCGAACTCGCCCATGCGGCTTGGCGGTTGGCGGACGAGATCGACGCCGGGATCCTGGCGCACGCGGTGACCGAGGTCGACGGTGCCGCCGTCCTCGCGTACGAGGTGGACGGTCTCGGAGGCGCACTGCTCTGCGACGACGCGAACCTGCCGAGTCTGCTGAGCCTTCCGCTGAGCGGCTGGTGCACACCCGGGGACCCGCTGTACCGGGCGACCCGGCGCTTCGCTCTCTCCGAGGCCAACCCCTCGTACTTCAGCGGCGGTTACGCCTCCGGGATCGGCAGTTCGCACACGCCTGACCGCCACGTCTGGCCGCTGGCGATCGCCACCGCCGGTCTGACGGGCGACGCGGGCGAGGCGGCCCGGGCCCTGGAGATCCTGGCGGCCACCACCGCCGGTACCGGCCTGATGCACGAGAGCTTCCATGTCGACGCGCCGGGCCGGTTCACCCGGGAGTGGTTCGGCTGGGCGAACGCGATGTTCTGTGAGCTCGCGCTTGCGGTGTCCGGGGAGGGGGTGCGGCATTTGTTCCCGGTGCATCCGCGGACTCTGCCCGCGACGCCGGGAGCGGGTGGTGGGGTGGCGTGAGCGGGGGTCGGACGCCTTGCGGTCAGGCGGACGGCGAGACCGGGGACCGCAGGCCGAGCCACTGCTCGGCCTCCCAGGCCTCGAACCGCTCCACCTCGGTGAACCCCAGCTTTGCCGCGAGGCGCATCGAGCCGCCATTGGCGGTCCGGGTGGCGAGCACCACCGCCTCACCGGGAAGGACGCCGTCGAACGGGTCGGGTGCCGCCGGGCACGCCTCGGCGGCGTACCCGGATCCCCACGCCCGCGGCAGGAACAGGTAGCCGAGATCGACCTTTCCTTCCGCAGCCGGGCGACGGTGCTCCGGTGCTCTCCTGAGCAGGATCTGGCCGATCGTCGCCCCGTCGAGCCCGACGCCGAAACTCCCGGGCCACCGCTCGGGAGTCCCGGGCAACTCGCGCTCGAGTTCGGCACGCGGGCGGGGACCCCCGAGGTAGGTGTGCACCTCGGGTGACGCCGACGGCTCGATGAACGTCGCACGGTCCCGGGCCTCGGGCGCACGGAGCACGAGCCTCCCGGTCCGCATCGGCTCGGGCGGCCAGGCGACGGGTCCCAGGTCTGACATGCGTGCAGGCCAACGGTCCGAGGGGTGTGGGAAGTCGGCGTCCCCTCGCTGCCGCCCGCCCGGTCGTCGGGCCGCCCCCTACTGTCGCCCTCCGAGCTCAGGGCGTGATCGTGAGGCCGCCGTAGTCCGAGAGGTCGGTCCGGTTCAGTTGGCTCGGGGTCGTTGCCCCGGTCGTGGTTCCCGGCATCACTATGCGGCTCAGGGTGATGTCCGAAATGGGCGCGCCCGGTTGGCCGTTGATGCGGGCTGCGGTGACGCCCGCGTCGCGGACCCGGACGTTGGAGACCGTGACGCCGGTGACCGGGCCGACACCCGCCGTGCTGCCGGTCATCAGGGCGAGCCAGGTGCGGTTGTCGTCGTTCTTGTAGCTGAGCCGCTCGATGTCGATGTCGTCGAACTTGAGGTCGGTCGCTGCGGCCGTGCCGTACTTGTGGTGGACGCCGATGCCCACGGCCGCGTCGTAGACGACGACGTGCTGGAAGGTGACCTTGTTCTGCGGCTCGTAGACGCCCTGGCCGACCTTGACGCCGTAGCAATAGGTCCAGGAGACGAGGTCGTTGAAGGTGACGTCGCCGAGAGGGCGGGGGGTGCCGGGGACCGAGTTGTAGATGTCGGCGCCGGCCGGCCAGGTCTTGGTGCTGAAGGGGTCGTCGAGGCCGATGCCGATCGCGTGGTCGACGGTGACGTTGGTGGACTCCATGACGTCGATGCCGTCGTTCTCGCCCATGTCGAACCTGTTGAACAGCTTGATGTTCCGGAAGGTCAGGTCCGAGGAACGCAGCGGGATGACCGCCCAGCTGCTGGACTCCCGGAAGGTGATGCCGTCGACGGTGAAGCCGCTCGTGTAGATCGGGGCCAGGAGGTTCACGCCGAGGTTGAAGGGCGCGAGCGCGGCCTGGCCGTTGCCGTCGATGACGCCGCGGCCGTAGATCTTGATGTTCGTGGAGGAGTACCGGGTGGAGATGAACCAGGTGAGGTCGCGCCCCTGGGAGTCCTTGGGCTCTGGCGCTGATCTTGTGACGCTGTCGGTGTCAGTGGTGGCTGTGATCATGGCTCGCGTGTTCTTCGCGGAGTTTCGGGGCGTTGTTCCCTCATCTGGCCGGTGTCGTGGTGGAGTTGGTCGAGCAGGCTGCGGCCGGGGTGGTCACGATGCATGCGCGGGCCCGCTCGACGGGTGCGGACTGTCCGCACTGCGGTAGTGCGTCAGACCGGGCACACGGCCGGTATATGCGACGGCTTGCGGATGCCGCGGTCGGCGGCGTCAGAGTGGTGATCGAGCTGCTGGTGCGGCGCTTCAAGTGCCCGAACCTGGCCTGCCAGGCGGTGACGTTCGCCGAGCAGATCGCGGGGCTAACGAGCCCGCATGCCCGCTACACGCCACTGGTTCGTGAGCAGTTGACCTCGATCGCTCTCGCGCTGGCCGGCCGGGCGGGAGCCCGTCTGGCCGGAGGTGCTGGGCCTGCGCGTCGCCAAGGACGCCCTGTTACGCCTGGTCCGCGCCGCGCCGGAAGAACCCGTCGGACAGATCCGCGTGCTCGGGGTCGACGATTTCGCGCTACGCAAGGGGGACTCGTACGCCACGATCCTGGTGGATCTGGAGACACGGCGCCCGGTGGACATGCTGCCCGGCGTGACGCCGAACCGCTCGCGGCACGGCTGAAGGTCCATCCGGAAGTGGAGATCATCTGCCGGGACCGGGCCGGGGCTTACGCCGAGGGCGCCCGCACCGGCGCCCCGCAAGCGGTGCAGGTCGCCGACGCCTGGCATTTGTGGCACAACCTCGGCGCGGCCGTCGAAAAGACCGTCTCCGCCCACCACTCCTGCGTCCGGACCACGTTCGAGAACACCGTCCCGGCCACCCCGCCGGCCGGCGACGACATATGGCTGACGCCGCCGGCTGCCGCGCTGCTCGACGTCTGCGGACGGGAACGCCGACTGGTGACCCGGACCAGGGAACGCCACACAGCCGTGCGACAGCTCCTGGACGACGGCAGCACGCTGGAGGACATCTGCCGGACACTGCAGCTGGACCGGTCCACCGTGCGCCGCTTCGCCCGCGCCACCAGTATCGACGAGCTGCTGGTCAAAGCGACGAACCGCTCCACCATCCTGGACGAGTACAAGCCCTACCTGCACCAGCGGTGGATCGAGGGCTGTCACAGCAGTGCCCAACTCCACCAGGAGATCGTGGCCCTTGGTTTCGCCGGAAGCCTCCAGACCGTCCGCCGCTACCTCCGCCCGTTCAAGACCGCCACCGTTGGGCCACCCGCGCGCCGCTCGGCTCCACGGCCCCGCCGCATCGTCCGCTGGATCATGGCCGACCCCGGAAACCTGACCGCCGATGATGCCGCCGACCTCAAGGAGATCCGGACCGGCTGTAGCGAACTCGACGCCGTCACCCACCACGTCCGCGACTTCGCCGCCATGATCCGTGACCTGCGGGGCGATCAACTGCCCGCCTGGATGGAGCGCGCCCTCGCCGATGACCTGCCCGCCCTGCACTCCCTGATCATCGGGCTGAGCCGCGACATCGACGCCGTCACCGCCGGGCTCTCCACCCCCTGGAGCTCCGGCCAGGTCGAAGGCCAGGTTACTAGGACGAAACTCCCCAAAAGGCAAGGGTATGGACGAGCCAACCTCGACTTCCTACGCAAACGCGTACTCCTCACGCCCTGACCCGCAGGGGCCCGGCAAAGTCATGAAGTAGGCCGTGCCAGGTGTCATAACTGCCGTTGCGAGTAGCCCGCTCAGGGCGCCTGCCGCGCCGAAGACCAGGACGCCAGTCTCAGCCGCGGTCGTGGAGGGTCACCTGGTAGCCGTCGGGGTCCGCGAACGTGAAAGTGCGGCCGAACGGCCCGTCGACGGGCGCTGAGACGATCGTCGTGCCAGCGGCGGCGAGGGCGTCGTGGATGTCCTGCGCGTCGGGGGCGTGCAGCCACAGCGCCATTCCCTGGCCCGGCTGTGTGATCGCGTCCAGGTTGACGCCCGCGACGACGTCGCGGACGGCGAACGCGATCGGCTTGGTGTCGAACACGACAGCGTGCGGCGGTCCTGCGTCAGAGCGCTTCAGCCCCAGGTACTGCTCGTAGAAAACGGCAGAGCGCTCCAGGTCGCGCACCTGCAGTGAAATGAAGTCGGGTCCGGTAACGGCCACGATTCTTACCTCCTCAAGACATGTCAGTCTTCTGACACGCCGGAATGTATGTCAGACTACTGACATGAGTCAAGGCGAGCCCGGAATCGAGCTGGACACATCACTGGGGTACATGCTGAAGGCGGCCGCGAGCGCCCTGCACTCAGCTCTGGAGGCCGTGCTGAGGCCGTTGGGCATGACGATCACCCACTACTCCTGCCTGGAGCTGCTTGCCCAGCGACCGGGTCTGTCCAACTCCGAGCTTGCCCGCGGCACCTTCGTCACCCGGCAGTCGATGAACGTGCTTCTGCAGGCCCTCGAACGCCAGGGACTCGTCGTCCGCCCGGCACAGGCACCCGTCGGCAGGGTCCTGCCCACCGAGCTGACCGCCCGCGGGCGCCGCCAGCTCAAGGTGGCCAGCGCCGCGGTTCGCCGCGTCGAGCAAGACATGCTGGCCAATCTGGATGCCAGCGAACAAGACCAGATGCGGCGCCTGCTCACTGCGTGCATCGCCTCACTGATCGAACCGCCCGCATCGGCGACGTAACCGCTCCGGAATTACGACTTTGCCGTGTCCCTGCCCTGATCCGACGCCGTCACAAGATCGGCGCCAGAGCCAGTTCTTGTGTCCGTTCACCACGTAGTGGGCGGCCTCCCCCGTGTAGCGGAGGACCGCGCCGGGTGCGAGATAGAGCGCGAGGTTGCTGCGCAGGTAGAGATTGCCGAGGGTGTAGACGCCGGCCGGGACGTACACGATGCCCTGGGTGCTGTTCGCGGAGCCGTACGCGACTGCGTCGTTGAGGGCCGTCTGGAAGGCCGTCGTGGTGTAGGCGCCGGTGTTCGGCTGGGCCGAGTAGGGCGCGCTCTGCACGTTGAAGACACCGGTGCCGCCGGTGGCCGGACGGTTCGTCTCGGCCGGGTCGGCGGCGATGACCAGGTTCGGGCGCCCGTCGAGCTTGACGATCAGGTACTCGTCGTTCTGGACGGTGAAGGTCAGGGTCGGGCCGCTGACGGTCCCGGTGATGCCGAGTTTCTGCGGGCTGACGCTGTACGCGCCGATGGCGGTGTTGTTGAGCTTTGTCACCGTGATGGTGGCGGTGCCGGATCCGAGGGCGAGTTGCGCGATGTCGTAGCCCGTGTACTTCGTCACCGGTACGGACGTTCCGTTGACGGTCAACTTGTAGTCCGTCGACGCCGGGCAGATCGACGGGACCGGGTACGCCGTCACGGTCCCCGCCGCGGCACGGGCCGGGTTCGGGGTTCCCAGGAGTGCCGCCACGCCGAGCAGGAGCGCGGTGAGTCCGAGGGCCGACAGGCGGCGGAGGGGGCTTCCGGCTCCGGCGATCGGTGTCAGTGGTGGTCTCATCCGGCGTCCTCCCGAAGGGCAACGTTTCCATTGCCATCCCAAAATAGTGGTCTGGACCACGGAACCCCCCAGCCCCTTGCGGCCCCTTTCCGGTCCGTTGTCACTTCAGGACGAACCTGCGTCGCCCGGGACTCAACTCCCGCAAACAGAACGGCGATCCTCCGGTCCGTCGCCGAATCGCTGCCATATTCGAGAACCACTTCGGAGGTGGCTGTGACGCTAGAGGCGACGACATCCCTGACGGCAGCGACACCCGCGGCGGACCGCACCGCCGGACGCATCGCCGACCTGGAGGAGCGACGGGCGCGGGCGGTGGTCACCGGCGCGCCGAGAAGACACGGGGCGCTCGGTGCGCGGGAGCGGATCGAACGGCTGCTGGACGCGGGCTCGTTCGCGGAGACCGGTGTGTTCGTGCGGGCGAGAGCGGTGGGGGACGGTGCCCAACGGCCCTACGGAGACGGGGTCGTCACCGGATACGGCACGGTCGACGGACGGCCGGTCTGTGTGTTCGCGCAGGACTCCACGGTCTTCGGCGGCAGCATGGGCGAGGCCTTCGGCGAGAAGACCGTGGCACTCATGGAACTCGCCCTGAAGACCGGGTGTCCGGTCGTGGGGCTCAACGACTCCGGGGGCGCCCGCATCCAGGAGGGCGTCAACTCCCTCGCTCTGTACGCCGAGTTGGTGCGGCGCAATGTGAAGGCGTCCGGGGTGATCCCGCAGATCTCCGTCGTCCTGGGCCCGTGTGCGGGCGGCGCCGCCTACTCCCCCGCGATCACCGACTTCACCGTGATGGTCGACGGCTCCTCGCACATGTTCGTCACAGGACCCGACGTCATCGAGGCGGTGACCGGTGAACGCACCACCGCCGAGGAGCTGGGCGGCGCCCGCACCAGCAACTCCGTGAACGGCAACGCCCACTTCCTCGCCACCGACGAGGAGGACGCGCTCGACACCGTACGCGACCTGCTGTCGTACCTTCCCGCCAACAACCTGGAGCGGCCCCCGCAGTACGCGCCCGGAGCCGTCGCCGCCGGGGACCTGCTCGACGAGCTCGTGCCCGACCGGCTCGGTCACGCCTACGACATGCGGGACATCCTGCGCGCGGTCGTGGACGACGGTGAACTCCTTTACGTCCAGGAGCTGTTCGCGCCGAACATCATCTGTGCGCTGGCCCGGATCGAGGGGGCGAGCGTCGGGGTCGTCGCCAACCAGCCGCTGCACTCGGCCGGCGTCCTCGACATCGACGCCTCCGAGAAGGCCGCGCGGTTCGTGCGGTTCTGCGACGCGTTCGGTATCCCGCTGCTGACCTTCGCCGACGTCCCAGGCTATCTCTCCGGCGTGTGCCAGGAGCAGGGCGGCATCATCCGGCGCGGTGCCAAACTCCTGTACGCGTACGCCGAGGCGACCGTCCCGAAGGTGACCGTGGTGGTGCGCAAGGCGTACGGCGGCGGGTACGCGGTGATGGGTTCCAAGCATCTCGGCGCCGACCTCAACCTCGCGTGGCCGACCGCACGGATCGCCGTCATGGGCGCGGAGGGTGCCGTGGGGGTGCTGCACCGGCGTGAACTCGCCGCGGCGGACGACCCGGAGGCGCTGCGGGCCGACCTCGTCGCCACGTACGAGGCCACGCACGGGACTCCCTACCTCGCCGCCGAACGCGGATACGTCGACGACGTCATCACGCCGCGCGACACCCGCGTCCACGTCGGCCGCGCCCTCCGCGCGCTGCGCGGCAAGCGCGCCCCGATGCCGGAGCGACGGCACGGCAACATCCCGCTCTGACCGCCGAGTTCACCCCTGCACACCGCTCTCCCCCCGCTCGCCCCGCTGTTCGTGAGGAGCCCGTCCGATGGACAGTCGCCGCCCGCCGCTCGCGCCCGCGTACCGGACCCTGCCCGAGTACGTACGGCACTGGGCCGAAATCACCCCGGACCGCCGGGCGTTCACCTTCGTCGACCATCCCGCCCCCAACTCCCGTGGTGTGCACCGCACATTGACCTGGCAGCTGCTCGATCTGCGGGTACGGGCACTGGCCGCCCGGCTCACCGAGCAGGCCGAACCCGGTTCGCGGGTCGCCCTGTTGTGCCCGCAGGGGACGGACTACATCACCGCGTTCCTGGCGGCGCTGGCCGCCCGGATGGTCGCCGTACCGCTGTATCCGCCCGGTCTGCCCGGGCAGGGCGACCGGCTCGTCGGGGTGTTGGGGGACGCGCGGCCCGCGGTCGTGATGACCACCGGCCGTGTTCTCGCCGAGGTGACGGACTTCTGCGAGCGTGCGGAGGTGCCGGTCCTCGCGGCGGACCGGGTGCCCGACACCGCCGCCCTCGACCGTCCTGCGCCGGAGCCGGATTCGGACGCGACCGCCTATCTCCAGTACACCTCCGGGTCGACCCGGGCTCCGGCGGGCGTGGAGATCACCCACGCCAACGTCGTCGCCAACGCCCGCCAGGCGCTGACCGCTTATGGCGCCGACGCGCATCCGGTGACCTGCGTGGGCTGGCTGCCGCTCTACCACGACATGGGGCTGGTGCTGAGCGTGGCGGCCCCCGTCGTACGCGGGGTGCCCTCCGTACTCATGGACCCGGCCGCGTTCCTGCACGAACCGGCGCGCTGGCTACGGCTGTTGGCCGCGCATCCGCGTGCGCTGAGTGCCGCGCCGAACTTCGCCTACGACTACTGCGCCTCCGCCGTCACCGAGGCGCAGAAGGAGGGGCTGCGGCTGGACGGGGTCGCCGCGCTGATCAACGGCAGCGAACCCGTCCGGCCCGGCACCGCCGACCGTTTCCACGCCGCTTTCGCCGCCCAGGGGCTGGCGGCAGACGCGCACTGTCCGTCGTACGGGCTCGCCGAGGCCACCGTGTTCGTCAGCGCCGCCCGGCCCGGCCGGCCGCTCGGCCGGTTCGCCCTCGACCGGGACGCCCTCTCCGCCGGAAAGGCCCTGCCCGCGCGGCCCGAGGATCCACGGGCCGTGCTCCTCGCGGGCTGCGGAACTCCGGTGGGGCAGCGGGTCCGCATCGTCGATCCGGTCGCCCGTGCCGTGCTGGCCGAGGGGGAGGTCGGGGAGATCTGGGTGCGGGGCGCCAATGTGGGGCGCGGCTACTGGAACAACTCCGCGCAGACCCGGCGCGTGTTCGGCGCCTCGCTCGGCGCGGACGCGCCGGGCGGCTGGCTGCGCACCGGTGATCTGGGGACCGTCCTGGACGGACAGTTGATCGTCACGGGCCGGCTCAAGGACCTCATCGTCGTCGACGGCCGCAACCACTATCCGCAGGACGTGGAGGCCACCGCGCAGGACGCGCACCGGGCCGTACGACGAGACCGGCTCGCCGCGTTCGGGGTGCCGGGCGGCGCGGGCGAGCGGGTGGTGGTCGTGGCCGAGCACACGCGGAGCACCAGTCTCGCCGACCTCGACGTGCCGGCCCTGACGCGTGCCGTGCGCGCGGCCGTCTCCGCGCGGCACGGGCTGCGGCTCGCCGATGTCGTCCTGGTCGCTCCCGGCACCGTGCCCCGCACCTCCAGCGGCAAGGTGTCACGGGCCCTGACCCGCGCCCGGTATCTGGAGGGCGACTATGCGACGGGGACCGCGGGATGACGGCCGTCGACGGGAGCGGGCCGAACTCCGGGACGGGGGAACGGGTGACGGCCGCCGACGAGAACGCGCTGCGGCTGCGGATCGTGGAGCGGGTGGCCGAGTGGCACGGCACGCCGGTGCGTGACGTGGCGATGGACCGGCCGCTGGCCGAACTCGGCATGTCCTCGCGGGACGCGGTCGTGCTGGCGGGCGAGTTGTCGCTGCTGACCGGGCACGAGCTGCCGGCGACGCTGCTGTGGGAGGCCCCGACCGTGGACGCGCTGGTGGCGCGGTTGTGCGGCACCGGCCTCCGGCCCGGCCCGCGTCACCTCCCCGCACCGGCCGTGCGGGCTGCGCCCGGGGAGCCCGTCGCGGTGATCGGGGTCGGCTGCCGGCTGCCGGGCGGGGTGCACGGCCCGGACGACTACTGGCAGTTGCTGATCGACGGCGTCGACGCGATCAGACGCGTCCCCGAGGACAGATGGGGCGACTTCACGCCGTTCCCGCCCGCGGAAACACCCGCGTACGGCGGCTACTTGGACGACATCGCCGGGTTCGACGCCGACTTCTTCCGGATCACCCCGCGCGAGGCCGCGGTGATGGATCCCCAGCAGCGGATCCTCCTGGAGGTCGTCCGCGAGACGCTCGACCACGCCGGCGTCCCGGCCACGGCCCTCGCGGGCACGGCCACCGGCATCTACGTCGGCGTCTCGGCCCCGGAGTACGGCCGCCTCACCGGCGCCGACGCGCACGCCGTCGACCCGTGGGCCCCGGCGGGCGCGGCACTCAGTGTGACGGCGGGCCGGCTGGCGTACGTCCTGGACACCCACGGCCCCAACATGGCGGTGGACACGGCCTGTTCGTCCTCCCTGGTCGCCGTGCACCAGGCCTGTGCGAGCCTGCGGGAGGGCGAGACCGACACGGCGATCGCCGCCGGGGTCAACGTCCTGCTCTCCCCCGCCGTCGGTGTCGCCTTCGCCCGCGCGGGGGCGCTCGCGCCGGACGGCCGCTGCAAGCCGTTCGCCACCACGGCCGACGGCATCGGGCGCGGAGAGGGCTGCGCGGCGGTGCTGCTGAAACGGCTCTCCGACGCCGAGCGCGACGGTGACCGCGTCCTCGCGGTGATCCGCGCCACCGCGGTCAACTCCGACGGCCGCTCGGGCGGCCTGCTCGCCCCCAACCCGGCCGCACAGCAGGCCCTGTTGGCCACGGCGTACGGGCGGGCCGGACTCGCCCCGGCCCACGTGGACTACGTGGAGGCGCACGGCACCGGTACCCCGCTGGGCGACCCGATCGAAGCGGGCGCGCTCGGCGCGGTGCTGGGTGCGGGCCGCGACCGTGAACAGCCCCTGCTGCTCGGCTCGGTGAAGGGCAACCTCGGGCATCTGGAGTGCGCGGCCGGTCTCGCCGGCCTGGTGAAGACGGTCCTCGCCCTCCACCACGACCTCGTCCCGCCCTCGCTGCACGGCACCTCCCTCCCCGACGCACGGCTGCGCCTGGTCACCGAGCCCGAACCCTGGCCCCGCTACGGCGGCACGGCCACCGCCGGCGTCTCGGGCTTCGGCTTCGGCGGTACCAACGCCCATGCGGTACTGGAGGAGTGGCGGCCGACCGTGCCTGCGACTCAGGGGGGCGGGGGGACGTCGGTCGAGGAGCCGGCCGCCCGCCTCCATCTCCTCTCCGACCTGGACACCGAGCGGGTCCGGGACACCGCCGCCCGGCTCGCCGCGTGGCTGCGCACTCCCGTGGGGAGCGCGGCCCGCCCCGCCGACGTGGCACACACGCTCGCGGGACGTACCGGGCGAGGACCCGTGCGCGCCGCCGTCGTCGCCTGCGACGGGCGCGAACTGGTTGACGCGCTGGGCGCGTTGGCACAGGGCGTCCGCGATCCGCGGGTGGTCACCGGCGACCGCGACCGGGTGGGGCGCGGTCCGGTGTGGGTGTTCTCCGGATACGGCAGCCAGTGGACCGGCATGGCACGCCAACTCCTCTTGGAGGAACCGGCCTTCGCCGCCGCCGTGGAGAGACTCGACGCCCGACTCACCGACGTCTTCGGCTTCTCCCTCCGCGCGCACCTGGCCGACGCCGGACCGCTCGACCGGCTCGACGTGTCCCAACCTGTGCTCTTCGGCGTCCAGTTGGCGCTCGCCGAGCTGTGGCGGGCCTACGGCGTGGAGCCCGCCGCCGTGATCGGCCACTCCTTGGGCGAGGTGGCCGCCGCGGTGTGCGCGGACGCGCTGGACGTGGTGGACGCGGCCCGGGTCGTCGCCGTACGGGCCCGGTTGCTCGCCGGACTGCGCGGCGGCGCGATGGCCGTCGTGGACCTGGAGGACGATGAACTGCCCGACCTGGAGCGGGAGTTCCCTGGTGTCCAGGTCGCCGTGCACTCCTCGCCCCGGCAGAAGGTCGTCACCGGCGACGAGGTGGCGGTCGCCCGACTGGTGCGCCGGATGGAGGAACGGGGGCGTGCCGCCCGGGCCATGCGGGTCGTCGGCGCCGGACACTCGCCCCAGGTGGACCCGCTGTTGCCGGAGCTGGTCGAGGCCCTCAAGGACCTCCGGGGCCGGTCACCACGCATCCCCGTCTACTCCACCGTCCTCGACGACCCGTGCGGCGCCTGCGAGTTCGACGCCGAGCACTGGGCCGCCAACCTGCGCCGGCCGGTGCGACTGGACCGGGCCCTCGCGGCGGCCGCGGCGGCCGGTCGTACCGCCTTCGTCGAGATCTCGCCGCATCCGGTCCTGGCCAGGGCCGTCACCGACACCGTGCCCGGCGCGTTCACCGTGGGCACCCTGCGGCGCGACGCGGCCGGATCCGCCGCGTTTCTCACGGAGTTGGGTGCCGTGTATGCGGCGGGGCTGCCCCTGCCGGTGCCGGCCGGCCGGGTCGTCGACCTTCCGCTGCCGCGCTGGCGGCATGTCCGGTACTGGTGGACGGACGGGCGGGGGCATGTCACAGGGGATCCGTCGCCGGGACCCGCCGTTGTCCCGGAGCCCACCGCTGCTGTGGAGTCCCCGCCCACTTCGGTGGTCGCCCGCGTCAGTCACCACGTCGCCGCCGTCACCGGCCATCCCACGGCCCGCATCACCCCCACCACCGCGTTGGCCGACCTCGGCCTGGACTCCCTGCTGGCCGTCCGGATCCGTACCGCCCTGGACCGTGAGTTCGGGGTCGAGCTGCAGCTGCGCGACCTGTTCGACGCCACGACGATCGACGAAGTGGCCGACCGGATACGGCAGTCGACGGACGAGCCGCCCCCGCTCCGCACGCTTCGCGCAGGCGGCACGCACGCCCCGCTCTTCCTCTTCCACGCCGCCGGCGGCACCGCCGACGTCTACCGCGCACTGGCCCAACACCTGGGCGACGACCGGCCGGTGCACGGCCTCGACCGGATCGAGGACGCCCGCACGGTGCCGGAGAAGGCGCGGCGCTATGTCGAGGAGATCACCACCGTGCACCCCAACGGGCCCTGTGTGTTGGGTGGTTGGTCCTTCGGGGGATTCCTCGCCCAGGAGACGGCACGCCGGCTCGTCGCGGCGGGGCGGGACGTCGAACTCGTCGCGCTCATCGATTCCGTACGCCCCCTCCCCCGGCCCGGCCGCACCCCCGCCGACCGTGTCCGCGCCCGCCTCACCGGTTTCGCCCGGCATGTCGCCGACACGTACGGCGTCCAACTGCCGCTGCCGTACGACGAACTCGTGGCGATGGACGACGACCGCGCCCGCATCGACGCCGTGCTGCGCGCCCTGCGCGGGGCCGTGCGGGTGCCGCCCGCCGCGCTGGAGCACCAGCGCGCCTCGTACCTGGATCTGCGGATCGGCGAGACGCACCGTCCGGGCCGGTACGAGGGCCGGGTGGTGCTGTACCGGGCCACGGAACCGGCGCCGCACACCGTGCGCGACCCGGCGTACGAGCGGGACGACGACGCGCTCGGCTGGGACGAGGTGTGCCCGCGCCTGACGGTCGTACCGGTGTCGGGACACCACCTGTCGCTGCTCGACCCGCCGCACGTCGACGAGATCGCCGCCCATCTGCGGCGGGTGCTGGCCTCGCCGGACGGACCCACCGCACCGGCCTGAGGACCCGCCGACCCGACCGAGGAGCCGCCATGCCGCACCATCGCCCAGCCACACCGCAGCACCCCGCCGGAATCCCCCCGCGCGCCGCCCTCCCACAGCGCCCTTCCGACGGAATGTCCCGGCGCGCCGCCACGCGGGTCGCCGCAGCCACTGGGCTCGCCGTCCTGTTCGGTGCCACGGCCGGCGTGGGCCGTGCCCGGGCCGCGACGCAGGTCTCGGCGCGTACCTTCGACGTGTCCGTGTCCTCGGCCGCGCTGGGCCGCAGCGCGCCGGTGCGGCTGATCCTGCCGTCGGACTTCGCCGCGCAGCCCGGTCGGACGTATCCCGTGCTGTATCTGCTGCACGGGGCACACGACGACTACACGTCCTGGACCCGGGAGACGGACATCGAGGCCTTCACCGAGGGGCGGGATCTCATCGTCGCGATGCCGGACGCGGGTCCGACCGGCATCCCCAGTGTCTGGCGCGAGGGCCCCGACTACGAGGCCTTCCAACTGCTGGAGGTTCCGGCGCTGCTGGCCCGCGACTACCGGGCGTCCGGTGTGCGGGCGGTCGCCGGGGTGTCCACCGGCGGCTACGGCGCGATGGCGCACGCGGCCCGCCACCCGGGCGCGTTCACCGCCGCCGCGTCCTACAGCGGGATCCTCGACACCACGGCACCCGGAGTGCCCTCCCTGGTGGACGCCATTGTGGCCCGCGAGAGCCTGGCGCCCCGCACGCTGTGGGGCAACCCCTTGCTGGACGGGCTCACTTGGCGGGCCTTCAATCCGCGCGCCCAGGCCGGCGGGCTGCGCGGCACACCGCTGTACGTGTCCAACGGTAGTGGTGTGGCAGGAGGTTCGGGTGACTGGCTGCCCGAGGCACTGGAGAGTCTGCTGTGGCCTTCCGCGCACAGTTTCACCGGTGTTCTCGCGCTGCTCGGCATTCCGGTCACCACCCACTTCTATCCGGGCGGAGGACACAGCTGGGCCTACTGGAAAGGGGAGTTCACCGCCTCGTGGCCGATGCTCGCCGCCGCGCTGGGGCTGCCGGAGTGATGTCGGTGCAGCCTGGGCACGGAACGGAGCGCAGGGGACGGCCGTCCAACACAGGACGTCCCCCTCGTCCCACGGGCAACGGCCCGTGGGTGAGCCGCCTCCGGGGGAAAGGAGTGTCCGTCGTGGCCGTCCCCACCCCGCGCGGAGTGCCCGCCGATCCCGCCACCGCCTCGGTACCGCCCGAGCTGGCCGAACTGCTGCGCGCCCAACTGCCGCGTGTCGCCGACGAGGTGGAGGAGGAGGTCCGCAGACAGGTGCCCGAGTACGGGCTGCCGTCCGGCGCCGTCTACCGCGAGAACCTGCGGGCCGGTGTGGTGCAGGCGCTCGCCCTGTTCATCGACCACATCGCCGACCCGCGCGACCAACGGTCCACGATGGCCACGACGTACTACGAGATCGGGCGCGGAGTGGCGCTGGACGGCCGCAGCCTGGACGCGGTGCAGTCCGCGTTACGGGTCGGCGGGCTGCACGCCTGGCGGCTGATGGGGCGCACGGCGGAGGAACTCGGCCTGGACTCGCAAGTCGTGGCCGCGCTCGGCGAGTTGGCGTTCCGGACCGTGCACGAGGTCGCCGAGGCGGCAGCCGCGGGTTATTCGGACGCGCGGTCGCACAGCGCGGACGAGTTGGAGCGGCGGCGCGGACGGCTGCTCGATCTGCTGCTGGGCGAGGGGCCGGTGTCCCCGGAGGATGTGCAGGACCTGGCGCACGGCGCACGGTGGCGGGTGCCTTCGCGGGTCGCCGTCATCGCGCTGGCGGGACCCGCGGACCCGCGTGCGGAGGACCGTCCGCCGGCGATACCCGGCGCGCTGGCCGACATGGAGTCACGGCCACCGCGCGTGCTGGTGCCGGATCCGGAGGGCTACGGCCGGTTCGGCGGCCGGTCGTTCGTCCTCGGCCTGGGCGGCCGTCCGGCGGCGATCGGTCCCACGGTCCCGGTGTCGGAGGCCGCGCGGTCGTTGCGCTGGGCCACGCGGGCGCTGGGGCTGATGGGGCGCGGGGTGCTGCCCCGGCAGGGCGTCGTGCTGTGCGCCGATCATCTGTCGACGCTGCTGCTGCACGGCGACGAGCCGCTGCTCGCACAGTTGGAGGCCCGGGCCCTGGCACCGCTCGACGCGGCGTCCGAGGGCCAACGCGCCCGGCTGGCCGAGACGTTGCTCGCCTGGCTGCTCAGCGGCAGCAACGTCCCCGACGTCGCCGCCCGGCTCCACATCCATCCGCAGACGGTCCGCTACCGCCTGCGCCAGCTGGAGAAGCTCTTCGGCGAGTCCCTGCACGACCCCGGCACCCGGCTGGACCTGATTCTCGCGCTGCGTTCCGCGTCGTCGCGGGAGAGCGAGCGCGACTCACGCCCCGACAAAAAAAGGGACGGTTTCTGAATTCCCGTCCATAACACCCGGTGAAACAACGCGAATACCTTCGAGGTGTCCTTTCCGCAGGCGCGTCGCACGCGCCCCACCCTCAAAGGATTCCCATGCGTATTCGCTTGTGCCTGGCCGCACTCTCGCTGGTCGGCGGAGCTGGTCTCGCCACCCTCACCGCGCCCACGGCGTCGGCCGCCACCTGCGCGGACCTCGACGTCGTGGCCGCTCGCGGCACCTTCGAGCCGGGAACTCTGGGCCTGATCGTCGGCGACCCGGTGCTCTCCTCGCTCCAGCAGAAAATCACCGGAAAGACCCTCTCCAGCTATGCGGTGAACTATCCCGCCGACCTTTCCCTGACGTCTGCCGCGACGGGAAACTCCGATTTGGTGAACCACGTGAACGCGCAGGCGGCGGCCTGCCCGAATCAGCGTTTCATTCTCGTCGGATATTCGCAGGGCGCGAATGTCGTCGACAACTCCATGGGGATCAGCAGCGACGGCGCGGTGGTCGGCAGCCCGATCGTGGCGACGATCCCGGCGGCGGTCGAACCCAAGGTCGCCGCGGTGCTGCTGTTCGGCAACCCGATCCGCGCCCTCGGCAAGAGCGTCACCGGCACCTACCAGAGCCGCACCATCGACTTCTGCGCCACCGGTGACCCCATCTGCCAGAACGGCGGGACGGACGTCCTGGCACACCTCGGCTACACCTCCGACGCCGACGCGGCGGCGACGTTCGCAGCGGGCAAGGTCTGAGCCGTAACAGCACTGTGGGGCCCGGGAGTTGATCCTCCCGGGCCCCTGTCAGGCCTACTTGGGTGATGCGGCGAATCCGGCGAGGCTGCTGGAAACGACCTCGGGCCGGCCGTTGTTCTGCACGGGTGCCGCCGTCAGGACGTCCAGGTGCTGGTAGCCGGGGGCGATCACAGGGTGCAGGTCGGCGGGGACGCGGCCCGCGAGGAGCCCGTCGCCCGCGAGGACGGTGAGCGTCGGGTCGGCGGTCAACCCGCCCGGATGGACGACGAGTTGCTTCACCTGCGGCGAGGTGGCCAGCTCGATGTCGGTGACCAGCTTGGTCGGGAAGTACTGCTCGGTGAAGTCCAGCGGCTGCTCCCCCATGCTGCGGGCCAGCTCGTGGATGTCGGTGACCTCCTTGGAGGCGTTGGTGAACGGGGTGCCGTCGGCCGACCGGTACCCGGGGTCGTCGGCGGCGCCGACCCGGTCGTAGTTCCGCCAGGTGTAGAGCGGCCCGTGCGGCTGCGCCGGAATGGCCTTGTACTCGACGCCGAACAACTGCGACTGGTCCGAACTCCCGTTGGCGCCGGGGAAGTTCTTGTCGGTGAGCGGTCCGCCGTCGAAGAGGCCCACGCTGCTCTGCAGGAATGCCAGCGGTTCGGAGTTGTCGTCCATGAGCGCCCCGAGCACGGCGTCGTTGGTGAGCCGGAAATCCTTCACGGCGGGTGAGCCGGTGAGGAAGGTGGCGGTGTCCTTTGAGAACAGGAACCGGTTCGTGGCCTCGATGTTGACGTTGGAGGGCAGGGAGGCGGGCAGGTCCGACTCGCCGTCCGGGTCGCGTGCGGCGCCGAGTCCCGCGATGGCGAGCAGGGTCATGGTCTCGGGGTTGAGGAGCACGGGTGCGGACAGGGAACGCGACAGCACCCCGCTGTCCAGGCCGGCCTGCACGACGGCGTAACCGAGCCCGACGTCGGGCAGGTCGGTGTCGTCCGGGATGCTGCCGCTCAGGTCGGCGAGGGAGGTGGAGATCGTGGTGTCGAGGGCGAAGTACCCGGCGCACTGGTTCTGTCCGGCGTCGGCCATGGTGGCGGGGTTCCCGTCGAAGTCGGCCGTCGCGAAGTACCCGGTGATCACTCCGCCGAGCGAGTGTCCGCCGCACAGCACCTTGCTCCTGCGCATACCCTGGTCGGGCAACTCGGTGACGAGCAGGTCGTATTCGTCCCGCACGGTCTGCTCGATGCCGAGCTTGGCCATCCAGCCGAGTTGGTCGTTGCCGACGAACCCGGCGAAGGTCCGGCCGTCGACGGCCTTGCCGCGGTAGTAGTAGTCGACGGCCGTGTGCTGGTCGCCGGAGGCGATACCGGTGGGATCTTCAAGGCAGTTGGAGCGCCGGTCCAGGGCCCAGAACTCGACGTGCCGTCCCTGCGCGGCGGCCCTGGCGACCGTGTCGCGGGCGACGCTGTCGAAGGCTCCGGCTCCTTCCAGGATGCCGGGCTGGGCCACGAGGATCCGGTCCGCGTCGGCCGAGGCGCGCGGCCCGTCGGCGGAGCGGTAACGCAGATACGACAGCCAGTCGCACGCCGCCGGATGGGCGCCGAACGACTGCGGTAACGGCACTTGCACACGCACCACCGACTCGACCACACCGTCGGCGGGATGCGTCGACGCGACCGGGGTCTCGGTGCGCGCGCTCTGGCCCTGTGCCTGCGGGGCGGCGACGGTGAGCGCGCCCGCGGTCAACAGCGCCGCGAGCGCGGCACCGCGCCATGCCCTTGCCCTTGCCCTTGCCCTTGTCCGTTCTGTGCTGCGACTCGTCTTCATGGCCGGGACCGTAGGGCGCCCGCACTCCCGGGATCAGGCAGTGCTCACAAGAACGCAGCGCCCGGCGAACCCCTTGTCACCGGCCCGCAGAGAAGGCAGGGAGCGGTGAGGCCGGTCATCCCTTGTCCGTCAGGCCTCATTGATCGTCACGGTGACGGGCGTGCCGGTCTCCACCGTGCGGCTGACCGTGCACAGCCGGTCGTGGGAGACGGTGACCGCGCGGGGCAGGATGGCGCGGGCCCGGTCCCCGGCCTCGCCCTCCGGGAAGGTGACGGCGAAGGTGACCGCGAGGTCGGTCATCCGGTTGCCGAGGTCGTCGCTGACCTTGTTGCCGGTCACGGTGACGGTGAACCCGTCCGGCTCCGCGTGCCGCGTGGTGGCCACGTCGACGTCGGCCGCGGTGCAGCCCCCGATCGCGGCGAGCAGCAGCTCGACGGGGGTGAACTCGGCGCCGCCACCGCCGGCGGTACCGAACTCGACGGTGCCGCCGCGGGCGTTGGTGGCGGTGAACCGGCCGGGGCCGGTGCGGTCGACGGTGACGAGGCGCAGGGGGTTTTCGCTCATGGTGGCGATCTTTCCAGAAAGCTCCACCGGATCCTCCGCCGCGCGCCGCCGGTCCCCCGGCTACGGGCTACGGGCGGGCGCCGCGCCCGATCTCGGCTGCGACGCGGGGGTGGGACAGGTATTGCGTGATGTCGTGTGCCCGATCCTTCGGGTTGGCGCAGAGCACGTTGCGAACCTGTGACCAGGTGTCGCCGAGTGGACAGCCGATGGCGACGGCGTTTCCCACCGCCCGCACGTTGAGCCACACGTCCACCTGCCCAGGCCGGACCGGTCCCCGGACCAGCAGCCGCCTCCAGCACGGCGTCGCGTACCGCCTTGTCGCCGAGGTAGGCGGCGACGTGCGCGAAGGGCCGTACGACCCTGCTCGCGTTGCTGGAGGAGACGCGCGGCCTCAGCGGTCCCGAGGAACGCGAGGTGACGATGGAGATCGCGCAGGGCCTGTCCTGGACCGACGAGGGAGATCTCGCCCGCGGCGTGCTGGACACGGTGATCGAGGGGATGCGCCGGGACCACTCCCCCGCCCTGCTGCCGTACGCGCTGCCGGCGCGGGGCCAGGTGGAGATGTGGTCGCACTTGTCGATGGCTCGCGCGGACGCCACCGGGGCGCTGCGCTGGGCGGAGGAGGCATCTGGCGGTGACGGGCTACGCGTTGGTGCAGCTCGCGCGGTTGGACGCCCTGCGGGGCGACTTCGAGGACTGCCGGGAGCGAATGGCCCAGTACGAGCGCTGGTGCGGCGGTCGGCTGCGGGCCCGGCCCTGTTCGCGCGCGGTGCGCTCGGCACGTCCGCGCTCGCCGCCGGTGATCCGGAGGCGGCGCGTACGCACCTGGAGGCGGCGTTCGCCCTCGCGGACGACACGGGACTGGTCAATCCCTCTCTCATGCCGTGGGTGGCCGATCTCGCCGAGGCCCGTCTGCGCACGGGGGCGAGGGAGGGGGCCGTCGCGGACTGGCTGCGGGAGCGGGACACGGCGACCGGTCTGGCGTGGCCGGCGGCCGCACACGCCCGGTGCCGGGTGATGCTCGCCCGGTCCGCCGAGGAGGCCACCGACCGGCTGGACGTCGCGGAACGCGTCCACGGCGGCAAGGAGACGGCCTTCGAGGCGGCTCGGACACGACTCGTCGCAGGTGAGCCGCTGCTGCTCGCGCAGCAGACGTTCACCGCGCCGGACGCCGTGCCGTGGGCGGTCCGGACCGACGCGGGGGTCGGGGCGACCGGGCACCGCTCCGCCGTCCACGGGAACGAATCGCCCGCAGTGGCACTGCTCACCCCGCAGGAGCTCCAGATGGCGCGTGCCACAGGTGAGGGTCTCAGCAATGTGGACGCCGCCGCGTCGCTCTTCCTGTCCCGCAGGACGATCGAGGCGCATCTCACCCGCGTCTGCCGAAGGTCGGGGGTCCGTTCCCGCTCGGACCTGGCCCGCTGCCGGGGTCACCGGGTAGCGGGCCGGGTTCGCACCGATCGGTTCAGGACACCTGCGAGGCGTCGACGAGGACGACCCGGTGGTTGTACTGGATGGTGTAGTACTGGGCCGCGCCGGTGACGTAGGTGTCGCCGGAGACGAAGAAGTCGTCGGCGCTGACCGGCGGTTGGGTGGCCACGTAGGCCTGGCCCGCCGGGAAGGTGTAGAGGGTCAGGGGCTTCTGCGTGGACGGGGAGAGGCCGGACGGGTACTCCGATGCCTGCGGGTAGCCGGAGCCGTAGAGAGTCGCGGCCTGGTCGCCGGAGTGGACGACGACGACGTCCGGCGCGGCGCAGGTGTTGGCGCCGCCGGGGTTGTAGAACCACACCTTCGCACCGCTGAACCAGATGGCGGTCCAGTCGCCGTCGACGTCGGCGACCACGAACTGCTGGCCCGCCGCGACGGTACTGCCCCAGTCGTGGATCGAGTCGGTGCCGGCGCTCGTGCCGGGGTGGATGGCCTGGTCGGCGAACAGGGGCGCGTCCGCACTGGCGGCGGTGCGCACGGGAAGGAAGTTGGAGGGCGCGGTGGTCTCGGTGCACTCGGTGGTGGCGCCCGTGGGGTCGTCGGCCGGGCAGACCTGGACGGTCTGCTCGTTGGTCGCGAACTCCGGGCTGATGGTGACCGCCGAGCCGATCGTCGGGATGTGCCGGGCGGCGCTGTGCGCGCGGGCCGTCCGTGCCGGGGCGACCATGTTCATGAAGGCCGTCCAGTCCCAGTAGGGCCCGGGATCCCAGTGCATGCCCGCGAGGTAACTGTCCCGCGGGCCGGGCACGTTGTCGTGACCGATGATGTGCTCGCGGTCGAGCGGAATGTCGAACCTTGCGGCGAGGTACTTCACCAGATCGGCCGTCGCCCGGTACTGCGTCTGCGTGTACCAGGTGGCGCCGTGCGCGGCGTAGCCCTCGTGCTCGATACCGATCGAGTGCATGTTGAACCAGTAGTTGCCGGCGTGGAACGCGATGTTCTTGGTGGGCGTCATCTGCGTCACGGCCCCGTCGGCGGACCGCATGACGTAGTGCGCCGAGTCGCCGGAGCCGGCTGTCTGGAAGGTCTTGATCGCGGCGTCGTAGGACGACTCGGTGTCGTGCAGGACGATGTACTTGATCTGCACGCCGTCGCCGGGCCGGCCCGCCACCTGCCCGTTGGAGGCGGCCGCGGCGAGGAACGTACAGTCCACCGTGGGCGGGCACTCGGTGTCGGTGTCCGTCGCGGCGGCTGTCAGCTTCAGCTCGGACAGCTGCTGCGTCTCGGGGTGTACCGCGCGCTGCGCCGCGAGCCGGACGCGCTGACCGTCGACGGTGGTGCGCGAGGCGCCCGTTGTCACGGTCTTGAAGACGCGGTCGGCGAAGAGCTGCGCCGCCTTCTTGTCAGACGACTGGCTGTACTCGGCAACCGCCCCGTACCAGTCGGCCGGGTCGGCGGATCCCTTCCCCGTCAACTCCTTCTGGTAGGAGGCCAGTAGCGCGGCACCCGCTCGGATGTTCGCGCCGTCGTCGGAGCGCAGCCTCGCTTCCGGTATGCCTGTGAGTCCGGCCGCCGCGTCGAGGGTGTGCAGGGCCGGGTCCGCCGTCAGCTCGGCGAGGTCACCACGGCCGGCCGCGCCCGCCGCGCCCCCGGACACCATCTTGGCGGTGACGTCCGTCAGGTTCATCGGACCGTATCCGCCCGCGGTGTTGTACTGCCCGTCGTGGTCGTCCCACTGCGACTCCTGGTAAGACACGGCCAGGAGCACGGGCAGCGGTACGCCGAACTCCTTGGCCGCGTCGGCGAAGGAGGACTGCCGGTCCGCCGTGGTGGAGGAGGTCTGGGCGGCCTGCGCCATGGACGGCAGAACTGCGAAACAGCCTGCGACCACGAGGCCGCCGGCCAGAATCCCGGCCCACGACTTCCGGGGGGATCTTGAACGCGAGGATTCCTGCAACGGTCTTCCCTTGCACGTAGTGCCCTGATGCAGACGAACGGGGCGACGCCTGCCCGAACCACCCCGCGGAAGCCTCCGGCCCTACCCGCAGGGGGAGGTTCCGCAACTGGTGCCTGATGGAGCGTAGTTGACGAATGCTGTATCGTTTTTCGATAACATCGAAAAACGATAACCAAGGGGGCGGTCCGTCATGACCGACGAGTCGGCCGGAACGAGGAGCAGCAGCTCCGGAAACCCGCTGGAACCCATGACCGGCGTGGTCACCGCGCTCTGCGCGCTGGTCGCGGTGTTCCTGGTGCTGAAGACGTTCGCCGCGGTCGGGATCGGCGGCGCCTTCGGATGGGGCGCCGGTTCGGTCTGCGCCACCGCCCCCTCCACACAGGCCGGCGGCGAGGACTGGTTGAGCCGGACCATGAAGCCCGGGCCGGGCATCGAGGTCCTTTTCGCGCCCCGGTACTGCGACAACTCCCCGAGCGGCGGCGCACGCCTGCTGAGCACGCTGACCGAACTGCCGTCCTCCACCCTCTACATCGGCGCGCTGCTCCTGCTGTACTGGGTGATCCGCGCCGCCCGCCAGGACGGCCCGTACACCGTCCGCACCGCAGGCCGCCTGCGCCTCCTCGGCTGGTACCTGGCCGTCGGCAGCATCGTCTGCCACGTCACCGAACGCGTCGCGGGAGCCGCCCTGCTCAACTCCCTGCGGGCGGCCGACCACCGGCCTCTGCTCTACGACGTCGACCACGGCGTCCCGTACTTCGCCCTGCTCACCGGCATCGGGCTGCTCTCCCTGGCCCGGATCATGCGCGTCGGCACGGCGATGCGCGAAGACCTCGAAGGCGTCATCTGATGTCCCCCGCCGAAGCCGACCCGCACGCCATCGAGGTCCACCTTGACCGGATCCTGGAGGAACGGGGCATGACCCTGGCCGAACTGGCCACCCAAGTGGGCGTCACCAACGTCAACCTGTCCATCCTCAAGAACGGCCGCGCGAAGGCCATCCGCTTCAGCACCCTGACCCGCATCTGCGAGGTCCTGGACTGCCAGCCAGGCGACCTCCTCACCCACCGCCCGCAGCACGGGACTTCGGGACGGTGATCAGCCGGTCCGGGCGGTTTCCCCCGGCACCGACGGGGCGTCACCGCGGGGGCGCGAACGTGCCACACGCGGGCCGGCGGACCATTGCTCCACACGGTGCGGCAGTCGGCGCCGTGGGTCTGCTGGAACGTGTCGAGCACATGGGTGACACCGCTGTGCCGGGCCAGACTCCGGAAGGTGCCCGGCAGCACGCGGAGGCGGGCGGTGCCTCGGTAGCCGCAGTAGGTAAGCCGGCCGCCGGGCCTGAGCGCGGCCAGACAGCGTGCGAGCAGGTCCGACACCTCACCGGAGCGGAAGTCGGCGAACGGCAGCCCGGAGACGATCACGTCGTGGCACGCCTGTGGGTCGAGTCGCTCGACCGGCCCCGCGATCAACGAGATCCGGTCCCCGCGGGCCGCCGGCCGCGGGTCGTCCCGCAGGTCGACCGCGAGGAGCCGGGCGAAGCGGGGGTTGGCCCCGACCAGGACGAGCGTGTCCTCGGGGCCGAGCAGATCCGCCGGCACGCGGGAGACCGAACCCGTTCCGGCACCGACTTCCAGCACGGTGCGCGGCCGTCCGGTCGCTCTGCGAGCGGCGCGGCGAGTGCCTCGGCGAGGCGCCGGCTGCCGGGGGTCACGGCCCCGGTCGCACGGAAGGTCCGGAGAGTCTCGGCGAGGAACAACCGGCGGTCGGCGAGACGTCGGGCCGGGGTTTGCCGGAGGGACGGGGTCCTGTCGGGGATGCGCGAGAGCACCCTCAATTCACACGTCAGCCGGATCCTCGGCGCCCCGGGCACCGGAAACCGCGTCCAGGCCGCCCTGTTGGCCCGCGACGCGAGGCTGGGGCGACCGGGGCTGAGCGTTCGCCGCGTCAGGGGGACGTCGCCGCGTACAGCCCCTTCTCCCGCAGCAACTCGACGAATGCGGCCGTCTGTTGGTCGTCCAGAGCCGTGACCGGCAATCCCATGGCCAGCCGCGGAGACACGCGCAGCACCCAGAAGTCGCCGACCCGCGAGACGCTCCGAAACGTCGTCCAGGTCCGGGAGGTGGCCCGGTCGGGACCCTCGGCGCGGTACTCCGAGTCCGTCATGGTGACGGTGACCTCGCGCTCCGCCCCCAGGCAGGGCGCCAGTTGGCGCCGAACGGAACGCTCACGCAGCAGGAAGAATCCCGCCCCGGACAGCATCAGCATCACCCCGGGCCCGGCGGCGCCGGACACTCCGGCCAGCCCGGCGGCCACCGCGGCGGCGCCGACCGCCACCAGTCCGATGGTGACGGCCACTCGTTGGATGTACCCGCGTCGGGAACACGCCCGATAGGAGCGAAGCACCGTGGCCGGTGTGCTGACAAAGGTGGTTGTTATCGGTGTCCCGGCCACACTGGCTCCCGTTTCGCACGTCAGGGGAGAAGCTCGCAATAGGTGACCAATGCTGCCACGCTCGTCACCCGCGACGCAGAATCACGCAAGAATTTGCCCTTCTTGCGTTCACTTGCGGTCTCGGAGCGCAAGCCCCGCAAGCATCCTCAGGTGACGGGCCGGACCATATACGCCTGCCAAACCTGCCATGGCGCGCGCCACTTGACGGCCCCGTCGGCCCGGAAGTGACGCACGCGCCACCAACACTCTTGGGCCATGAGTTCTTCTGGTGAAAATTATGCCGCTCAGGCTGTAGACCGACTCACTCGACTCTGCAATATTTCGATGAAACAACGCAAAATCCTACCCTACGGTCCTCGCAGAGCAGCAGAGCACCGCACCGATCGTCCCGCACCTTTCTGCACCACTCCGTCAGGAATGAGCCGCCCTCGCCGCCCCACCGGCGCGCGAGCCTCCGCAGGAAGCGACCCCCGCATGACTCGACACAAGCAGAGATCCCCCGGGCGGCGCGCGGCGACCGCCGCGCTCGCCGCCACCGTCATGGTCCTGGGCCTGCCCGCCGTCGCCGCGCACGCGGCCGGCGGCCCCAACGCCGCAGCCGACGCCAGGACTTCGGCGGGCAGCACCCGTGGAAAGCACACCGCCGCGAACATCACCGACGGCGACCTCGACACCTACTGGCAGGCCGGGAAGAAGTCGGCCCAGTGGGTGCAGACCGACCTCGGCAAGAGCAAGCGCGTCCGCCAGGTCGTGCTGCGGCTGCCCGAGGGCTGGCAGACCCGGAAGCAGACGTTCGCGCTCCAGGGCAGCGACGACGGCAAGAGCTTCGCCACCCTCAAGTCATCGGCGCAGTACGTCTTCGGCCCGGCGAACGACAACACGGTGAAGGTCTCCGTCCCCGCGACCCTCGCCCGGTACGTACGCGCCGACTTCAGCGCCAACTCGGTCGCCGGTACAGCTCAGTTGGGCGAGATGCAGGTCCTCACGACCGCCGCCTCGACCCCCAACCTCGCCCAGGGCAGGCCCTTCAGCGAGAGCGGGCACGCGGACGTCTACGGCGCGGCCAACGCCGGTGACGGCAACCGCGACACCTACTGGGAGAGCACGAACAACGCCTTCCCCCAGTGGCTCCAGGTCGACCTGGGTTCGTCGGTCAAGATCAACCAGGTGACGCTGCGGCTGCCCGGCGGCTGGCCGAGCCGCAGCCAGACCTTCAAGATCCAGGGCTCGACCGACAACTCGAACTTCACCGACCTGACGGCCTCGAAGGCGTACACCTTCGACAGCTCCGACGACCAGTCGACGACGATCGGTTTCGACACGACCACCACGCGGTACGTGCGCGCGCTGTTCACCGCCAACTCGGGCTGGCCCGCGGGCCAGGCGTCCGAGCTGGAGGTCTACGGGCCGGTCACCGGCGACACCCAGGCGCCCACCGCCCCGGCGAACCTGGCCTACACCGAGCCGGCCACCGGGCAGATCAAGCTGACCTGGAGCGCGGCCACCGACGACACCGCCGTGACGGGCTACGACGTCTACGCCAACGGGCAGTTGAGGGCGAGCGTCGCCGGGAACGTCCTGACCTACACCGACACCCAGCCCGCCGGCAGCGGCATCACGTACTTCGTGCGGGCCAAGGACGCGGCGGGCAATGTCTCCGCCAACAGCAACAGCGTGACCCGCAAGGGGTCGAGCGGCGACACCCAGGCGCCCACCGCGCCGGGCAACCTCGCCTACACGCAGTCGGGCAACGACGTGAAGCTGACCTGGCAGGCGTCGAGCGACAACGTCCAGGTGACCGGCTACGACGTGTATGCCAACGACCAGTTGCTCAAGTCCGTTGCGGGTGACGTGACTTCGTACACCGACACCCCGTCGGCGACGGCCACGGTCACCTACTGCGTGAAGGCCAAGGACGCCGCCGGGAACGTGTCGGTGGCGAGCAACAGCGTCACCCGGGCCGGCAACGGTGCGGGCTCCGACCTCGCGCAGGGCAAGCCCGTCGAGGCCTCCTCGTACACGTTCACCTATGTCGCCGCGAACGCCAACGACGGCCAGATCGCGACCTATTGGGAGAGCGGAGGCGGCGCCTACCCGGCCACCCTCACCACCAAGCTGGGTGCCAACGCCGACCTCGGTCAGGTCGTCGTCAAGCTCAACCCGGACGCCGCCTGGTCCACGCGCACGCAGAACATCCAGGTGCTCGGCCGCGACCAGGAAGCGACCGCGTTCACGAGCCTCGTCGCGGCGAAGGACTACACGTTCAACCCGGCCACCGGCAACACGGTGACCATCCCGGTCTCCGGTGCGGCGGCCGACGTCCAGCTCAAGTTCGCCTCCAACACGGGCGCCCCGGGCGCGCAGGTCGCCGAGTTCCAGGTGATCGGCACCCCGGCCGCCAACCCGGACCTCGAGGTCACCGGCATCACCAACTCGCCTGCGGCGCCTGTCGAGTCGGATGCCATCAGCCTGTCCGCGACCGTCACCAACAGCGGCAGCAAGGCGTCCAAGGCCACCGACCTGAGCTTCACGCTCGGCGGCACCAAGGCCGCCACCGCGGACGTCCCGGCCCTCGCGGCAGGCGCGTCGGCGACGGTCACCGCGAGCATCGGCACCCGGGACGCGGGCAGTTACCCGCTCGGCGCCGAGGTGGATCCGTCGAACAAGGTCATCGAGCAGAACGAGGGGAACAACACCTTCACCCGCTCCGACGCCCTCGTCGTCAAGCCGGTCTCCAGCTCCGACCTGGTCGCCGCACCGGTGGCCTGGACCCCGTCCAGCCCCTCCGCGGGCGACAACGTCGCGTTCAGCGTGGCGATCAAGAACCAGGGATCGGTCGACTCGGCCTCCGGCTCCCACGGCGTGACACTCACGATCCAGGACGCGAACGGCGCGACCGTCAAGACACTCACCGGCTCCTACAGCGGCACCATCGCCTCCGGCCAGACGACCGCACCGGTCGCCCTCGGCTCGTGGACGGCCGTCAACGGCAAGTACACCGTCAGGACGGTCATCGCCGACGACGCCAACGAACTCCCCGTCAAGCGGACCAACAACACGACCGCGCAACCCCTGTTCGTCGGCCGCGGCGCCGACATGCCGTACGACATGTACGAGGCCGAGGACGGCACGGTCGGCGGTGGCGCCACGGTGGTCGGCCCGAACCGGACCATCGGCGACATCGCGGGCGAGGCGAGCGGCCGCAAGGCGGTGACCCTCGACTCGACCGGCCAGTACGTCGAGTGGACCATCCGCGCGGCGACCAACACCCTGGTCACCCGCTTCTCGATCCCGGACGGCACCGACTCCACCCTCGACGTCTACGTGGACGGCCAGTTCCTGAAGGCGATCGACCTCACCTCCAAGTACGCCTGGCTGTACGGCAACGAGACCGCGCCCGGCAATTCGCCCAGCGCCGGGGCCCAGCGCCACATCTACGACGAGGCGAACCTGCTGCTCGGCAGGACCGTACCGGCCGGTTCCAAGATCCGGCTCCAGAAGGACGCGGCCAACTCCTCCACCTACGCGATCGACTTCATCAACCTCGAACAGGCGACGGCGATCCCGAACCCCGACCCGGCCGCCTACACGGTCCCGGCCGGCTTCGCGCAGCAGGACGTGCAGAACGCCCTCGACAAGGTCCGCATGGACACCACCGGCAAGCTCGTCGGCGTCTATCTGCCGGCCGGTGACTACGAGACCTCAAGCAAGTTCCAGGTCTACGGCAAGGCGGTCAAGGTCGTCGGAGCGGGCCCGTGGTTCACCCGCTTCCGCGCCCCCTCCTCGCAGGAGAACACGGACATCGGCTTCCGCGCCGAGTCCACGGCCAACGGCTCGACGTTCTCCGGCTTCGCCTACTTCGGCAACTACACGTCCCGGATCGACGGCCCGGGCAAGGTGTTCGACTTCTCCAACGTCTCCGACATCACCATCGACAACATCTGGGCCGAGCACATGGTGTGCCTCTACTGGGGCGCAAACACCGACAACATGACCATCTCGAACTCCCGGATCCGTGACACGTTCGCCGACGGCATCAACATGACGAACGGCTCCACGGACAACCACGTCGTCAACAACGACGCCCGCGCCACGGGCGACGACAGCTTCGCCCTCTTCTCCGCGATCGACGCGGGCGGCGCCGACGAGAAGAACAACCTCTACGAGAACCTGACGTCGACCCTCACCTGGCGTGCGGCCGGTATCGCCGTCTACGGCGGCTACAGCAACACCTTCCGCAACATCCGGGTCGCCGACACCCTGGTCTACTCCGGCATCACGATCTCCTCGCTGGACTTCGGCTACCCGATGAACGGCTTCGGGACCGATCCGACAACGATCGAGAACGTCTCCCTGGACAGAACGGGCGGCCACTTCTGGGGCTCCCAGGTCTTCCCCGCCATCTGGGCGTTCTCGGCCTCCAAGGTCTTCCAGGGCATCCGGGTCAACGACGTCGACATCGACAACTCCACCTACGGAGGAGTGATGTTCCAGACCAACTACGTAGGCGGACAACCGCAGTTCCCGGTGAAGGACACGATCTTCACCGACATCTCCATCACCAACTCCAAGAAGAGCGGAGACGCGTTCGACGCCAAGTCCGGGTGGGGCATCTGGGCCAACGAGCTGCCCGAGCCCGGTCAGGGACCGGCCGTCGGTTCGGCCACCTTCGTCAACCTGCGGATGAGCGGCAACGCCCAGGACATCCGCAACACCACGTCCACCTTCACGATCAACGTCCAGTGACCACGAACACCACCCCATGACACGGGGCCGCCCTTCCTGACAAGGGCGGCCCCGCTTCACGACGCCTCCTCCGCGCCTACCAGCCGACGGCGACCAGGAGCCACTGCGGACTGGCGCGCGAGACGAAGGAGGACTGGCCCGCCACGTCGTCGTAGGGGAAGCCGTAGGCAAGCTGGTTGATGGCGTTGTCGTGCCAGAACTCGGCGTAGTAGTTCGCGGGTGCCGCCTTGTAGAACTGCGCCGGGTCGGACTGCTGCGACGCCGGCAGGGTGGCCACATGGCGGTTGAGGGCGGCACACATATTGGGGTCGGCCGCCAGCGAGGCCGCGCAGCCGAAGATGTCCGAGGTGGCCGCGTTCACGCCCACCGACTGGGCGTAGGACGTGAAGTAGTTGGCGTTGACGCCGCCCGCGCGGAAGCTCGGGTCGCTGCCGGGCGCGATGATCCGGTACGGCGCCTGTGTCTGCGCCAGTACCTTGAACTGGGACGGCACCGCGTCGGTGAAGCGCTGGAAGGTGGTCGCGCGGTCCTCGGCGAAGGTCGCCCGGTTCTCGCCGACCTCGGTGTCGTAACCGTCCTTGCTGTGCAGGCGCATGGCGAGTTTGAGGCCGAAGGCGTCGACGCGGGTGGTGTTGCCGTTGAAGACGTTGTTGCCGACCGTGAACTCGATGAAGTCGTAGTACGAGCTGGTGGGCGAGCCGAGGTAGAAGTACATCCGGCCCGCGGAGTTGGCCGGCATGTCGAGGTAGGGCTGCTCGGCGATGGAGTGCGTCTGCCCGTTGAAGCTCCAATACACCTGGCTGTCGGGGTACTTGCCGTTGGTGCGGTTGAGGATCTTCACCTCTACGGCGTTGTTGGCCGCCGGTATGTCACTGGTGCTGCCCCAGAAGTCGTCGGGCGGGGTGGTGCTCCCCGGGCCGTAGACCCGGAACTCCCACAGGGAGTAGCCCCATTGGGTGGCCCGGGCCGTTCCGTACACGCGGACGTAGCGTCCGCTGCCGGTGAGGGTGATGTTCTGGGTGCCGCCCGTCGAGGTACTGGTGGAGTAGACGGTGGTCCAGGTGGTGGCGTCGGTCGAGGTCCGGATCTGGTAGCCGGTGGCGTAGGCGGTCTCCCAGTTCAGCGAGACGCGGGAGAGCTGCTGGACGGATCCGAGGTCCACCGACAGCCACTGCGGGTCGGCGAAGGCGGAGGACCAGCGGGTGCCGGTGTTCCCGTCGACGGCCGCGCCCGCGGGGAAGGACGTGCTCTCGGTCGAGGACGCGGTGGCGGGCCGCCCCTGGGACAGGAGTTGGTCGGCGGCGCCGGCGGGCGAGGGGGTCAGGGCGGCGAAGCAGGCGACTATCAGGACGACGACCAGACCAAGGGCCGTACGGGAGCGTACGACGGCGGGCGAAGGTCTGCCGGATGTGCCGGCGGAGGTCTGCATGGGGGGGGTCTCCTCAAGGTTGGGAGCGCTCTCCCCGGGTTGTAGCCGCGCCACTGGACGCCGTCAACAACTGAAGGCGCCACTCATCCCCACTCACCTTTTTCCTCCATGACTTGACGCCTCCGGTATGGACTTTCGGGTGACCGCCGAGGACGACGGGCGCGGGTCAGTCGCCCAGCACCCTGCGCAGATGGGCGTTGGTGAAGCGCCGGTCGGGGTCGAGCCGGTCGCGCAGTGCCGTGAACTCGTCGAAGCGGGGGTAGGCGTTCGCGAGGTGGGCGGCGTCCCGGCTGTGGAGCTTGCCCCAGTGCGGGCGCCCCTCGTGGGTGACGAATATGCGCTCCGCCTCGGCGAAGTACTGCTGATGGGGCATCCCCCGGTAGACGTGGACGGCGACATAGGCGCTGTCGCGTCCGGACGCCGTGGAGAGGGCGATGTCGTCGGCGGGCGTGGTGCGGACCTCCACAGGGAAGCCGATGCGCAGATCGGAGCGCTCGATCATGGCCTTCAGTTCGCGGAGGACGTCGAGGACGGCCTCGCACGGAACGGCGTACTCCATCTCGATCATCCGGACCCTGCGCGGGCTGGTGAAGACCTTGTACGGGATGTCCGTGCAGGTCCTGGCCGAGAGTCCCTGGCTGGTGATCCGAGCGATCGCGGGGACGGCTGAGGGGATGGCGCTGCCCACCGAATTGAGCGCCTGGAAGACGCTGTTGGCGAGGAACTCGTCCTCGAACCAGGCTCTGAGCCGGCCCAGCCGGGCGTGCGGGCCGACGGTCCGGTTGTTGCGCAGGGTGGTGCAGTTGCCCGTGTGCGGGAACCAGTAGAACTCGAAGTGGTCGTTGTGGGCGTGGAGTTCGTCGAATCGCGCGGTGACCGTGTCGAACTTCATCGGTTCCTCGTGCGCGGCGAGAAGGAAGAGCGGCTCGACTGCGAACGTGAGCGCGCTACGGAAACGGGCCTGTTCAGGTACGGATCACAGGAAGGCGTGCCCCTCGCCCCGGTAGGTCGCGACCTCGTCGACGATCTCCGCGCCGGACACCAGGTGGAGGGTGTTGACGCGTTCGCACAGTTCGCCGGCCTTGGCGTGCCGGAACCACACGTGGTCGCCGAGCCGCAGCCCGTGCGCGGCGGCGCCCAGGACCGGTGTCTGGACCTCGCCGGTCCCTTCCCTGGTATTGGTGCGCAGGCCGTGCGGCCAGGTGGGCGTCGGCTGGCGGTCGAGGCCGGGCGGGCCGGAGGCGATCCAGCCGCCGCCCAGCACGGTGGCGATCCTGGGACTCGGGCGGCGTACGACGGACATCACGAAGTAGGCGGCGGGGCGCGGGCGGAAGCGTCGGTAGAAGTCGAAGAGTCCGGGGCCGTAGAGCCCCGATCCGGCACCGATCTCGGTGATGGCGTGTTCGGCGGCGGTCTGCTCGATGGAGCCCGTGCCGCCGCCGTTGACGAACTCCAGTGGCGCCACGGCCTCGACGGCGGCGACCACCGCTGCCCGCCGGTCGGCCAGTTCGCCGGCGGACACGCGCTGCATGGCGCGGATCGCGGCCCGCCTGAGCAGCGACCCGGGCTGGTTGTCGCCCAGTCCGGCGATCTGGCCCTCGTAGGACATGAGCCCGGCGAGCCGGAATCCGGACCGTTCCCGGATGGCGCGGGCGAGTGCGGCGGCCTGCCGGGGTGAGTGCACGGGCGAGCGGTAGGGGCCCAAGTGGATGCGGCCACCGGCCAGTTCGAGCGAGGCGTCCAGATCGATACAGACGCGGAGGTCGGGGCGGGAGAGGCCCACCACCTCGTCGACGAAGTCCAGTTGGCCGATCGAGTCGATCATGAGGGTGACTCGTGCGGCGGCCCGCTCGTCCGAGGCGAGTTGTTTCAGCGCGGCGCGGTGCGTCGTCGGATAGCCGATCACCACGTCCTCGTGGTCCTCGGCCAGCCACAGGGCCTCGGGCAGGGTGAAGGCGAGGATCCCCCGGTATCCCTCGTGCCGGGCGGCACGCCCGATCAGTTCACGGCTGCGGACCGACTTGCTGGCCAGGCGGATGGCCGCCAGGCCCGCCGCGCGGTGTGCCAGTTCCGTGGCGTTGGCGTCGAAGGCGTCCAGGTCCACCACGGCGAAGGGCGGGTCCAAGTGCTCGGTCGCCCTGCTGAGTCGAACCATCCGGTCCTCGTCCGGTCCGGTGCCGGTCGATGCGGCCCTGCTCATGACCGGCCTCTTCGCGTCCGGCCGGGACGTCATGTGCGTACTCAATTCAGTGTCCTTTCTAGGAGGTTCACCGGTTCCCGGCTGCCGGGATTCCCTGAGCGGCGCGCAGCCGCTCCCGCTCTCTGGGGCCTTTGGCCTCGACGAGGGGGATCACTCGGCGCATCAGCCGGGGGAAGACTCCGACGGCCCGCTGGAGGCGGCCGGCGAACGGCGGGAACACCACTTCGACCGGCTTGGCGCTCATGGCGTCGACAACGGCCTCGGCGATGCGCTCCGGGGCGTAGGACTTCTCCGCGAAGGCGATGGCGGAGGAGGGATCGGCCATCTCCTGTTCGAGCATGCCGGTCCGGGTGGACGGCGGATGGACGATCGTGAAGTCCAGCGGCCCGTCGCGTTCCTCGATCGCGACGCTGTGGTGGAAGGCCCTCAGCGCGTGCTTCGTAGCGCCGTAGGTGGCGTATCCGGGCAGCGGCAGGAACGACGTCATGCTGCAGACGTTGATGACGTGTCCGTGGCCCTGCGCGGTCATCCGCTCGATCGCGGTGCAGACCCCCGTGATGGTGCCGAGCAGGTTGATCTCGACGATGTCGCGACGCTGCTGGGGGCGGAGTTCGCGGGCGGTTCCGGTGTGGGTGATGCCGGCGTTGTTGACCAGTACGTCGACGGCGGCGAAGCGTGCCCGGGCCGCGTCGAACGCCGTGTTCCAGTCCGCGGGGCGGCGGATGTCCAGGGCGTGTGCGGCGGCCCGCTCGCCCAGGGCGTGGGCCCGGGCCAGAACGGCCTCCTCGTCGACGTCGGTCAGCAGGACGCGATGACCGCGCGCGATCGCCAGTTCCGCGATGGCGGCTCCGATGCCGCCGGCCGCGCCGGTCACGAGGACGACCTGGCCTTTTCCGGGTGGTGTTGGCATGGCCACAGATTCTCCTGGTCGAGCGTCCAAGTCAACTGTTCAGAACGCATTCCCCCGGATTGTTACCGGGGACCCACAGCCGGACTCACAGCCGCACCGACTCGATGCGCCCGCCGTTGAGTTCGGCGGCACGGACGGGATCGTCGGTCGGAACGGTGGCGGCGAAGAGGGTGCGTCCGTCCGGCCCGGCCATCAGGCAGCTCAGGGTGTGCCGGCTGGTGGCGACCCGGTCGAGGACGCGGTCACCGCGCGCGATCCGCACGCACTCGCCGCGAAGCGCGTTCGCGACCCAGACGGACTCGCCGTCGGCGTCCCACGCGATGCCGTCCGGCGCGATCGGGGACGAGGAGCGCTTCGCGACGGCCGGGTGGTCGAGGAGCGCCGAGATCCTGCGGGTGATCCGGCCGGCCGCCCCCGGATGGTCCACCAGGCGCCACAGGAGCGGCGCGATCAGGGGCGCCCACGGTTTTGGACGGGCCAGGGTGCCGTCGGGATTCCTGGAGAAGGCGGTGAGCCGCATGGCCAGGGTCTCCGCCACGATCACGCTCCCGCCGTCCGGGGTGAGCAGGGTCCCGTTCGGGAAGAGCAGGGGCTCGTCAGTCCGAGCAGGCTGCCGTCCGGCGCCAGGCAGGCGAGCGGGGCACCCGGCGGGCCGGGCGGCGCGTAGAGCATGGAGTTCGGGTGCTCGCGGGAGGGGGCGTGGTAGTCGAAGCCGAAGTTGCCGACGTAGGCACGCCCTTCGGGGTCGACGAGCATGTCGTTGACCGGACCGCCGACGACGTGGCGCAGATCGGCGTGCACGACCAGTTCGCCGTCCGCCTCCAGGCAATGGACGCGGCCCCCGTCCATGGACACGACGAGCAGGCGGCCGTCGGGAAGCCAGCCGAGACCGCCGGCCCGGCCGGGGACCTCGATCACCGTCTCCGGCTCCCCCGTGCCGTCCCATCGGTGCACCGTGCCGTGCGCGAGATCCGAGAACCACAGGGCCCCCCATGCCGGCGCAGGGACTCGGGAACGCCCAGGCCGCTCAGTGCGATCGATGTCGTTCTTCTCATCCAACCGCTCCTTCACGCCCGCACTTAGACGCTTGCACAAGACGCACGACTTGGACGATTGACCGTCACATTCTGGATGAAGAGAAGTCAACGTTCCGGTGGGGAGTTTTCGGTGACGCAGAATCAAGCCCTGATGGCGGACGGCCCCCGGCGGGCACGGGAATCGCGGTGGACAACCCCGCCACCGGAGCGGTTGTCGGTGAAGTGCCCGACACGTCCGCGGCAGAGGCGGCGCAGGCGGTGGAGCGCGCCCGGCGGGCGCAGCGGGGCTGGGCCGAGCTGGACACGCGGGCCCGCGCCGAGTTCCTCGCGCGGGGCCGCCGCTGGCTGCTGGCCCACCGGGAGGAGATCGCCGACCTCGTCGTCGAGGAGAACGGCAAGGCGCGGGAGGACGCGGTCGTCGAGATCGTCTACTGCGCGAGCGGGAGCGGTCCTGCCAGGCCCAGCTGCTGGCCATGGCCGCCGGAGAGCCTCGACTCATCGACCCCGAGACGGCGTTGACGGTCCGTGACCAGATCTCCGGTCCGTTGCCGGGCTGGTTCCAGTTCCGTCCGCCGTGGGATCAGGTCACGGCGGCAGAGCCCGACCTGTTCGAGTAGGCACACCCCCGACAGCGCGCGTCTACGACGCCGGGCCCGGCTCCGCCACCGGGCTCGGCCCGGCCGCCGGCCGGGTCCGCTCGCGGGCCAGCGACAGCAGGTGCTCGCCGGTCAGCCGCAGGACCTCGCGGCTCTGTTCGCCGTCGCGGTCGACCAGCCAGCTCAGGGTGATGCCGTCGAGCACCGAGTTGAGATAGCGGGCGAGCACCGGAACGGGCACGGCCCATTCGATGTCCGCGGCTTCGGCGGCCTCCGCCAGGAGTTCCTCGTGGACCTCGCGGTAGTGCTGGTACTGGCGTCGGGCCAGGTCCTCGAACCCGGCCTGGCGCAGCGCGTAGTGCGTCAGCTCGTAACTGACCTGGTGTTCCCCCGGGTTGAGCTCGACCGTGCCCCAGAAGGCACCCAGGCTCCTGGTGATCCGTGATCCGAGGTCCCCCTCCCCCTCGAACATCTTGCGCGCGGCGGCCACCGTGCTGTCGGTGAAGCGGGTGAGGACTTCCTGCAGCAGTTCCTCACGCGAGGTGAAGCAGTAGTGGAAGACGCCGAGCGGCATTTTCGCCTCGTTGACGATCGCGCGCGTGGTCGCCTTCGTGACTCCGTCGCGGATCATCACTCGCTGCGCCGCCGCGATCAGCTCTTCGCGTCGGTCCTTGGCCGCCATACGAGACATCTGGCCCGCTTTCTGCTTCGGGAACGGGAATGCGTGTGCCTTCATGCTATCGCAGCGTCTTGGACGGTCGACCAACATGACACGAAGCAGCCGTGGCCGCGGCCGTCCACCGTCGGAGTTCCCGCGGGGCCTAGTGTCTGTCGGATGAGCACAGACGATGCGAACCGGCGGTGGACACGGTCCATGCCCGAGGCCTACGAACGCCACCTGGTCCCGGTCTTCTTCCGGCCCTTCGCCACCGACCTGGCTGCCAGGGCGGCGGCGCTGCGGCCCCGCACGGTCCTGGAACTCGCCGCCGGAACAGGGGCGTTGACCTCGGCCCTGCTCACCGCGGTGCCCACGGCCTCGGTGGTGGCGACCGACCTCAACGAAGCGATGGTCACCGCGGGCTCGGCCCGGGAACCGCGTGCGGACTGGCGGCAGGCGGACGCCCAGGAGCTGCCCTTCGAGGACGGCAGCTTCGACCTTGTCTTGTGCCAGTTCGGGGTGATGTTCTTCCCCGACAGGCCCGCCGCGTACACCGAGGTGCGCCGGGTCCTGACCCCGCGGGGGCGGTTCCTGTTCAACAGCTGGGGCCCGCTGGCCTCGCACGGATTCGGGGCGGCCTTCCAGACCGCCCTGGAACAGTCCATGCCCGACGGGGCACCCTCGTTCCTGAACGACGTGCCCCACGGCTACTCGGACCCGGCCGTGGTCACCGCGGACCTCACGGCCGCCGGACTGACCCTGGCCGCCGCCGAGGAGGTCACGCTGGAAGGCGTCGCGGAGTCCGCGGCCTCCGTCGCCACCGGGTTCCTCACCGGCACACCGGTGAGCGCCGCCGTGGAGGCCCGCGAGGACGCGCAGGCCCTCCGGGACGCCGTCACGCGGAAGATGACGGACCGGCTCGGCACCGGTCCTGTGACGGCGCCAACGACCGCGACCGTCTATATGGCGTACCCGTAGGCACGGTCCTCCCCGTGAGGAGCAACGCGGCGGTGCCCGGGCAGCCTCACATCCGGGATCTCAGCACGTCGACCTCGCAGCCCGGCGCGAACGGGTCGAAGCCGTGCTCGCTCAGCCAGCGAACCGCCAGCAGGCTCCGCACCGACCACCACGCGCGGATCACATCGAGGTCGACGTCGGCGCCGTAGCCGGCAAGGACGTCGTCGAGCTGCTCCTCGTGTCCGAGCGTGAAGGTCGCAAGGTCGTAAAGGGGATCGCCCCGGCCCGCCTCGGACCAGTCGATGATGCCGGTGACCTCGTCGCCGTCGACGAAGACGTGCGCGATCTGCAGGTCGCCGTGGGTGAACGCCGCAGTCCACGGCCGCAGCGCGGCCTCGGCGACCCGGCGGTTGCGGGTGACCAGGCCGGCGGGCAGGAGGCCGTTCGTGACGAGCGACGCGCACTCGTCGTCGAGCTCCGCCGCCAGCTCGGCGACGCTCCGGCCGGCCCCGCCGGTCCGGGGCGGCAGCGGCGCGTCGTGCAGCTTGCGGATGGCGGCGCCCGCCGCGGCCCACGCCGCCGGCGAGCCGGTCGACGGCCCGCCGAGGCGTCCAACCGTCGTCCCCGGGAGCGCGGCGACCGCGAGCACGTGCGGCTTGCACCACAGCACCTCCGGCGTCGGGACCGGCGCGAGGGACATCGCCTCGACCTCGACGTCGATGCGCGCCTGATCGGCGTCGACCTTCAGGAACACGTCACCGACGCGCAGGGTCGCGCGCTCGGAATGCGCGACGACGACTTCGACCTCATCCATGGGCGACCAGTATCCCGGGGACGATCGCCGACGTCGCCGGGTTTTGCCTCGTCGGCCCCAGGTTCGCCGCCGCTTCCGGTATCTGTCCGGGACGTCCTGGCGCAGCAGGTGGCCGAACCCGGCGGAATGCAGCCGTAGCCCCAACTGATCGTCACCGAAGCCGAGTTCGGCCGCGGTGTCCGCCAGGCGCCGGTCGTGGGCCGCGAGCCTGCCGAGTCGCACGCCGCCGGCCTCTTCGGCTGCACGGGCCCCGGTCTCCTGCCCGCCGTGACCGACCGGCGTGTACTTCCCCGCCCCGAGGAGACCCACCGGCTCGGGCGCGAGGGAACGAGGGTGGCACCCCGGCGCGTTCCAGGGCGCCCGCGCACCGGGGAACACCGGTTCAGCGGCTGCGCAGGACGGCGAGCGCGGCGTCGAGGCCGGCTGCCCGAGGGCGGTTGTGGGGCAGCCTGCCCAGGACGGCGGCCATGCCGCACGTGTCGGTGACCGCCGAGTAGACGAGGCCTCCCGCGATGCCGACGGCCAGGAGCTGGAAGGCGGGGTGCACGAGCAGGCCGAGGAGGAGTCCCAGGAGCACCACCGTGCCGGCGGTGAAGCGCACTTGGCGCTCCATGCTCCAGCCGGCCCGGGTGTCGCAGGCGGCCGGACGGTGCAGGTCGTGGCCGTCGGCGGCCCAGGCGCCGGTGCCCCCGGCGAGGGTGGCGGTCGGTATGCCCTGCTCGGCCAGGAGCTTGCAGGCGTTCCCGGAGCGGGCGCCGGAAGCGCACACGACGAGGACGTCACCCTGCTCCGAGGCGTGGCGTATCTCCGGCAGGGCGCGGCGGACGTGGTCCAGGGGGATGTTCAGGGCGCCGGGCAGATGGCCGGAGGCGTACTCGGCGGGCGTGCGCACGTCGATGACGGTGAGCTCGTGCAGCCGGGTACGGGCCTGCTCGGTGGCGAGGGTGACGGGGAGGGGAGAGCTGGTCATGTCAGATGTGATCCTTCATGGTCGACGCCGTCCCGAACCGGGACGTACAGTACCCCTAGGGGTATTTTCTTTGAGGAGTGGTCGTGGAGCTGGAGCTTGAGGGTGCGGACCTGAAGGCCGTGCTGAACCGCCTGCGCCGTGCGCAGGGTCAGATCTCCGGCGTGATCCGGATGATCGAGGAGGGGCGCGACTGCGAGGACGTCGTCACCCAGCTCGCCGCCGCCTCCCGCGCGCTGGACCGTGCCGGTTTCGCGATCATCGCGACCGGCATGCAGCAGTGCATGACCGACATCGAGTCCGGCCGCAAGAACGGCGAGGACGCCCAGCAGATGCGCGCCCGCCTGGAGAAGCTGTTCCTGTCCCTGGCGTGAGGGCTCCCGACCCGGCAGCCCTCACAGCACCGCGTCGGTCAGCATGAAGGCCGCCACCGCCAGCAGCACCAGCGCGAAGACCCGCTGAAGCGTGTGCCCGGAGACCTTCACGGCAAGCCGCTTGCCGTCCCAGGCGCCGAGGACCGCAGCCGCGACGAACGGCCCGACGACCGACCAGTCCAGCCCCTCGACCGTACCGGCGCGCATCGCCAGCGCGGCCAGCGAGTTGACGGTGATGACGAGCAGGCTGGTGCCCACCGCGTAGCGCATCCGCAGGCCCAGCACCCCCACCAGCGCCGGTACGGCGAGGAAGCCGCCGCCGACACCGAGGACACCGGTGACCGCGCCGAGCCCGCCACCGGCTGCCGCTACCCGCACCGGCTGCACCGTCACGGCGCCCTCCGCGGCCGGCCGGGACCGCAGCATGCGCAGGGCGGCCGCTCCCGCGACCACGGCGAAGGCCGCTGTCAGCACGGCCGCCGGGATACGACCGGCGAGCGCGCCGCCGAGCATCGCCGGGCCGATCCCGGCCGCCGCGAACAGCAGCCCCGTCCGCCAGCGGACGTGCCCGTCGCGGGCGTGCGCGGACATCGCGGTGACCGAGGTGAGCGTGACGATGACCAGACTCGCCGTGGTGGCCGCGACCGGGGTGAAGCCGAGCAGGTAGATCAGGGCGGGGACGGCGAGCACACTGCCGCCGCCGCCGAGCGCGCCGAGCGCCAGGCCGATGACCGCACCGGCGGCCAGGGCGAGTATGAGAGTGCTCACGCGACGGTGCCGTTCCCGCCGTTCGCGTCCACCACCGGAAGACCGGCTCCCGCCCAGTCGCGCATGCCGCCGATCACGTCCACGGCCTCCGCACCCCGCGCGGCGAGCAGTTCGGCCGCCTGCCGGGAGCGGTTGCCCGAGCGGCAGATCACGACCAGGGGCCGCGCCTGCGCCCGGGCGGGCAGTCCGGTCCCGGCGGCCAGCGCCGAGAGGGACAGGTGTACGGCTCGGGGAGCGTGCCCCGCCTGCCACTCGTACGGCTCGCGCACGTCCAGCAGCACGGCGTCGGTGGGGACTTCGGCGGGGTCGCCGTGCCCGGTGCGCGCGGCCGCCTCCTGCACGCTCACCCGGCCCGGGCCTCCCCGGCCTCGTCGGAAGATGCTCATCTCGGTTTCTCGCTCCTGTTTCCCATGTCGGCAGTGAAGATCGGTGGAACGCCTACGGCATCCGACGCCGTCAGGGCGTCCGTACGGTGAGTCCTGCCTTCTCGGCCGCGTCGAAGGAGTCGTCCACGGCGACGACCTCACGGCCGGCCGCGTCCAGCAGGGAGGCGGCGATCGCGGCACGCATCCCACCCGCGCAGTGCACCCACACCTCACCGGCGGGAACCTCGCCGAGACGGCGGTGCAGGGCGTGGACCGGGATGTGGACCGAGCCCTCGATGTACCCGGCCGCCCGCTCCGAGCCGCGTCGCACATCAAGGACGACGACGCCCTGCGCCGGATACCGGCGGGCAAGGTCGGCAAACGTGGCCCGCGGGAAGGAAGCCGGGGTCTCTCCCTCCCGGACCCACTCGGCCGGTGCGCCGGTCGCCGCGGCGGCGGGGCGGTCGATGCCGACCCGGACCAGCTCGCGCTGGGCGGCGGCGAGCTGCGCGGGCGACTCGGCCAGCAGCGTCACGGGCTTGCCCCACGGAATCAACCAGGCCAGATACGTGGCGAGTTGCCCCTCGGCCTCGAAGTTGAACGAGCCGGACACATGCCCTTCGGCGAAGGCGACACGGCTGCGCAGGTCCACCACCCACTCCCCCGCCGCCAGCCGGGCGGCCATCTCCCCGGCGTCGGCGACGGCGGGCGGGGTCAGATCGACGGGCGCGGGTCCGGCGGCGTTGGCCGGACCCATGTGCGTGTAGTAGGCGGGGATGTCGTCCAGACCGGCCAGCAGGCCGGCGACGAAGTCGTCCACGTCCCGGGTGAGGGCCTCGTTGGAGGCCTTCTCCTTGCCGATGGTGGTGTCGCTGCCCTGCGCCTGGGCGGACGAGCAGAAGCTGCCGAAGCCGTGCGTGGGCAACACGGCCGCTTCGTCGGGCAGTTCGGTGGCGAGCCGGCGTGCGGAGGCGTGCTGGGCCCGGGCCAGGTGGTGCGTGAGCCGCGGTTCCACGAGATCCGGGCGGCCCACCGTGCCGATCAGCAGCGAACCGCCGGTGAACACCGCGACCGCCGTGCCGTTCTCCTCCAGCACGTAGGAGGTGTGGTGCGGGGTGTGACCGGGCGTCGCGAGCGCGCGCAGGGTCAGGCCCGCGGCGGCGTCGATCTCCGTGCGGTCGCCGTCACGCACCGGCACGCGTGCGAAGGAGACACGGGCCCCGGCCGGAACGAGGTAGGCAGCACCCGTGATCCGGGCCAGTTCCAGGCCGCCGGTGACGTAGTCGTTGTGGACGTGCGTCTCGACGACGTGCGAGATCCGCACGCCCCGCCGCGCCGCTGCCGCGATCACCTGGTCGACGTCGCGCGGCGGATCGACCGCCACCGCCGTCCGCTCACCGCCCGCGAGATAGCTGCGGTTGCCGAGCCCTGACACCTCGATCGTGTCGACGAAGAACACGCGGTACTCCCTTCCAACGAAGAATTACCCCGGGGGGTATGCTTACGACCGTAACACTAGTACCCCAGGGGGTATTTCCCAGGGCAGGGAAAGTCCGGGAAACGCTTCACGAGTGCCTCACCCACGGCGGGACACCCGTCCCACGCCACGCGAACCGACCGGAAGGGCCACCGCCATGCGCTACGACCGCACAGTCCACCTCGACACCGACTTCGCCACCACCGTCAGCCGCGTCCGCGAAGCCCTCGCCGCACAGGGCTTCGGCATCCTCACCGAGATCGACGTCACCGCCACACTCAAGGCCAAGCTCGACCACGACATGGAGGACTACGTCATCCTCGGCGCCTGCAACCCGCCCCTCGCCCACCGCGCCCTGGACACCGACCGCACCATCGGCCTGCTGCTCCCCTGCAACGTCGTCGTCCGCACCGACGGCAACCGCACCGCCGTACAGGCACTCGACCCCGGCACAATGGTCGCCCTCACCGGACTCGACGCGCTACGCCCCGTCGCCGAAGAGGCCACCCAGCGCCTCGACGCCGCCCTCGCCTCCCTCACCACGGCCGACGCGGACAGCTGACATCGCGCCGGGCACCGGGTCCTACGAGTCCTCGCGGACCGACCCGGCGGAGAAGACGTGCGGACGACGGTCCCGGAACAGGCTCCCATCGGCGGGCCGGCTCAGGGAGCGAGCGAGAAGTAGCTCTCCTCCTCCTGGCTGAAGTGCAGGCGGAGGACGGAGTGGAGCCCGTACAGACAGGCGCGCAGGTCGTCGAGTTGTTCCGGTTTCAGGGCGCCCGCCTCGTCGGCCATGCGGAGGTGGGTGGTGATACGGCGGGACAGACGGGCGATCTCGGTGTGGGCCCGGCTCATGGTCTCGGTGGTTTCCGGGCCGCCGAGTCGTCGGTTCAGCGCGGGATACAGCTGGTGTTCCTCCGCGTATTCGTGCGGCAGCACCCGGGTGGTGAGCAGCTGGTCGACGTGGCGCACGGCGGCCAGTGATCCCGGACCGTCCTGCGCGGAGAGCAGGCCGGCGGCCTCACGGATGGCGTCCAGGGCGTCCCGGAGGTCGTCGTGCTCGGCCGCGAAGCGGTGGATGAGGTCCTCGGCGTCCGGTTCGAGAGCGGTACCGGCGCCACGGGCCGGCAGCAGTGCGCGCAGGGCGTTGAGGATGACAGCTACGTCGATGGCTTCCTGAAGAAGGGCGCCGACGGCGGGCGGCAGCCACCCGAGGAGGGCCGCGATCATGGCGAGCAGTGACATCGCCATGCCGCCCGCGGCGCTCTGGACCGCGATCCGGCGGGCCCGTACGGCGATCTCCATGGCGTCGGCGAGGCGGTCGACCCGGTCGGTCGTGAGGACGATGTCGGCGGCTTCGGAGGTCGCGGTGGAGCCGCGGGCCCCCATGGCCACACCGATGTCGGCGGCGGCCAGCGCGGGCGCGTCGTTGACACCGTCGCCCACCATGACGGTGACGGCCCGCGCGCGTTCCTCCTGTACCACCGCGACCTTGTCGGCGGGGAGCTGACCGGCCCTGACGTCGTCGAGGCCCAGGACGGCCCCCACTTCGCGGGCGGGTTCGGCGCGGTCCCCGGTGAGCATGAGGAGCCTGGTCAGTCCCGCCGACCGCAGTCGGCGTACCGTGCGCGGGGCGTCGTGGCGCAGCGGGTCCTGGAGCAGGACGGCGCCGGCGAGGGCGTCGTCGACGGTGAGCCAGGCGATGGCGGCCCCGTCGAGAAGGGCCCGGTTGTCCACGGCATGGGCCCAGTCGGGGAGGGCCGCCTGCGGGAGGCCGGTCCTGCCGACACGGACGCGGAGGCCGTCCACTGCGCCGGAGGGGCCGCGCCCCGCTTCTTCCGTGACGTCTGCGGGCATCGACAGCGCGAGGCCCCGGGTTCGCGCTTCGCGGACGATCGCGTCGGCCAGCACATGCGCGGAGACCTGGTCGAGCGAGGCGGCCAGGCGCAGCACCTCGGACGGGGACCACCCGGGGGCTGTGGCAACCGCCAGGACGTGCGGTCGGCCGACCGTCAGGGTGCCGGTCTTGTCGATCACCAGGGTGCGGGCCCGGCCCAGGCGCTCCAGCGCTCCGCCGTCCCGGACGATGACACCCCGGCGGGCCGCCCGCGACAGCCCGGAGACGATGGCGACCGGCGCGGCGAGCAGGAGCGGGCAGGGGGTCGCCACGACGAGGACGGCGACCGCGCGGACGGCGGACCCGCTCAGCAGCCAGGCGACACCGGCCAACCCCAGCGACAGCGGCAGGAACCAGGCCGCGTAACGCTCCGCCAACCGCACGGTCGGCGCCCGTTCGGCGCCCGCGTGCTGAGCCAGCCGTACGATCTCCGCGTACGTGCTGTCCTGCGCGGTGGCGGTCGCCCGGAGTTCGAAGACACCGCCCGCGTTGACGACGCCGCTGCGTACGGCCTCGCCGATGCCGCGCTCGACCTGGGCGGACTCGCCGGTCAGCACGGACTCGTCGAGTTCCGCCGTACCGTCCAGGACACTGCCGTCGACGGGGACCACGTCTCCCGGACCGACCACGAGCACGTCGCCGACGACGACCTCGGCGAGCGGGACCACTGACACCTCCCGGCCGGTCCGGCGGCGGGCCGAGCGGGGCGCGTGCTCCAGCAGGGCCCGCAGGTCGTGCGAGGCCCGGCGCTCGGCGGCGGCGTCCAGCGCCCGGCCGGTCGCCAGCATCAGCGCGATCAGCGCACCCGCCAGGTACTCGCCCACCGCGAGGGTCCCGGCCAGGGCCAGCACCGCGATCAGGTCGACACCGGCCCGCCCCTTCCGCACCGCGGCCAGGACCCAGGCCACGGCGGGAACGAGGGCCACCACCGTGCCGGCCGCCCAGCAGGCGTCGGCGACGCCCCGGCTCCCCGCCGCCCAGGCGACTCCCCCGCTCAGCAGGGCGGTCGCCGTCACGGCCAGCAGGGCCGGTTCGAGCAGTCCACGGACACTGCGGGCCTGCCGCCCCTGCCCGTCTCCGGTGGCTCCCATCCGTGACACGACAGCGGCCCTCCCGCTTCTCCGGGCACGCACGCCGCCGGGCGCGACAGCATCCCCGGGTTTCCATGCAACCGCGCGCTGCGCACCGGGCGGCAGGGCCGAACGGTCCACAACGACGGGCCGGTCGGCCAATTCGGGCAGGGGCGGCGCAATCGTAGGATGTCGACGTGCATGTGCTGGTGGTCGAGGACGACCCGGGGATCGCTGCCTCCCTGGTGCTGGGGCTGGAGCGGGCCGGGTACCGGACGCGCCGCGTCGGCACCGGGCGGGAAGCGCTGGCCGCGGCCCCGGAGCCCGATGTGGTGCTGCTGGACCTGGGGCTGCCCGACCTGGACGGTGTCGAGGTCTGCCGCCGGCTGCGGGCCCGTTCCCGGGCGGCAATCATCGTGGTGACGGCGCGCGGGGAGGAGGCCGACCGGGTCGCGGCCCTGGACGAGGGCGCCGACGACTACCTGGTCAAACCGTTCGGCCTGGCGGAGCTGCTGGCCCGGATCCGGGCCGTGCTGCGCCGCGTCCAGCCGCCCGACTCCGAGTTGCTGCGGCACGGGCCCCTCGCGGTGGACCTGCGGACCCGCAAGGTGACCGTCGGCGGCCGCGAAGTCGCCCTCACACCGAAGGAGTTCGACATCCTGGAGTGCCTGGCCGCCGACCCCGGACGGGTGGTCACCCGGCAGGAGGTCCTGGAACGTGCCTGGGACGCGCACTGGTACGGCCCCACCAAGGTGCTGGACGTGCACATCGCGGCGCTGCGCCGCAAGCTCGGCGTACCCGGACTGGTGGAGACCGTGTACGGCCGTGGGTTCCGCCTCGGCGCACCCGATGCCGGCCAGGACCCCGACGTCGGTGCGCGATGACCCGGCGTATCGCACTGGCCTTCATCGCGCTGATCGTCATGCTGCTGGTCCTGGCGGTGGTGCCGCTGGGACTGTCGCTGGCGCAGCGCGAGCGCACCTCTTTCCGGGACACGACCGAGGCGGTGGACCGGACGATCGCCGCCGCGGCCGAGGAGCACCTGTCGGACCACCGTTCCGCCGCCTCCATGCGACAGCTCCTGGAACAGGCCGAGCGGGCCGGGGACTGCGCCGCGGTCTTCGACGCGTCGGGACAGGTCGTCGCGGCCACCGAATGCCCCGGGCGGACGGGCGACGACGGCACGGAGGACGAGGCCGCCGGCAGTTGGGGCGACCTGGCGCGCCAGGTGCTCGCCCACCCGCAGACGGCCACCCGTGAGCGGGACGACCGGCTGGTCGTCGCCGTGCCCATCGGCGACACCGCGCGTCCGGTCGGGGTGGCGGTGCTGTCCCGGTCGGCCAAGACCACGAACGAACGGATCGGCGCGATGTGGGGGCGGCTGGCGCTGATCGGCGCCGGTGGCCTGGTGGCGGGCGGGCTGGTGGCGCTGGCGCTGGCCCGCTGGGTCGGACGTCCGCTGCGGGCCGTGGACGCCGCCGCGCTGCGGCTGGGCGAAGGCGCCCTCGACGTACGGGCGCCGGGCGGGCACGGCCCGCAGGAGGTGCGCAGGCTCGCCTCGACGTTCAACACCATGGCGGCCCGTATGGAGGCCCTGATCCACGGGCATCGGGCGGTCGTCGCCGACGTCTCGCACCAGCTGCGCACGCCGTTGACGGCGCTGCGGCTGCGGCTCGACCTGCTGGCGGCGGGCGCCGACGAGGCCACGGCGGCGGAGTTCGCCGCCGCCCAGGAGGAGATCGCCCGGCTGTCCCGGCTGGTGGACGGGCTGCTCGCGGTGGCCCGTGCGGAGACCGCGGTGCCCAGGCCGGTTCCGGTCCGGGTGGACCATGTGGTGGACGAGCGGGTCACCGCGTGGGAGCCGGTGGCACGGGAGCGGCGGGTGTCGCTCGTCGGCCGCTGCGGCACCGGGCTCACCGCGTACCTGGGAGCGGGAGACCTGGAGCAGGTGATCGACAACCTGGTGGCCAACGCCCTGGACGCGGTGGGTGGGGGCGCGGCTGTCCGCGTCGAGGGGAGGGCGACGCGCGACGGTGTGCTGCTGCGGGTGGTGGACGACGGCCCCGGGATGAGCGCGGCGGCACGTGAGGCGGCCTTCAGGAGGTTCGGCAATCCGGAGGCGTCCGGCAGCGGCCTCGGGCTCGCCATCGTGCACCGGCTGGTCACCGCCAACGGCGGCACCGTCCGGCTCGAAGACACGGTCGGCGGGGGGCTGACCGTGGTGCTGGAACTGCCCGCGCCGCCGTCGCAGGGGCCGTCGCGCGGCCTGCGGGCGGGATCTTAACCTCTTCTGAAGAACTCCTGAACCGGTTCCCGACGGGCCACCGGGCAGCCTGGGTGGTGGGACAGACCGCCCTCCGAGCGAGGAGTTCATCCATGCCTCTTCCCGAGCAGCCCGCAGCAGCCGACCGATCCGTCCGCGATGCCGTCCGGCGCCGCGAACGAGGGCTGCGCCGGGTGAGCGTGACGACCCGTTGGGTGGCCGCCGCGGCCGTCGCGGGCACCGCCGTACTGGGCGCCGGGTACGCGCACGCGCTCCCCGGCATCCCCCTGCCGACCGGGTCCGCCCAGCACGGCAGCGGCACCAGTACGGGCACGAGCGGTGGCCTTCAGCCGGCCGGGCAGGCGCCCGCGCCGACCGGGCAGGCGCCGCAGACCCAGTCGGGTGCGTCGTGAGCGCCACGTCGGCGGGCGCACGCGGCCGAGTCGGAGGTGGCGCCGCGCTCCCGGCGGCGACCGTTCGTACGGTCACGACTGCTCCCGCCTTCGCCACTTCGGCCGTCGCCGAGCCCGCGACCGCGGTCTTCTCCGCGCTGGGCACCACCGCCGTACTCCTGACCGCCGACCCGGGCCGCGCCGACGACGCGCTGCTGATCCTGCGGGCCGAGCTGGCCGCCGTCGACGCGGCGTGCAGCCGGTTCCGTCCGGACTCCGAGCTGTCCCGGGTCAACGCCGCCGCGGGCAACGGGCCCGTACCGGTGAGCGCCCTGCTCGCCGAGGCCGTGGAGGTGGCCCTGCGCGCCGCCGAACTCACCGACGGAGCCGTCGATCCCACAGTGGGCCCGGCGGTCGTGGCACTCGGCTACGACCGCACCTTCGCCGAGGTCGCCGCGCGGCGACCCGAGGACACCGGTCCGGCGACCTCGCCCCGGCCCGCCCCCGGCTGGCGGTCCGTCCGCTGGGACCCGGCCCTACGGCTCCTGCGCCTTCCCGCCGGAACCACGCTCGACCTCGGCGCCACGGCCAAGGCCCTGGCCGCGGACCGGGCGGCCCACCACGCCGCCGCTGCGGTGGGCTGCGGAGTCCTCGTCAACCTCGGCGGCGACCTGTCGGCGGCGGGCGAACCGCCGTACGGCGGCTGGCGCGTCGCCATCGCCGACAACCACGCGGGCCCGGCGGCCAGTTGGCGGGCCGGGATCGCGGACGACCACACAGCCCCGAACGCCGGTACGCAGGCCCCGCCCGTCGATCGCCGGACGGCCCCGCACACCGGCCCGCAGCCTGCGACCACCGACAACCACACGGTCCCGGACGCCGCCCCCCGACCCCCGGTCGTCTCGATCCGCGACGGCGGCCTCGCCACGTCCGGTACGACCGTACGGACCTGGCGGCGCGGCGGCCGGACCCTCCACCACATCGTCGACCCGGCCACCGGCGACGTCCCGCCGCCCGTCTGGCGCACCGTCAGTGTCGCCGCCGGCACCTGCGTGGACGCCAACACCGCGACCACCGCCGCCCTGGTCCTCGGCGAACGCGCCCCCGACTGGCTGCGCGGCACCGGCCTGCCGGCCCGGCTGGTCCGCACCGACGGAAGCGTGCTGTGCCTGGGCGCCTGGCCCGCCGACGGGGGCGACCGATGAACAGCGCCGTCCTGCTCGCCGCGGGAACGTCCGGCCCCAGCCCGCTCTGGTACGCCACCAGGGCCGGCGGCACCGTCTCGCTGGTGCTGCTGACCGCGACGGTCGCGCTCGGCATCGCGACGGCGGGACGGTACGCGCCGGTTCGCCTGGGCCGGTTCGAGGTGTCCGCGCTGCACCGCAACCTGTCACTGCTCACCCTGGCCTTCCTCGGGATGCACATCGTCACCGCCATCGCCGACAGCTACGCCCACCTGACCTGGCCGTCGGCCTTCGTCCCCTTCATCGCCTCCTACCGTCCGCTGTGGGTGGGCCTGGGCGCGGTGGCCCTCGACCTGCTGCTGGCGGTCGCGATCACCAGCGCGGTCCGCGGACGCCTCGGCCTGCGCCGGTGGAAGGCGGTGCACTGGCTGGCGTACGCGTCCTGGCCGGTGGCGCTCTTCCACGCGGCCGGCACCGGCACGGACACCCGTCTGGGCCCGCAACTGGTGCTGTACGCGGGCTGTCTGCTGACCGTCGTGGCCGCCGTGTGGTGGCGGCTGGTCCGGGCCGGAGCGGAAGCGGTCCGGATTCGCCGGTGGGCGACGGCGGCCCTGGTGCTGGTGCCCGTGGCACTGGTCGCGTTCCTGGCGGGCGGCCCGTTGCGGCCCGGCTGGGCACACCGCGCGGGCGGCACGGCACAAGCCCCGGCCCAGTCCACCTCCCCGGCGGTCCCCCACCAGTCGCCGACCCCACCGCAGCAGTCCGATCAGCAAGCCGAACACGAGGGAGACGACGCCGAATGAACCCCGACACCGGGACCGTACTCGCCGGAGAACACTCGGCGACGGCCCCCAGCGGCCCCTACGGCGAACGCCTGCTCCACGGCTGGTACGACACCGGCCGGACCGCCGACCTGACGGAACACCTCGGCCGGTACGGCCCGGTCCCGCTGTCGTCGGCACGCGGCCGTGGGACGGCGATGCCGCTGGTGCGCGCCGTGGAGGAGGCCGGGCTGACCGGCCGGGGCGGCGGGGGCTTCCCCACCGGCCGCAAACTCCGCTCGGTCGCCGGGGCGAAGGGGCCCGCCGTGGTCGTCGCCAACGGGATGGAGAGCGAACCGGCCAGCCACAAGGACGAGGTGCTGCTCTCGCTCGCCCCGCACCTCGTCCTGGACGGCGCGATACTTGCGGCCGTCGCGGTCGGCGCGAACGCGGTGCACCTGTGCGTGCCCCGTACCCGGGCGACGCAGGCGGACCAGCTCACCACGGCGGTCGCCGAGCGGCGCCGCGCCCGGCTCGACCCGGTACCGGTGAAGGTCCACACGCTGCCCCACCACTTCGTGTCCAGCGAGGAGACGTCCCTGGTGAGGTGGCTCAACGGCGGCGACGCCCGCCCCCTGGCCACTCCACCGCGCCCCTTCGAGAAGGGCGTCGGCAAACGGCCCACCCTGATCGGCAACGTGGAGACCCTGGCCCACCTCGCGCTGATCGCCCGCTACGGCCCCGCCTGGTTCCGCGAGAGCGGCAGCTCCCGGGCACCGGGCACCACGTTGGTCACGGTCTCGGGCGCCGTGGCTCACCCGGGGGTCTACGAGATCCCGGCGGGCAGTCCGGTACCCGCCGCCCTGGCCCGGGCCGGTGGCCCTCAGGGCCGACTCGGCGCCGTGCTCGCGGGCGGTTTCTTCGGCAGCTGGCTGCCGCTGCCGCTGAGCACCACGGCGCCGGAACGGGGCGCGGGCGTCCTGGTGGCCCTGCCCGAAGGGACCTGCGGTCTCGCCGAGACGGCGGCCGTGCTGGAGTACTTCGCCGCGCAGAGCGCCCGGCAGTGCGGTCCGTGCCGGTTCGGATTGCCGGGCGTCGCCGAGGACTTCGCCGCGCTCGCCCGGGGCACCGCCGACGCCCGGCGGATCGACCGGCTGCACCACCGCCTCGGGCTGCTCCCGGGGCGCGGCGCGTGCAGCCATCCCGACGGCGCGGCGCGGCTGGCCGCCTCCGCGCTGCGGGTCTTCGCCGACGACGTCCACCGGCACGCGCACACAGGACCGTGCCGCGCCGCGTACGCCCCCCTCGTCCTGCCCGTGCCCGCTCCACGGCCCCCCGAGGAGGAGGAATGGCGATGACCCGCACCCAGGCCGACGCCCGGGCCCATGTACTGGCCGTCGATTTCGCCGCCTGCGACGGACACGGCCTCTGCGCCGAACTGCTCCCCGAACTGGTCGGCCTGGACGAATGGGGCTACCCCGTGCTCCACAGCCCCACGGTCCCGGCCGAACTGCTCCCCCACGCCCGACGCGCGGTCGCCGCCTGCCCGGTGATGGCTCTCCGCCTCGACCGCGTCCCCACGCCTCCGCCCGATCGCCGCCCGAGCCGCGGCACAACCGCACCGCGCCCAACGGTGTCCCACGGACAGCCTGGATGACTGTCTGTCATCCACACCTGGATGGAACCAGTCGCGCATCACATCTGAAGTCGCCGAGCCCGGTGCCTCATGCGAGGAACGACAGCCGAACCACCCTGTCCGGATTATCGCGGTTCGTATCGACGAGACAGACCGACTGCCACGTCCCCAACTCCAACCGCCCGCCCAGCACCGGCAGCGTCGCGTGCGGTGGCACGAAGGCCGGGAGGACGTGGTCGCGGCCGTGGCCGGGGCTGCCGTGGCGGTGCTGCCAGCGGTCGTCGGCGGGGAGGAGGGTGTGCAGGGCGGCGAGGAGGTCGTCGTCGCTGCCGGCGCCCGTTTCGAGGATCGCGATGCCCGCGGTGGCGTGCGGGACGAAGACGTTGAGGAGGCCGTCACGGCCGGCCGCCGCCTCCCGCAGGAAGGCCTCGCAGTCACGGGTCAGATCCATGACCCGCTCCCGGGAGCCGGTGGCGACATGCAGAACTCGGGTGGTGAAGGCAGCTGACATGCTCCCATCCTGACCCATGCGCCGGGTCGCCCACCCGGCCGGTCGACCGGCCCGTGATACGAGGCTTCCAGTACGCGAGACACCGTTGGCCGTGGCACGCCATCCGACCCAGTTTCGGCCGCATGTTGCGTTCAGTCCTGCTCACCACGCGCGGTCACGTCGACCTGCTGCGGGTGGCCTCCGCCGCGTGTTGTCGCGGCCCCTGACGCCTTCTTCCGCCTCGCCCCCTCATTCCCCGCACTCCGCCGCGCCCGCGTACACCGTCGTGACGCGGCGGCGTTGAGGCGTACCCCTTCCTCACCGGACGCTCGCCCCCACTCCGTGGAGCACCCATGAGCACCAGCCATGCCCCACCCGGCTCCTCCGGGCCCGATATTTCCCGTATACCCACCCCGGAGACCGGCCCGGACGGCCACGCGCCCCTCGATCTCGTCCCCCTCGTCCCCACCTCCTCACGTCGCACCAGTGTCCCCCGCCGGCTGCGCCGCACCACCGGCTCGCTCGTACTGCTCGCGCTGTGGCAACTCCTCAGCGGCACAGGCGTGTTGACCTCCGACGTGCTCGCCTCGCCCGGCTGGATCGCGCACGTCGGCTGGGATCTGGTCGCCGACGGTTCACTGCCCTCGGCGATGACGACATCGCTGCAGCGCGTCGCGATCGGACTCCTCCTCGGCACCGTCGTCGGCACCGGACTCGCCCTCGTCTCCGGCCTGTCACCTGGGGAGACCGCCGGCGCAGGTCAAGGAGAAGCTCGACTGGATTCGCGGGCTCGCCGAGCGCGAGGGGCGGGACGTGCGGTTCGGGGTGCGGCTGCACACCATCTCGCAGGACTCGTCGGCCGAGGCGTGGGCGACCGTGAACCGGCTGCTCCACGACCTCGACGCGGACACGATCGCGGCTGCGCGGACCGCGCTCGGGCGCAGCGAGTCGGTGGGCCGGCAGCGGATGCCGGCACTGAACGGCGGCTCGCGCGACGAACTGGAGATCCACCCGAACCTGTGGGCGGGGGCGGGTCTCGTCCGGGGCGGCGCGGGCACCGCGCTCGTGGGCAGCCACGCCGAGGCCGATCTGATCGAGGAGTACCACTCGCCGGGTGTCGAGCACTTCGCGCTGTCGGGGTATCCGCATCTGGAGGAGGCGTACTGGTTCGGGGAGGGTGTGATTCCCGCGCTGGCGGCGCGCGGGCCGGCCGAGGGCGCGGCGCGGCCTGGTGTGCCGTTCCCGGTGGGCAGCGGGCGCTGCGCGCGGGAAGATCCACGACCCCGGGGCTGTTCGTAGAAACGTGAACAACTCTCGTGAGGTCGACGTGGTCGTCATAGGCGCCGGGCAGGCAGGACTGGCCGGCGCCTATCACCTGCGGCGCACCGGTTTCGAGCCGGAGCGCGACTTCGTGGTGCTGGACCACGCGCCCGCGCCGGGCGGCGCCTGGCAGTTCCGGTGGCCGTCACTGACGTACGGCAAGGTGCACGGGATGCACGCGCTGCCGGGCATGGAACTCACCGACGCCGATCCGGCCCGCCCGTCCGCCGAGGTGATCGCCGAGTACTTCGGCGCCTACGAGCGCGCCTTCGACCTGCGGGTACGGCGGCCGGTGGACGTGAAGGCGGTACGGGAGGGCGAGGGTGGGCGGCTGCTCGTCGAGACGTCCGACGGGACCTGGTCGACGCGGGCGCTGATCAACGCGACCGGCACCTGGGACCGGCCGTTCTGGCCTCGCTATCCGGGCCAGGAGACCTTCCGGGGGCGGCAGTTGCACACCGCCCAGCACCCGGGACCCGAGGAGTTCGCCGGGCTGCGGGTGGTCGTGGTGGGCGGAGGCGCGTCCGGTACGCAGCATCTGATGGAGCTGGCGCCGTACGCGGCGGCCACGACGTGGGTGACCCGGCGCCCGCCGGTCTTCCGCGAGGGTCCGTTCACCGAGGACGTCGGGCGGGCGGCCGTCGCGCTGGTGGAGGAACGGGTACGTCAGGGGCTGCCACCGAGGAGCGTGGTCTCCGTGACCGGGCTGCCCTTGAACGACGCGATCCGGCAGGCCGTCGCGGACGGGGTCCTGGACCGGCAGCCGATGTTCGACCGGATCACACCCGACGGCGTGGACTGGGACGACGGCCGGCATCTGGACGCCGATGTCATCCTGTGGGCGACCGGGTTCCGGGCCGCGATCGACCACCTGGCACCGCTGAAGCTGCGCGGCCCGGGCGGCGGCATCCGCCTCGACGGCACCCGGGTGACCGCCGATCCGCGCGTCCATCTCGTCGGCTACGGACCCTCCGCGAGTACCGTCGGCGCCAACCGGGCGGGACGTGCGGCCGTACGGGACATCAGACGGCTGTTGGCCGGGGAGCCGGTCGCCGTCTGACGCTGTCCCGGGCGGGTCACTTCGCGGGCTGTGAACTGCCGCTCTTCTGGGCCGCGTTGAACTCGGCCACGTTGCGCTGGTGTTCCTCGTAGGTGGCCGCGAAGCGGGTGTCGCCGGGCTTGACCGTGACGAAGTACAGCCAGTCGCCCGGGGGCGGGTTGATCGCGGCGCGCATCGCGTCCTCGCCCGGGTTGTCGATCGGGGTGGGCGGCAGGCCCATGCGCTGGTAGGAGTTGTAGGGGCTGTCGACCCGGGTGTCGCTCGTGGTCGTCCTCAGCGTGGTGCGGTTGAGCGCGTAGTTGATGGTCGAGTCCATCTGGAGCGGCATCCCGCGTTCGAGGCGGTTGAAGATGACCCGGGCCACCTTCCCCATGTCGGCCTTGGACGCCGCCTCGGCCTGCACGATGCTCGCGATGGTGACCGCCTGGTAGACGTTCATCGCGTTGCGCTGCGCACCGGCGGCGACCGGCGCTCCGTTGAACTTCTGGTTCGCGGTGCCGACCATGAACGACAGCAGCGACGCGGGCGTCGCCTTCCCCTTCAGCGGATAGGTCGCCGGGAAGAGGTAGCCCTCGGGGTTGCCCTCCGCGTCGTTCGGCAGTTTCAGTCCGGCTTTCGGGATGGACTTCTTGGTGGTGCCGGGCGGGAGCGCGAGGGCCTTGTCGACGGCTTCGTAGATCTGGCCCGAGCGCCAGCCCTCCGGGATGACCAGTGAGGTGGGGCGCGTGTCCCCTTCGTCCTCCAGGCTGAGCAGCGGCACCGCCACGGCGGTGCCGGCCACGACGGCCCCGGTCGCGATGAGGGCGACCCGGCCCCGGCGGGTCAGTCGAATCGTGCTCCGTGGCGGAGTGTTCATCTGCATGCGGGCACGGTAACCCGCATATCGCCACAATCCCGGCATATCTTCAGCTTGTCGGTTCCAGTTGGGCATCCCGGCGTACGAGGGCCGCGTACCGCCCGTCCAGTTCCAGCAGTTCTTCGTGCGTGCCCCGTTCTGCCACGTGTCCGGAGTCGAGGACCACGATCTGGTCGGCGCTGCGGATGGTGGACAGGCGGTGGGCGATGGTGAGCGTGGTGCGGTTGGCCGACAGGGCGTCGATGGCGTCCTGAACGGCCGCTTCGGTGCGGTTGTCGAGGGCGCTCGTCGCCTCGTCGAGGATGAGGACCGGCGGGTCGCGCAGGATCGTGCGCGCGATGGCCAGCCGCTGCTTCTCGCCGCCGGAGAACCGGTGACCGCGCTCGCCGACGACCGTGTCGTACCCGTCGGGCAGGCCCGCGATGTGCTCGTGGATCTGCGCCGCGCGCGCCGCCGCGTACAGCTCCTCGTCGGTGGCGTCCGGCTTGGCGAAGCGGAGGTTGTCGGCGACCGTGGCGTGGAAGAGGTACGTCTCCTGGGAGACGACGCCGACGGCACGCGCGAGCGTGTCGAAGTCCAGGTCACGGACGTCGACCCCGTCGAGGGTGACCCGGCCGCCCGTCACGTCGTAGAGCCGGGGTACGAGATAGCCGAGGGTCGACTTTCCGGCGCCGGTCGGGCCGACGATCGCGAGGCTGTTGCCTGCCGGGACGGTGATGTCGATGCCGTCGAGGATCGGACGGCGCTTGTCGTTGCTTTCGTATCGGAACTCGACGCCCTGGAAGGCGACTTCACCCTTGATGCTGTCGAGGTGGACCGGGTTCTCACGCTCGGTGATGTCGATCGGGAGGTCGAGGTACTCGAAGATGCGCGCGAAGAGCGCCAGCGAGGTCTGGATCTGGACGCCGGTCGACAGCAGGCTGACGGCCGGGCGGAACAGGCCCTGCTGGAGCGAGACGAAGGCGACGATGGTGCCGATCGAGACGTCCGGGCCGCCCATCTGGAGGGCGATTCCGGCGGTCCAGTAGATGACGGCGGGCATCGCGGCCATGACGATCGAGATGACGGCCATGCGCCAGCGCCCCGCCATGTTCGACCTGACCTCCAGGTCGACCAGGCCCTCGGACTCCTCGGAGAAGGACTGGGTGAGCGAGTCGGAGCGGCCCATGGTGCGGCCGAGCAGGATGCCGCTGACGGACAACGACTCGGTGACTGTGGCTGCCATCGAGGCCATCTGCTTCTGGCGCTGGGTGGCGATCTTCTTGCGTTCGTTGCCGACCCTGCGGCTGATCCATACGAAGACCGGGAGCAGCAGCAGTGAGACGACGGTGAGCCGCCAGTCCAGGGCGATCATCGCGATGATCGTGGCGACCACGCTGGTCAGGTTGGAGACCAGGGAGGTGGCCGTGGAGGTGACGGTGGCCTGCATGCCGCCGATGTCGTTGGCTATGCGGGACTGGACCTCGCCGGTGCGGGTCCGGGTGAAGAAGGCGAGCGACATGCGCTGCAGCCGGCCGTAGACGGCGGTGCGCAGGTCGTGCATGACGCGCTGGCCGACCGTCGTCGAGATGAGGGTCTGCAGCACGCCGAAGATGCTGGTCAGGACGGCGCTCAGGATCATGCCGAGCGCGAGCAGGCTCAGCAGTCCGGTGCGGCCCTGCGGGATGGCGACGTCCAGCGTCTCCTTCAGCAGGAACGGGGTCGCCACGGTGACCAGGGATGCGGCGCCGACCAGGAGGCCGACGACCGTGAGCCGGGCGCGGTAGGGCTTGAAGAGCCTGAGGATGCGGCGCACCTGCCGGGGCTGGTCGGTCGAGGTGCCTGGGGACGGTGTCCAGTTGATGTCGTCGCGGGGCATGGTCTCCTACGGATGGTGAGGCGATCAGGACTGGTCGAGCACTCGGAACTCGTGGGGCAATGAGATCTCGTGGAGCATAGCTCATTGTTACCTATACTCACAATGAACCAGGTCCTGATATTGTTCCCGCATGACCACCCCCGATTCCGACGGCCTCCTCGCGGAGCAGCTGCTGCGGCTCACCCGCCGGGTGCACCGCATCCAGAAGCACCATCTGGAGCAGCGCGACCTCGGCATCACTCCGGCCCAGTCCCGCCTGCTGCGCACCCTCGCGCACTTCGGCTCGCCGCCCCGCATGGCCGACCTCGCCGAGCGCCTCGAGGTGGTGCCGCGTGCCGTGACGACGCTGGTCGACGGCCTGGAGGCGAGCGGCAAGGTACGGCGGGTGCCCGACCCGTCCAATCGGCGGGTCATCCGGATCGAGATCACGGACGACGGCCGCAAGGCGCTGAGCGAGCTGCGCGGCGCGCGGCGGAGCGCGGCGGACGAGATCCTCGCGCCGCTCACGGATGTGGAACGCGAGGTGTTGCGGACGTTGCTGGACACACTGGTGGACGGAGCGCCCGGCACCCATGAGGAGCACGGGCGGCCCTGCTGACCAGCCGCGGTCGCTGCCGTGTCACTCCGGCCAGTCCGAGTTCTTGATCTTCTCGACGAAGTCGCCGCGCACGAAGCCCGGTACGAAGTGGGCCAGCACGTCCGCCTTGATGTTGCCGAACGTGGTCTCGGGGCGGTCCTTGATGCCCTCGGTGAAGGCGGCGAGGATCCCGTTCTTGAAGTCCGGTCGGGGATGCGCCGCCACCACGGCCGCGCGCTGCTCGTCGGACACGGCGTCGTAGCCGATACCCACGACGTCCAGCGAGACACCCCGGTTGACCAGGGCGATCTCGGGCGACATGTGCAGCGGGATCTCCTGGGTGGTGTGCAGGGCGATGCTCGTCCAGACCCGGTCGGCCGGCTCACCGGTGATGCCGTGCGCGTACAGGAACCGACGGGCCTCGTCGGCACCGTCGATCTCGAAGCGCTGGTCGGTCCGGCGGAACTTCCCGGTGAGCCCGAGATCGTGGAACATCGCGGCCACATAGAGCAGTTCGGGGTCGTAGCCGAGACCCTGCTCCCGGCCGCGCAGCGCGCCCCACAGGAACACCCGCCGCGAGTGGTCGAACAGCAGCGGCGACGCGGCCTCGCGCACCAGTTCCGTCGCCTCCCGCACCAGAGCGGTGTCCGGGATCTCCACGCCTGCGATCACTTCGGTCATCGTTCTTCCCTCTCCTCGTCGGCCTGTGCCTCCAGGATCTTCGGCGGCGTACGCTGGAGCCATGTCCCCAGAGCCACGAAAACCACGGATTCGGACATGACAGCGGCCCCGCCCCCTCGGGTCGGTTTCGTCGTCTTCGACGGTGTGACCTTGCTCGACGTCAGCGGCCCGGCCGAGGTGCTGCACCAGTCGGGCAAACTCGGCCGTCCCTACGAGCTGGTGCTGGTCTCTCCGCACGGCGGCCCGGTCACCACCGCCAACGGACTGACCCTGACCGGCACGGTGACCGCGGCCGACGCCGGGCCGGTGGACACGGTGGTGGTCGCCGGGGGCGACCTGCTGGCCCAACACCCCGCCGAGGAATGGCTGTTGAGCACGACCCGCACCCTCGCCGACCGGGCGACACGGGTCACGTCCGTCTGCACGGGCGCCTTCGTCCTGGCCGAACTCGGCCTGCTCGACGGCCGTTCGGCCACGACCCACTGGCGGCAGGCCGCGACCCTGGCCCGCCGTTACCCCCGGGTTCACGTCGAGCCGGACGCCATCCACGTCCGCGACGGCCGCTTCGTCACCTCGGCGGGCATCAGCGCCGGGATCGACCTGGCGCTCGCCCTCGTGGAGGACGACCACGGAGCGGCCGTGGCCAGGGACGTCGCACGCGAACTGGTCGTCTTCATGCAACGCCCGGGCGGGCAGTCGCAGTTCTCCGCGGCGACCACCACCCCGCCACCGCGCACCGATCCCCTGCGGTCACTGATCGCGTCCGTGCTGGCCGACCCCGCCGCCGATCACAGCCTGCCCGCCATGGCCGCGACCGCGGCCGTCAGCACCCGGCACCTGACCCGGCTCTTCCGCACCGAACTCGGGACCACACCCGCCCGTTGGGTCGAACGGGTCCGTCTCGACCGCGCCCAGCACCTGCTCCTCGAAGGCCACAGCGTCACCTCCGCGGCACACCACAGCGGGCTCGGCACCGACGAGACCCTCCGCCGCGCCTTCGCCCGTCACCTGGACACCACGCCGACGCACTACCGCAGCCGTTTCGCGAGCACGCGCGGCCGTACGCCCACACCGTGAACCGCGCCGGCCCCGGCCTCACGCCGCGTTCGACCGCATCCCTTCCAGCAACACGCCCAGGATGCGGGCGAGTTGGGGCTCGACATCGACGACCGCGTGCGCCAACGCGCCGGGGAGATCCTGGTGAGGGTCGTCGAGCAGCCGACCCTGCCCTCCCACCTCATCCTGGGTGCCTGCGCCGTGGAGCTCGCACAGAACTACTCCCACGACCAGATCGCACAGGCGGCCGCATGGGAACCGGTCAGCCGCTCGGCCGACTTCGACGAGCCCTACCCGGTCGACCTCGTCGACCACGCACAGAAGAACGGGCCGCGCCTGCCCACCCCAGGGGTGGATCAGGAGCCGCGACCCGTCACGACTGGGCTCAACCGGCCTCGGAGGCCGGTTCCTTGACGAGCTGCGCGGGGATCTCGGCGTCCGCCTCCTGATGGCTCTCCACGACGTCGTCTTCTACGACCGTGATCTCGCCGTCGAGGACCTTCTTCGCCCGCTCGATGTCCAACGCACCCTCCCAGCGGGAGACCGCGAAGACGGCGACGCAGTTGCCGAGGAGGTTGGTGACGACGCGCATCGAGTCCATGATGCGGTCCACGCCGAGGAGCAGGGCGACCGCACCGGCCGGGATCGCGCCCAGCGAGGAAGCTGTCGCCGACAGGGCGAGGAAGGCCGAACCGGGGATGCCGGCCATGCCCTTGCTGGTGAGCATCAGCACCAGGATCACAGTGATCTGCTGGCCGAGGCTCAGGTCGACACCGACGGCCTGGGCGATGAACAGCGTGCCGATGGACAGGTAGAGGGAGGCGCCGTCGAGGTTGAAGGAGTAGCCGGTGGGCAGCACCAGACCCACCGCGTCGTCACGGGCCCCGGCCTTGCGCAGCTTCTGCATCACGCGCGGCATGACGGACTCGGTGGAGGCGGTGCCGAGCGCGAGCAGCATCTCCTCCCGGATGTAGCGGAGGAACTTCCAGAGGCTGAGCCCGGTGACCATCCGCAGCGCAACGGCGAGCAGTGCGACGAAGAGCGCGGCGGCGACGTAGCAGAGGATGATCAGCTTGGCGTAGGTCTTGATGACGCCGAGCCCGTACTGGCCGACGAGGACGGCCATCGCGCCGAACACGGCGAGCGGGGCGAGCCGCATGACGAAGCCGACGATCGCGAAGATGATCTCCTGGGCCTGCTCGATCGCGGGCAGCACCTGCGGCACCTTGGTGTTGCCGAGGTGGAGCAGCGCGGCGCCCACCAGGCAGGCCAGGATGAGGACTTGGAGCAGGGAGTTCTCGGCGAAGGCGCCGATGAAACTGGTGGGCAGCGCGTTGACGACGAACTCGGTCGTCGAGGGCAGCGCGGCACCGCCCGTCTTCGCGTCCACCGCCGAGGTGTTGAGGGTGGACGGGTCGACATGCATCCCGGAGCCCGGCTGGACGACGTTGCCGAGGACGAGACCGATGATCAGCGCCGCGGTGCTGGCGACCTCGAACCAGATCAGCGCCTTGAGACCGATCCGTCCGAAGGCCTTGAGGTCACCGGCCTTGGCGATGCCGACGACGACCACGCAGAACACGAGCGGCGAGATGATCGTCTTGATCAGCCGGGTGAATCCGTCGCCGAGGGGCTGGAAGTCCGTGGCCACGTCGGGCCACAGCTTTCCGACGAGGATTCCGAGGACGAGCGCGCAGGCGACCTGCGCGAAGAGAGAGGTACGCAATATGCGTGCGACGCGTCGCGGCAGGGACGGGACGGACGGCGGCACGGGCACTCCTTGGAGGGGGGACGGTCGTTCGCGGAAGCAGGGTGGGGCGACTTCTGCGATACGGAAAGCGGCTTCCGGTGGATCACTTTGGAGCCGTTGTTGATCCCCTGGAAAACCTCCGTGTGACAGCCGTGTAAAACACGCACCTGAGTGACGCGTCGCACGCACGACGGCTCAGCAGCCGCTTCGGTCCTCGGTCAGCGCCCCCTGCGCGGTCGCCAGCGAACGGTCGTAGCAGCCGCCCGGGCTGTACAACCGATAGCGCTCGCTCGATGTGCCGACGGCATGCCGCTGATCACGGGGCACATTGAGGGTGTACGTCGCGTCCCCGCGGTAGGTGTCGTCGAGCCGCGACCACCCGGTCCGCCGGCCGTCGCGCGTGTCGACGACCGCCGCCCGGTCGCCCAGCGTGAGAACGGTACGCAGCCGGTCGTCCGTCCCGATCGTCGTCTCACCGTCCATCGTGTACGTCCGATGCATGGCCGTCGTCCGGGCGGGTCCCCGCCCGTCGACGGTCACCGACTCGTCGTCCGTCCAGGTCGCGTCGAGCCCGTCCATGTTCTCGCCGTCGATCCAGCGGTGCACGGAGGTGTTCGCGAGCTTCCGGTCGACAGTGGTCGCCACCCGCCCGTGCGAGGTGTCGACGTAACCGGCGACGGTCAGCCGGTGGCCCGCGTCGGTGTCCACGCGTTCCTCCGAACCGGGCGTGTACGTCGAGGAGTTGGCGAGTTCGCCCGCCCGGTCGAGCGTGAGCCTCCCGGTGACGTGGGCGCGCTGCGCGTCCTGCCAGACGAGCACGTTCACCGGCGCGCTCCAGCCGCTCTGTCCCTCGGGCACGCCCACGACGGAGACGTCGACGTGGTGCGGGCGGCCGTCGTTGAGCAGCCCGGCGAAGGGGGTGAGGTCGTATTCGATCGGCTTGACGTCGAAGGCGCGCGGTCCCGGAATGACGTACCAGAGGAAGGGGTCGGACCAGCCGCCGGTCCACACGTTCGGGAACGGCGCGGCGATTCCCGCGAGTTGGCCGTCGACCTTGATCTGCACCTCTCGGTACGGGCCCTTGTCGGCCTGGCAGGAGTACGGCACCGAGTCGGGGACGGCGAGATACCAGAACTCCTCGCAGCCGCCGCCGGATCCGGTGGCGTACACCTCGGCGACGATGCGTTCGCTGTTGCGCGGGGTGGTGACGGTCGAGTCGGTGCCGGGGGTGAGGACACGGTCGGGGGTCTGCGCCGCCGGCGGTCTCCCCTCGTAGAACGTCAGCGTGGCCTTGACGCCGATGACTCCGGTGTAGGTGTCGTCGACGACGTTGCCGATGAGCATCTCGACGTTCTGTGTGCTGCGGAAGGTGGCGCTGTAGCGGGTGACGTCCTTCTCGACGGACCATGCGATGCCGTCGGGCGAGGGCTCAGGTGTCGAGGTGCGCAGGATCTCGACACCGCCGACATGCAGGTAGCCGAGCCTGTCGTACTGGCGCCCCTTGACCATGCCGTCGAGGCGGAGCACCACCTTGCTCCAGTGGTCGCCGCAGGCCCTGGGTGGTGTGTAGGTGCCCTCGTAGGGGGTGAAGTCGCGGAACTCGGTGTCGGCGAGGGTGACCTGGCAGGACTTGGTGGTGGGTTCGGCGATCGGCGGGGCGGCGGTCAGGGGGTCGTGCCAGTCGGTGCCGAACTCGGCGGGGACATCGGCCGATTGAGCCTTGGTATCGGCCATTGGGGCCTTGGCATCGGCCGCCCGGGCCGGGCTCACGCCTAGGAGGGTACTCGCCAGGAGGGTCGCCCCGGCGAGCATGGACATGACTATCCGGCTTCTCATGGGCGGGGTTCTACCCCTTGAGGTCCGCCCTGTCCCCCATCAGCACCACGGGATGCCGCTCGGGATCGAGCGTGCGCAGCAGGTACTCCATCGCCTCCTTGGGCAGGCTGACGCAGGCCGACGTACCGCTGCCGTGGTCCAGATGCAGCCAGATCCCGCCGCCCTTGTCCTCGCCCTCGGGCTGCTCCGCGTCGTCGGGCGGGGTGCCCTTGACGCGGTTGTAGTCGATGGCGATGACGTAGTCGAAATCGTGCCAGTGGGACTCGTCCCAGTCGCGCGGCGCCTCGTACGACTCGTCCTGGCTGTACGGGAGTGCCGTGCCCGGGTCGTCGAGCACACCGCCCGCGGCGGTCAGGGTGAACACGCCGACGGGGCTGCGTTCGTCGCCGAGGTGGTGGTCGAGGGTCCAGCCCCGCTTGCCGTTGTGCGCGGGCCAACTGCGGGTCCGGTCCCAGGTGGAGCCGTGTTTCGTGAACAGGACGGCGGTGGAGTACGGGGAGTCCTTGCCGTCGCCGTAGACAGCCAGGACCTGGCGTGTCCCGGCGGGGATCTCGCGGTGGAGCCGGTCGCCGACGTCCGGGATGCGGGTCGGGGCGGCGACGGCTTTTCGCGGGTGGGTCGCCCGGGGGCCCGGTCTTCCCTCCCGGCCGCCGGTGTGTCTTGTTTCCGTGCTTCCGCACGCGGACAGGGTCGTCATCGTCAGGAGGGAACCGAGAGCCGCCATCGCGACCATCGCACGTCGTGTGCCGCCACTCTGCATCGGCCCATGGTCACATCGCGTTCGGCGACATTGCCTCAGGTAACGGACATCTCGCCACGGATGGGTGAACGCCGGTTCTGACCCCCGGGAGGGAAAACCGCTTGCTTCCGACCACGCTGCGAGGCGAACCTTTCACGGTTTGTTGCCGCACTCCGCGGTTCCCTCCGCCGCCCCGACCAGAGCCACTGGGACGTCATGCAGATTCAAGACCTTCCGTATCCCGACCCTGGCGTGCCGGACGCCCGCTCGGGGCCCCGATTCCTGTGGTGGCTCGGCCGGAACCAGCTCGGCGGACAGTTCAAGTCGCTCGCCTGGGGACTGCTGCACTTCGTGTCCGTCTGTGCGCTGCCCTTCTGCGTGGGACTCGCCGTCCAGGCCGTGATCGACCGCTCCGGCAGCCGGCTCGCCCTGACCGGTGGGCTGATGGCGCTGTGCGGAGCGGGTATCGCCGTGGGCGACACCTTCCTGCACCGGGCCGCAGTCACCAACTGGATCACGGCCGCCGCCCGCGTCCAGCAGCTGCTGGGCCGACAGGCCGCCCATCTCGGCTCGGCGCTGACCCGGCGGGTCGCGGCCGGCGAGGTCGTGGCCGTGTCCACGGGTGACGTCGAGAAGATCGGCTGGTTCGTCGAGGCGCTGTCCCGCTTCCTGGCCGCCGCGCTGACCGTCGTCATCGTGTGCGTCGGCCTGTTCGTGTACCAACCGGCCCTCGGTGTCGTCGTCGCCGTGGGCATGCCCGTGCTGGCGGTCTCCGTGCTGCCGCTGCTGCCCCGCGCCACCCGGCGTGCGGACGTCCAGCGCGAGAAGGCGGGACGCGCCACCGAACTGGCCTCCGACACGGTCGCCGGACTGCGGGTACTGCGCGGCATCGGCGGTGAGGAACTCTTCCTCGACCGCTACCGCCGCGCCTCCCAGGAGGTCCGCCACGCGGCCGTGCGCAGTGCCCGGATGTGGTCCCTGATCTCCGCGATCCAGGTGCTGCTGCCGGGTCTGCTGCTGATCGTCGTCGTCTGGCACGGTGTGCACCTGGCCCGCGAGGGCCGGATCACGGTGGGTGAACTGGTCACCGTCTACAGCGCGGTGATGGTCCTGTCCTACCCGCTGCGGCACTTCGAGGAGATCGCCATGGCGTACTCCTTCTCCCGTCCCTCGGCCAAACGCGCCGCGCGCGTGCTGTCCCTGGAGCGGGCCACCGACACCGTGGGAACGCGCGCGGCCGAGGTGCCGGCCGGGGATCTGTACGACCCGGCCACCGGTCTGCTCGTGCCGTCCGGCCGGTTCACCGCCGTGGTGTGCGGCGACCCCGACGCGGCCGGGCGACTCGCGGAACGCCTCGGTGGACACCCCGCCGAGGCGGGCACCTCCGTGCTCCTGGGCGGCGTGGCGCTCGACGAACTCCCCCTCGCCTCGGCACGCACCGCCGTCCTCGTCCAGGACAAGGACCCGGTGCTGCTGTCCGGTTCGCTGCGCGAACTGCTCGATGTGCCCTCCTCGGGTACGGTCGGCGCGGAGGAGGCCCTGGCCGCCGCGCAGTGCGGTGACGTGCTGGTGGCGCTGGCGCAGGGATCGCTCGACACCGACGACCCGATGGACGCCCGCATCACCGAACGCGGGCGCTCCCTCTCCGGCGGCCAGCGCCAGCGGCTCGCCCTGGCCCGGTCACTGATCACCGATCCCGAGGTACTCGTCCTGGACGAGCCGACCTCCGCCGTCGACTCCCACACCGAGGCCCGGATCGCGGACAGCGTGAGGAAGTTGCGGACCGGCCGGACCACGGCGGTGTTCACCTCCTCGCCCCTGCTCCTGGACCACGCGGACCGGGTGGTCCTCGTGCACGAGGACCAGGTCGTGGCGGTCGGCACCCATCGGGAACTGCTCCGGAGCGAGCCCCGGTACCGGGCCGTGGTGACCCGCGAGACGGAAGAGGAGACGGCACTGCGGAACGCCGTCGCCGACGAGGCCGCTCTGCGGAGCACCCTGGACGACCACGATGTCGCGCTGCGCGGCGCACTGGAAGAAATCGAGGAGAGCGCATGATCGGCGTGGCACCCCCGGCGTACGACCCGGCGGCTCCGACCACGGCCAACACCCTGCCGGTCGGCGCCCCCGCGACCGTACGCGCCTACGTGTCCGAACTGTTCCGTCGGCATCGCCGGGCCTTCCTCATCCTGGTCACCGTGAACACGGTCGCCGTGATCGCGTCGATGGTGGGCCCCTATCTGCTCGGCGACCTGGTCGAGCGGGTGTCGGACGGGGCGCGGGAACTTCATCTGGGCCTGACCATCGGGCTGTTCGGGGCCGCGCTCGCCGTCCAGGCCGTGTTCATCCGGCAGGTGCGGTTGCGCGGCGCGATGCTCGGCGAACGGATGCTGGCCGATCTGCGCGAGGACTTCCTCGTACGGTCGGTCGGACTGCCGCCGGGTGTCCTGGAACGGGCGGGCACCGGCGACCTCCTGTCCCGCATCACCACCGACATCGACCGGCTCGCCAACGCGATGCGCGAGGCCGTACCGCAACTGGCGATCGGTGTCGTATGGGCGCTGCTGCTGCTCGGCGGCCTTGTCGTGACCGTGCCGGCGCTGGCGCCGGCCGTGCTGATCGCGGTGCCGCTGCTGGTGGTCGGCTGCCGCTGGTACTACAGGCGCGCACCCGCCGGCTACCGCTCCGAGGCCGCCGGGTACGCCGCCGTGGCCGCGGCCCTCGCCGAGACCGTGGACGCCGGCCGCACCGTCGAGGCACACCGCCTCGGCGACCGGCGCATCACCCTCTCCGAGCGCCGCGTCAAGGAGTGGACCGACTGGGAGAACTACACGCTCTGGCTGCGGTCGGTGCTCTTCCCGGTCATCAACATCACGCACGTGACAGTGCTCTGCTCGGTCCTGATGCTCGGCGGGGTGTTCGTCCTGCACGGCTGGATCGGGGTGGGCGAGCTGACGACGGGCGCCCTGCTCGCGCAGATGCTCGTCGACCCGGTGAACCTGATCCTGCGCTGGTACGACGAGCTCCAGGTCGCCCAGGTCTCGCTGGCCCGGCTGGTCGGCGTCCGGGACATCGAACCCGATGCCGGGGACGCCGGGCTGTCCCCCGAGGGCCGGGACGTGCACGCGGACCGGGTGCACTTCGGCTACCGCGAGGGCGTCGACGTGCTGCGCAAGGTGTCCCTGGAGGTCGCGCCCGGCACCCGGTTGGCCCTGGTCGGCCCTTCGGGTGCGGGCAAGTCCACCCTGGGCAGACTGCTCGCCGGTATCTACGCGCCCCGGGACGGCCGGATCACCCTCGGCGGCGCCGAACTCTCCCGGATGACCGCCGAACACGTCCGCTCCCATGTGGCCCTCGTCAACCAGGAGCACCACGTCTTCGTGGGCTCCCTGCGCGACAACCTCCTGCTCGCCCGGACCGACGCGGCGGACGCGGAGCTCTGGGCGGCGCTTGGCGCGGTCGACGCGGACGGATGGGCGCGGGCGCTGGACGAGGGCCTGGACACCGAGGTGGGCTCGGGCGGGCTGGCGCTCACCCCGGCCCAGGCTCAGCAGATCGCGCTGGCCCGGCTGGTGCTGGCCGATCCGCACACGCTGGTCCTGGACGAGGCGACCTCGCTCCTCGACCCGCGTGCGGCCCGCCATCTGGAACGGTCCCTGGCCCGTGTCCTCGACGGCCGCACGGTCGTCGCGATCGCCCACCGGCTGCACACCGCGCACGACGCGGACGTCATCGCCGTGGTCGAGAACGGCCGGATCAGCGAACTGGGCAGCCACGATCAGCTGGTGGCGGCGGAGGGTGCGTACGCGGCGCTCTGGCGGTCCTGGCACGGGTAGTTCCGCCCGTCGGACGGTGACTGCACCGGGCGTCGGTGTGGTGACCGGCCGGGGAGGGACGTGGCTCGGCCGCGGGCCGGTGGGGGCCCAACGTGGTGGACCCGTCCGCGAACATGGACTGGTACGGCGGGCCGACCTTCCTGGAGCACCTGGAGTCGGTGCCGGTCGCCCACGAT
>NZ_JBFAJD010000012.1:163281-240021 GCF_040655035.1 Streptomyces sp. NPDC050549
CGGCGGGGGGGGGGGGGGGGCGGGGGGCGGGGTCCCCCGCGCCCCTTTGGGGGCGCGACGGCTCCGGTGGACGGCGGCTGCGCTCTCCCCGGCCCGGACCCGTGCCGTTGCGCGCGGGGGAAAAGGGGTGGAAGGCTGGGGAGCGGCACCGGTTCGGGGAGTGCCCGGGAACCGTTTGGTTCGTGCCGGGCTCCGCCTGTGCCCCGCACAGCGGCGGCCCGCCGCCGAGCGCGGTGAGTACGGGCCGGTCCCCACCACCTGGAGGTAGCCGTGAACAGCGTCGACGGATGGGGAGACGACGTCTACCAGCCCGACGGATCCGAGGTACAGGACGACGCGGGTCTGCTCGACGCGGAGGACACCCTCGTGGCCGACGGTGTCGAGGACCCGCTCGACCGCGGCTGGTCGCCACCGGACCGCCCGTGGGCGGTGGAACGCGCCGATGTCACGGCCGCCGAGCGTCAGCACGGCGAGACGCTCGACCAGCGCCTCGCCGAGGAGGTCCCGGACCTCGCGGTGTACGACGGCGACGGCCTCGGCGACTCCGAGGACACCGACGGCGAACTCCTGGACATCGAGGTCGGTGACACCCGCTCCGGCCGGCTCGTGGCACCCGACGAAGGGGCGCACGAGGACGAGGAGAGCGGCCTGATCGCCACCGACGTGGGCATCGACGGCGCGGCGGCCTCCGCAGAGGAGGCCGCGATGCACATCGTCGACGAGGACGAGGGTTCGCTCTACGGCTGACCCCGCCGCCCCTCGGCCGTCGCTCGGATCCCCGCCGTACGAGAAGCAGGAGCAGCCATGCAGCAGGACAAGCAGCCCGACTACCACCCCGTGGTCTTCCGCGACCGCTCCGCCGGATACGCCTTCCTGACCCGGTCCACCGCGACCAGCGACCGGACCATCGACTGGGACGACGGCGAGACCTACCCGGTCGTGGACGTGGAGATCTCCTCGGAGAGCCACCCCTTCTACACCGGCAAGGCCAGGACGGTGGACTCGGAGGGCCGTATCGCCCAGTTCGAGCGGCGCTACGGCGGCGGAGCGGGCCCGGGTTCCGGCGGGGTGTGAGCCGCTGCCCGCACCGACGCCGGCGCCCTTACCGAGGCCGGGCCTCAGATCACGTTGAGCGCCGCCGCGCAGCCCACTCCCCCGAGCAGTATGAACACCGGCATCAGAACCTTGAGCTCGACCCAGCTGCCCGCACGGAACCGCATGACCTTCGGCGGCCCGATCGGGTACCAGCGCTTGCGGCCCAACGGGATCGGCCACAGGATCGGGCAGCCGGAGACGGTCAGCGCGTCCCCGATGTCGTGCACCAGCGCGCCCAGCACGACCGGCAGGCCCAGCCACAGGTACTGGTGCTGATCCGTGAACAGCCAGTCCGAACCGTTGCCCGGCTTGTCGAGCACTCCGGCGAGGATCCACGCGCTGGTCGCCGCCAGCAGCCACACCAGGATGTCGCTGCTGGAGCCGCGGGCGGCCCGCCACAGCAGGCCCTCGATGGCCAGCACCATGTGCACGAAGAGGATGGCCAGCACTCCCCAGCGACCGCCCAGGATGGCCACGCCCGCACTCCCCGCCCCGATCAGGACCGCCCACAGCCAGGTGTGGGTGAGCGTGCGGTGCCCGCCGTTGCGTCGCGGGTCGCCCTGCTTCCTGGTCCCCTTGTAGACGGCGTACGAGAGCTTGTCGACGACCTCGCACACACCCCGGGAGAGGGGTCCGAAGGCCCGCGAGATGGTCGCCGCCTTGTGGTCGAGGTCCGGGGCGAGCGCGGCACCGGCGCAGATCAGGGCGCCGACCAGGACCACCGGCCAGGGCATCGGGTGTCCGGCCGCGGCGGTCGCCGCTCCGACGCCGAGCCAGGCCGCCGCTCCCGACAGTGAGTGTGCTGGTCCCATCATGGCCGTTCCCCGCCCCATTCCTCTTACGCCGCCGGTCAGTTGCTCGGGCGCCCTGACACTCTGTCGGCGACACAGCGTAGCGGTAGCGATCTTCGTCTCCGCAGCCGATTCCCCCATCGGCCACGGCGCCAGGCAAGATGGGGTCGTGACCCTCATCGACCAGTTGCCGCCGACCGCAGATCCCGACGCCCTCTACGAAGCCTTCGAGTCGTGGGCCAAGGAGCGCGGTCTCACGCTCTACCCCCATCAGGAGGAGGCGCTGATCGAGGTGGTCTCCGGTGCGAACGTGATCGTGTCGACGCCCACCGGCTCCGGCAAGAGCATGATCGCCGCCGGTGCGCACTTCGCCGCGCTGGCCCGGGACGAGGTCACCTTCTACACCGCCCCGATCAAGGCGCTGGTCTCGGAGAAGTTCTTCGAGCTGTGCAAGATGTTCGGCACCGAGAACGTCGGCATGCTGACCGGCGACGCGTCCGTCAACTCGGACGCACCGATCATCTGCTGCACCGCGGAGGTCCTCGCGTCGATCGCGCTGCGCGACGGCAAGCACGCCGACGTCGGCCAGGTCGTCATGGACGAGTTCCACTTCTACGCGGAGGCGGACCGCGGCTGGGCCTGGCAGATCCCGATCCTGGAGCTTCCGCAGGCGCAGTTCATCCTGATGTCGGCCACGCTCGGCGACGTCGCGATGTTCGAGAAGGACCTCACCCGGCGCACCGGGCGCCCCACATCGGTGGTCCGCTCGGCGGTCCGGCCGGTGCCCCTGTCCTACGAGTACAAGCTGACCCCGCTCACCGAGACGCTCACCGAGCTGCTGGAGACCAGGCAGGCGCCGGTCTACATCGTGCACTTCACCCAGGCGCAGGCCGTGGAGCGGGCGCAGGCGCTGATGAGCATCAACATGTCCTCGCGCGAGGAGAAGGACCAGATCGCCGAGCTGATCGGCAACTTCCGTTTCACCACCAAGTTCGGCCGCAATCTCTCCCGTTACGTGCGGCACGGCATCGGTGTGCACCACGCCGGCATGCTGCCCAAGTACCGGCGCCTGGTGGAGAAACTCGCGCAGGCCGGTCTGCTGAAGGTCATCTGCGGTACGGACACACTCGGGGTGGGCGTCAACGTGCCCATCCGCACCGTGCTGTTCACGGCGCTGGCCAAGTACGACGGCGTTCGGGTCCGCACGCTGCGCGCCCGCGAGTTCCACCAGATCGCGGGCCGCGCGGGCCGCGCCGGTTTCGACACGGCGGGGCTCGTGGTCGCCCAGGCCCCCGAACACGTCGTCGAGAACGAGAAGGCGCTCGCCAAGGCGGGCGACGACCCGAAGAAGCGCCGGAAGGTCGTCCGCAAGAAGGCGCCCGAGGGCTTCGTCGGGTGGACGGAAGGCACCTTCGAGAAGCTCATCACCTCCGAGCCGGAGCCGCTCACGTCCCGGTTCCGGGTCACGCACACGATGCTGCTGTCGGTCATCGCCCGCCCCGGCAACGCCTTCGAGGCGATGCGGCATCTCCTGGAGGACAACCACGAGCCGCGCAAGCAGCAGTTGAAGCACATCCGGCGCGCGATCGCGATCTACCGCTCGCTCCTGGACGGCGGCATCGTCGAGAAGCTCGACACACCGGACGCCGAGGGCCGCATCGTGCGCCTCACCGTCGACCTGCAGCAGGACTTCGCCCTCAACCAGCCGCTGTCGACCTTCGCGCTCGCCGCGTTCGAACTGCTGGACCCCGAGTCGCCGTCGTACGCGCTGGACATGGTGTCCGTCGTCGAGTCCACGCTGGACGACCCGAGGCAGATCCTGGCCGCCCAGCAGAACAAGGCGCGCGGCGAGGCCGTGGCGGCGATGAAGGCGGACGGCGTCGAGTACGAGGACCGCATGGAGCGCCTCCAGGACGTCAGTTACCCCAAGCCGCTGGAGGAGTTGCTCTTCCACGCCTACAACACGTACCGCAAGAGCCACCCGTGGGTCGGCGACCACCCGCTGTCGCCGAAGTCCGTGATCCGTGACATGTACGAACGGGCCATGTCCTTCACGGAGTTGACCTCGTACTACGAGCTGGCCCGCACCGAGGGCATCGTGCTGCGCTACCTCGCCGGTGCCTTCAAGGCCCTCGATCACACCGTCCCGGACGACCTCAAGTCCGAGGACCTGGAGGATCTGATCGCATGGCTCGGCGAGATGGTGCGCCAGGTCGACTCCAGCCTGCTGGACGAGTGGGAGCAGCTGGCCAACCCGGAGGAGATGACCGCCGAGGAGGCCCAGGAGAAGGCCGACCAGGTCAAGCCGGTCACCGCGAACTCGCGTGCCTTCCGGGTACTGGTGCGCAACGCGATGTTCCGCCGGGTCGAGCTGGCCGCCCTCGACCATGTCGCCGAGCTGGGCGAGATGGACGCCGAGTCCGGCTGGGACGCGGACGCGTGGGGCGAGGCGATGGACAAGTACTGGGACGAGTACGAGGACCTCGGCACCGGTCCCGACGCCCGCGGGCCCAAGCTCCTGCTCATCGAGGAGGAGCCGCAGCACAGCCTGTGGCGCGTTCGGCAGATTTTCGCCGACCCGAACGGCGATCATGACTGGGGCATCAGCGCGGAGATCGACCTCGCGGCCTCCGACGCGGAGGGCCGCGCGGTTGTCCGCGTCACCGACGTCGGCCAGCTGTGAGCACAGGAGAATCCCACCCATGACGAACCCGGCAGAGCGGCTCGTCGACCTGCTCGACCTGGAGCAGATCGAGGTCAACATCTTCCGTGGCCGCAGCCCGCACGAGTCCCTGCAGCGGGTCTTCGGCGGCCAGGTGGCCGGCCAGGCCCTGGTCTCCGCGGGGCGCACCACGGAGGGCGACCGGCCCGTGCATTCGCTGCACGCGTACTTCCTGCGCCCGGGCCGGCCGGGCGTGCCGATCGTGTACCAGGTCGAGCGGGTGCGGGACGGACGGTCGTTCACCACCCGTCGGGTCACCGCCGTGCAGCAGGGCCGCACGATCTTCACTCTCACCGCCTCCTTCCACAAGCCTGAGCAAGGTCCTTTCGAGCACCAGCTGCCGCCCCGCGAGGTCCCGGACCCGGAGTCCCTGCCGACGGTGTCGGAGGAGGTTCGGGCCCATCTGGGCGTGCTGCCGGAGCAGTTGGAGCGGATGGCACGCCGTCAGCCCTTCGACATCCGGTACGCGGACGGGCTGCGCTGGAGCGCCGAGGAGATCAAGGACGCCGAGCCGCGCAGCGCCGTGTGGATGCGCGCGGTGGGTCCGCTCGGCGACGATCCGCTGGTGCACACCTGCGCGTTGACGTACGCCAGCGACATGACGCTCCTGGACGCCGTCCGGATCCCCGTCGAACCCCTGTGGGGGCCGCGGAACTTCGACATGGCGTCGCTGGACCACGCCATGTGGTTCCACCGGCCGTTCCGCGCGGACGAGTGGTTCCTGTACGACCAGGAGTCCCCGATCGCGACGGGCGGACGCGGCCTGGCCCGCGGACGCATCTACGACCTGGAGGGACGCCTGCTCGTCTCGGTCGTCCAGGAGGGGCTGTTCAGAGCGCTGTGACTGGTGGACGTGCGCCGCGGCTCACCCGTTTCTGCAGCTCACGCGTTTCTGCGGCGCAGCCACCTCAACATGCCGCGTGATCGCCCGGGTTCCTGTGCCGGCTCGGACGGGTGATCGCTCGGGGACGGGGGTGGTCCGGCCCGGCGCTCGCTCGAAGGCAGCGGTGGTCGGGCTGGTTGGGAGGCGGGTCGCGGTGCCGGGCGATCGCGGCGTGCCTCGTCCAGCACCTGGGCCAGGTCCGCCCGCAGCCAGCTGATCTCGTCCGGATGGTCCGCCGTCATGATCCGCTCGGCGAGTTGAGCGGACGGAGAGCCCGGAGCTCCGTGGGCGGGAGGGCCCGGCCGGAACCGGTTCAGGTGGGCGCGCTCGTAGGGGTCCTGGACGATTTCGGCGACCTGGACGGGGTCGAGCAACGCGGACAGGGCACCTGCGCGTTCCCATGGGCCGTCCGCCTCACGGAGCAGGAATCCCAGATGGCGTCCACGCCAGTTGCGGGGCCGCAGATCCAGACCCTCCTGGAGTTGGTCGCGCAGCCCTTCGGGCGTACGGCCGTTCAACAGTGGGGTGTGGTTCTCGTCGGTGGCGAACTGCCGTAGTTCTTCGGCGAGATAGAGCCAGACGACGGCTCGGTAGCGGTTCAGATAGAACCTCACCGGCACCACCAGTCCCAGCCGGGCGAGGCGCGTGAACCTGGCGGGGGTGACCTCCAGGAGGGCCGCGCCGTCCGTGGTGCCCACGGTCCTGATGCTCTCCACGAGCGATTCCGGGAACCCCTCCACCGAGCGCAGTCGGTCGATCTCAGTACGGGCGACACGCGGGCCGCCGCCCCCTTCGTCAGGCACGGTACGGATACGTCCGAGGTGGACGGCGAGGTCGAACTCGCCTCGTTTGAGGCCCAGTTCCCGTGCCGCACGACTTGGCGTGCACGAGAGTTCCGACGGTGTGGTGATGGTGTCGCCTGCCATGGTCGATCTCCCCCGCGGAGTCCGTTGCTCACGCTGTGTGCGTTCGCGATGGACAAACCGTAGCGGGTTCGAGGAATCTCATGGCGGCCCTGTGGATAACTCCGCGGGAACGGCAGAAATCGCAGGTCAGAGGTCTGTGACGGGAGTTCGCTCGGGCTGCCGGGCGTCCACGCCGAGGTGCTCGCCGACACGGTTGACGAGCAGCGTCATCTCGTAGGCGATCTGGCCGATGTCCGCGTCCGCGCCGCTGAGGACGCACAGACAACTGCCGCTGCCCGCGGCGGTGACGAACAGGACGGCGTCGTCGAACTCGATCATCGTCTGCCGCACCCCGCCGGCGCCGAAGTGGCGTCCCGAGCCCTTGGCCAGGCTGTGCAGTCCGGACGAGACGGCGGCGAGGTGTTCGGCATCCTCGCGGCGAAGTCCCGTGCTCGCGCCGGTCACCAGTCCGTCATTGGACAGGACCAGAGCGTGGCGCACGTGCTCGACGCGCTCGGTCAGATCGTCCAGCAGCCAGCTCAGTCCCTGGTTCTGCGCCATGTTCCGGCCTCCCCGTGTCGCGTCTCCCCCTGGCCGGAGGATCTCCCGTCAGCCTTCACCACGCCCGTCGCCCGGGCAAGGAGGATAGGGGCATGGCACAGAACATGACCGATGAGGAATGGCGGCCGTTCGTCTCGCACGGCACGCGCACGGGCAAGCTGTCGACCGTTCGCGCCGATGGGAGCCCACATGTCGCGCCGATCTGGTTTCTGCTCGACGGAGACGACGTGGTGTTCAACACCGCGAAAGGAACGGTAAAAGGGCGCAATCTGGCCCGTGACGGGCGAGTCGCCCTCTGCGTGGACGACGATCGGCCGCCGTTCGACTTCGTGGTGCTGCAAGGGCGCGCCACATTGTCGGAGGAACCGGGCGAACTCCGGTACTGGGCCGCCCGGATCGGGGCCCGGTACATGGGCGAGGAGCGCGCCGAGGAGTTCGGCGCCCGCAACGGAGTGCCGGGCGAACTCCTCGTCCGCGTCACGGTCGAGAAGGTGGTGGCCCTGAAGGGAATTTCGGAGTGAGAGCTCCGATCAGCCCACCGAGTCGAGCATCCGGGCGGTGTGCATCCGCCCGGCGTACTCGACGAGCCGGATCAGCACCTCTTTCCCCGAGTCACGGTCCCGGGCGTCGCACAGGACCACCGGTGTTCCCCGGTCGAGGTCCAGGGCGCGGGAGACGTCGTGGGCGCCGTAACTGCGGGCACCCGCGAAGCAGTTCACGGCGACCACGAACGGGATGTGCCGGTGCTCGAAATAGTCGACCGCGGGGAAGCAGTCCTCCAGTCGCCGGGTGTCCGCGAGAACCACGGCTCCCAGGGCCCCCTGCGACAGTTCGTCCCACAGGAACCAGAAGCGGTCCTGGCCCGGTGTACCGAACAGGTAGAGGGAGAGGCCCGACCTGATGGTGATACGGCCGAAGTCCATAGCGACGGTCGTCGTGACCTTCTGGTCCACGCCGTCGGTGTCGTCCACCAACTGGCCGGCCTCGCTGAGCAGTTCCTCGGTGCGCAGCGGCCTGATCTCACTGACCGCGCCCACCATGGTGGTCTTGCCCACGCCGAATCCGCCGGCGACCAGGATCTTCAATGCCAGGGCGGTCGTCTCGCCGCCTTCGGCATCGGAGTGCTCGGAGACCATCGATCACTTCTCTCGGGAGTGCCGGCAACGGTCGACGTCCGTAGGTGTGCATCCTGGCAAGTGCGGCCTCACTCCGGGCGGTTGGACCGCTATTTGCCCAGTGTGACCGTCTCGCACCTGTCCGGTGTACGAAAGGGGGCACAAGTCGTCGTCGTACGCGTTCGAGTGGTGCTGAAGTTTCATCACAGTGCCCGGAGTCCCTCGATCACCTCGCGCAGAATCCGTTCGTCAGGAAGCTGCGCCGGCGGCACCGGACGGCTGACGGTGACGCAGCCGAGCTCCAGGAGATCGCCCAGGAGCACCCTGACCACTCCCAGGGGGAGGTCCGCTCCGGCGGCCAGTTCGGCGACGGACTGCGTTTCCGTACGGCACAGGTCGATGAGGGCCCGGTGTTCCGGTCCGAGCCCGGTGTCGTCGTCGAAGCCGGGCGCGCCCGCGTCCAGCGTGACCAGCGCGATCAGGTCGAACCGCACTCCTGTGGGGCCCGGTTTGGTACGCCCGCCTGTCATGGCATAGGGGCGGACGAGAGGTCCGGCCTCCTGGTCGTACCACTGGCTGCCCGGCTCGTGCGGGACACCGGTCATGTCTTCGGTCATCGGAACGGACCGCCTTCTCGCCTCATCCGGCGGCGGGAGGCCGCGCACCGACGCGTGGCGGCGTGTACAGGTGCTCGCCGACGCGCTTGACCAGCCGTGCCATCTCGTACGCCACAAGGCCTATGTCGGCAGTCACAGAGGTGAGGACGGCGAGGCAGGAGCCGTCTCCGGCCGCCGCCACGAACAGGAATCCGTCGTCCATCTCCACCATGGTCTGCCGCACTCCGCCGGCGCCGAAGTGGCGACCCGCGCCCTTGGCGAGGCTGTTGAATCCGGAGGCGACCGCGGCGAGATGTTCCGCGTCCTCGCGGTCGAGGTCGGTGGAGGCTCCGATGGCGAGGCCGTCGTTGGACAGCACCACGGCATGCCGTACTTCGCCGACGCGCATCACCAAATCGTCCAGCAGCCAGTCGAGTTCACCGGACCGCTGGGCGGCCCTCATGCTCGGGTCCTGGATCATGCGGGGTCTCCTTCGCTGCTGTCGCTGCCCGTTGCGGGGCCTGGGGTGGCGCCGCGGCCCGGCTGCCTGCCGCCGCCGCGCGTCCAGCCTTCGCGGTAGGCCGCCATCCGGTCCCGTACGACCTCCGGACTGCGGTGTTCGTCGCGGGGGGCGGCAGACGCCCGTTCCCGGTCCGCGGCGGGCTGTTCGCGGAGCTGGGGGGCGAGGCTCGCCTGCCGTACCCGGCGGGGGAGGTCGTCGCCGTCCTCGGGGCCCTCGGTGTCCTCGGGAGGTCGGTGCAGTCGCAAGGTGGTGACTCCAGGGGGCGGGGTGCCGTTCGCCGGCTCCGCCGAGGCCCGGGGCGGGGACGCCAGGGCGGGTCGGTCGGCCGGTGCCGGGACGGACTCCTGGTGCGGGGGCGGGGACGGCACGCGCGCGTACTCGCGTTCCACGGCCCGCTGTCCGTCGTCCACTGCCGCGCGGGGGGAGCGTTCGGCCGCGCCACCGTGCAAAAGGGCCGTCGGCAGCAGCACGACCGCTGTCGTTCCGCCGTAGGGCGAAGTCCTCAGGTGCACCTTGATGCCGTGGCGTGCGGCGAGCCTGCTGACCACGAAGAGGCCGAGCCGGTCGCTGTCGAAGAGGTCGAGGGCCTCGGACTGCTCGATGCGGCGGTTGGCCTCGGCCAGCGTCTCCGGGCCCATGCCCAGGCCCCGGTCCTCGACCTCCACGGCGTACCCGTTGCCGACGGGTTCGCCGGTCACGCGCACGCGGGTGTGCGGCGGCGAGAACTGGGCGGCGTTCTCCACGATCTCGGCAAGGAGGTGCGTGAGGTCGGCGACGGCTGTGCCCAGGACGGAGGCCTCGGGAAGTTGGCGTACCTCCACGCGCGCGTAGTCCTCGACTTCGGACACGGCGGCGCGGACGACGTTGGTCAGGGAGACCGGCATGCGCCAGGCCCGGCCCGGTGCCGCGCCGGAGAGAATGATCAGGCTCTCGGCGTGCCGTCGCATACGGGTGGTGAGGTGGTCGAGGCGGAACAGGTCGCTCAGTTCGTTCGGGTCCTCGGAGCGACGCTCCATGCTGTCCAGGAGGCTGAGTTGACGGTGCACCAGGACCTGGCTGCGGCGGGCCAGGTTGACGAAGACCCCGGAGATGCCGCTCGCGAGTTCGGCGCGTTCGACAGCGGCTCTCAGGGCGGCTCGGTGCACGGTGCCCAGGGCCTCGGCGACCTGCCCGGTCTCGTCCTCCGCTGCCGGTCCGGGCGGGGCCTCCGCGCGGACGTCGATCTCCTCCCCCGCACGCAGTCTCCGCATGGCCTCGGGGAGTTTGTGGCGGGCGATCGCCAGGGCGTCGTTGCGCAGACTCACCAACTCGACGACGAGACCGCGTCCGATGCGTACCGAGATGACGAGTGACGCGATGACGGCGGCGAGGCCGAGCAGGACGGCGGCGCCGGCCGGGGTGAGCAGTCCTCGTGCGAACGGGTCGGCGCGGTCCGCGACCCCGCTGCCCGCGTCCGCCTCGATGGCGCGCATGCCGTCCCGCACGCGTGCGTGCGCGTTGTTCCAGGTGCTCTCGGGAGCCGAAGCGATCGCGCGGGTGCCCGAGTTGGCGGCGAGGACCTTGTCCTCGACCGCGCCGACCACGGTGTAGGCCCCGGTGTCGGCGAGGTTTCGCCAGGCGGTGCGTTCGGAACCCCGCAGATCCGCGGTGGCGGAGTAGGTGAGGGTGCGGCGGGTGTCGACCGCGCCGGTGAACAGCCGCAGCCGCTCCCCGTCGAGGCGGCCGTCGAGACGGGCACCGGCGAGCACCACGTCCTCCTGGGACAGCGATTCCGCTGCCCGGGAGAATTCCAGCAGCACGCGCGCGTCGGAGCCGAGGGCGGCGTCCTGGATTCCGGTGAGCGCCCCGCCCACGGCGAAGGCCGTCGAGATGGTCCTCGTGTACTGCCCGTAGGTCTCGTCCCATCCCGCGCGGTGGGCCAGCACGTCGGCCCGCAGCGAGCGCAGTCGCTCGGCTCCGGTGACGAAGGTCTCCAGGCGTTGGGCGACTCCGGCCGGCAGTTCCTCGGCGTCGGCGACGGTGCTGGTGTCGCCGAGCCGCAGCCGGGCGACGGCCCGGTCCGTGTCCGCGGCCAGCCTCTTCAGGTCACCGCTCGGCTCGGCGCCGGGGTCGGTGGCGTAGCGCACCGCGGCCGACCGCTCGGCCTGCAGCGCGGTGACGGCGTCTGCGACTGGGCTGCGCACCGCCGAGTCCACATGCTGCAACTGCCGTAGCCGGGCGACGTCCTGGGCCGTGCTGACGGTGGCGTAGGCCCACAGGGCGAGCAGGGAGACGACCGGCACCATCAGCAAACAGACGATCTTGGCTCGTACGGTGCGGGGACGCATTCGCCATCGTCCCGCGCGCGGGGGCATCTCGTCCTGTGGTGCGTCGAGACGCTCGTCGAAGAGCTCGTCGGCGGGTGGTCCGGCGTGTGCGCGGCGACCGCGCACGGGCGGCGGCGTCTCGGCGCCAGCTCTGGGGGTCCTACGGGGGTTACGCATGGCCTCCTCGCTCGGAAGTGGTTCGGGGCGTGCCGTGGCGGGCCGTGGTCGGCCGACCCGCTGTCAGTGGGCGACGCTCTCGGCCGGCCGCTCGACCGAGGCGGTTGCCTCGCGTTCTCCCGTCGTCGGCGACAGTGCGACGAACGCCGAGGTCAGGAACAGATAGGAGCCGAGGCCGACGGCGAGGGGGAAGATGAACTGCATCGCCGTGGCCCCCGGCAGGACCGAGCCGGCAGGGGTGACATGCACGCGAACCGCGAACATTCCGGTGTAGTGCATGCTGGCGACGGCCGCCCCCATGACGAGTGAGGCGACGGTGACCGCGATGGGCGACTTGATGTTGAGGGCCGCCCACAGTGCCGCGGTCGCCGCGACGACGGCGATGAGGACGGAGAGCCCGACGAGCATCGGGTCGTAGCTCACGTCACCGTGCAACCGCACCGCCGCCATCCCCAGGTAGTGCATGCTCGCGACACCCAGTCCGGTGGTGAGACCGCCGAGGAAGAGCGCACGGCCCCGGTCGCGGCCGTAACCGACCGCGAAGACGCCCGCGCAGACCACGACGATGGCGACGACGAGGCTGAGCACGGTCAGTGGCACGTCGTAGCGGATGTCGGTGCCGCTGACGCCGAAGCCGAGCATGGCCACGAAGTGCATGGTCCAGATGCCGGTGCCGAGCGCGGAGGCAGCGGTGATGAGCCAGTTGCGGCGCGACCGGCCGGTCGCGCCGAGCGCGCGGACGGTGCAGCGCAGCCCGAGTGCGGAGCCCATGCAGGCCATCACGTAGGACAGCACGGGGGTCAGCCAGCCGAAGGTCGCGTGGTCCAGGTGTCCCATGACCAGGGGACGCTAGTGGGGGCACGGGTGCACAAAGGGGGCGCATTTCGAAAGGTGTTGCAATATGACGCAGAGAGACGCCTGAACGACCGCGTCACGTTCGAACGTGTGCGCCGAAGCGTCATCCGTGTCGGTGAGGGATCATGCGGAACATGAACGACGACCACACGCACGTCCGGGAATTCTTCGGTGCGCGGGCCGCGGACTGGGACAGCCGCTTCCCGGACGACGGCCCCGCCTACGCGGCGGCCGTCGCCGAACTGGCACTGCGCGCGGGCGACCGTGTGCTCGACGCGGGCTGCGGGACGGGGCGCGCCCTGCCTCCGCTCCGTGCGGCCGTGGGGCCCTCGGGAGTGGTGGTGGGGGCCGATCTGACCCCGGCCATGCTGGAGGCCGCCGTACGGGCCGGACGCGGCCGTGACGGGTGTCTACTGCTCGCCGATGTCGCCGCGCTGCCGTTGCGGTCGGAATCGCTCGATGCCGTGTTCGCCGCGGGCCTGATCGCGCACCTGCCCCAACCGGAGGCGAATCTGCGGGAGTTGGCGCGTGTGGTGCGCCCCGGCGGCACGCTGGCCCTGTTCCACCCGATCGGCCGCGCGGCACTCGCGGCGCGTCAGGGACGGCAGATCACCCCGGACGACTTGCGCGCGGAGCCCAATCTCCGTCCGCTGCTTGCCCGTTCGGGGTGGCGCATGACGTCGTACGCCGACGAGGACGCCCGCTTCCTGGCGCTGGCCGTGCGCGAGGGCTGAGCCGCACCGCTGTGGGACGCCAAGAGTGCCGCACCGCAACGCCCCCTCCTGCTGCCGCAACTCCAACTCTATGTTGGGTAGCAGTAGATGGACGGTCGACGACAGAACACCTACGCAGGGGGAAGGTGGCCAGCATGTTCGACAGGCCCCGCAAGACCTTCGCCAGAATTCTCGCCTCCACGCGCGCGGAGGCCGGCGGCAGCCCAGAACGGCGGGCGCACAACCTGTTCGAGGCCGCGGCCGTCTACGTCTCGGCACGCGCCGAGGACGACCAGGACCGGATCGACGAGGCCGCGGGCTGGGTGTCGCCGGAGGCGCTGTCCTTCGGGGTGAGCGAGCTGGCGTGCCGGGCCGTGGTCGCGCTCGCCAGGGAACGTGACGAGTCGCCGCGGACGGTGGCCCGGGCCCTTCTCGGGCTCCCCGCGGCCTGACACTTCGGGTTCCTGGTGGTCATTTCGCCCTGTCCAGACGGAAAACTGCAGCTCCGCGTGCACTTGGGAGTCGTGACAAGCGGCTTCCGGGCACACTAGGGTGCGCGCGGTTGGACGAACGATGGGGAGGCTGGGATGGCCGACACGGATGAAGAGGCCGTCGCCGCCGAGGACGACGCGCTCTATGTGCTCACGGCGGTGCTGCTGACGCCGGCGAAGTTCCCGAGTGTGCTGGGTGACGACTATCCGGAAGCCTGCGCCGCGCTCGGTATGGCGCCGCTCGCCGACGGGTACGGCCTGGTGCTCGGGCAGGACGGAGAGGGCGCGCGGTGGACGGTCGTCATCGACGACGTGTCGCTGGTCGCGGTCGCCATCGCGTCCTGGGACTGCGGCATGGAGTACGACCTGTCGCCGAGCGAGCGCACAGTGGTCGCAGCCCTGCCCGGCTGGCCGCTCGCGGTCGCGGTCGCGGCTCCCAATGTGCCCGCGCCGCACGATCCGGACCCCGACCTCGTGGACCGTCCGCTGTTGACCCCGCCGGACACCACCACTTGGGGCCCGGCGCAGCGACGGCTGGGCGCCGACGAGATCGCGCTGCAGTGGGCGCTGTGGCGCGAGCAGATCGACGACTCGGCCTTCCCCACCCAGGGCAAGGCGGGCGAGGCTTCGGAGTCGTCGCCGGGTGACGTCACCGCCGAGGACGCGTCCGAAGCGGACGAGGTCGCTGCGGACAGCAGCGGAGAAGGCCCGCAGACAGGCCACAGCGGGGTCCGCAGGGTGCTGTCGGAGGCCCGGGCGTACGTGGACGCCCCGCCGCCTCTCGGGCGCGTCAGATCGTCCTTCGCGCCGGGCGAGGCGCGCACGCTGCGTGCCGACGGCCCCGGCTGGTCGATGGTGGCCCGGACCGACGACATCGCGTTCGTCCTGCTCGACGAGGAGCCGGGCGAGGTACTGCCGGTGGGTCGGGGCCCCGAGTTGCCGAGCCTCCTGGAGGCACTCGACAAGCTCGCCGTACGGCCCAGTTGAGCGGTCGTACGCTCCCCATGGTCGGGCATTGTCCGCGGGGCTGCTGTCAGCGGCCCCGCGGACGGTGCTGCGCTGTTCCCTGCTCCCGCGCGCCGGACGGGAGCGCGGTGGGGCATCGGTGTGTCGGTGTCAGCGCCCGATCTCCTTGCCCGCGGCGCGGCGCAACCGACGCCTCTGCGAGGGATCCAGCGTGAGATACGCGGCGGCCGGCACTCCCACGACGATCAGGAATGAGACCCACCAGGGCAGCCAGATCAACAGGATCAGTCCGACCGCCACACCTCCTACAACGATCTTCGTGTTCCTCGACATGTGTTGCCTCCTCCGCGGCCACGGCCGCTCTCTGATGTGAAAACGGGTCCGCGCTTCCCACAGTTCCGGACAGCGACCCTGAAACATCCCTGAGACGCTTCCCCTACTGGTCCCCGAGGGCGACCCGCCCCCGCGCCTTCAACTGCTCCGTCGTCACTCCGTCCACTCCGGCCTCAGCGGCTCCCCCACCTCGTGGAGGTGGCGCAGGGCCTGTCGGTAGGAGTCGACGAGCCCCGTCTCCACATAGGGGATACCCACATCCTCGCAGTGGGCGCGCACCAGCGGCTGGGCGAGCCGCAGATTGGGCCGGGGCATGCTCGGGAAGAGGTGGTGTTCGACCTGGTAGTTGAGCCCACCGAGGAACCAGTCCGTCAGGGGGCCGCCCCGGACGTTCCGCGAGGTGAGCACCTGGCGACGGAGATGGTCCCATCGTTCGCCGTTCGGGTCCGGCATCTCCATGCCCTTGTGGTTGGGGGCGAAGGCCAGTCCGAGGTGCAGTCCGAACAGGGCCTGGTGCAGTGCGGCGAACGCGAGCGCCTTCCCTGGGGACATCGAGGCCAGCAACAGCGCGGCGTAGGCCGCGACATGGCCCACCAGGAGCGCGCCTTCGACGGTCCGTTCGCGCCGGGGCTGCCGCCGCAGATCCTGGAAACCGTGCACCTTGAGGGCGATGCCCTCGAGCAGGGTGAGCGGGAAGAACAGCCACGCCTGGTTGCGGGTGAGCCAACGCCGGAAACCGGCACGGTACTTGGCCTGCTCACCGGTGAACACGAGGATGTCGGCGACGACGTCCGGGTCCTTGTCGATGTGGTTGGGATTGGCGTGGTGGCGGTTGTGCTTGTCGTTCCACCAGGAGTAGCTCATTCCCAGCAGCAGGTTGCCGTGGATCAGACCGATGAGGCGGTTGGCGGTCCTGCCGCCGGCGATCTGGGTGTGGCCCGCGTCATGGCCTATGAACGCCGTACGGGCGCCGAACACGGCGAGCAGCGGGGCCAGGAACAGAGTCGCCCAGGAGTCGCCGATCAGGACGATGCCGGTCACGATGCCGGCCAGCGAGAGGGCGTTGGCGGAGACGCAGAGCACGTACCAGGCGCGCCGCCGCTCCAGTAGGCCTCGGCTCTTGACCGTGCGCAGGAGAGGCGCGAACTCACTTCCTGGGGACGCCACTGCGGCATTCCCGGGATCATGCGCGCCGACGACTGCGGTGGTCTGGGACATGTCCGGTCTCCGGCTCTCTCAGGCAACGGGGTGACCTGAGCAAACGTACGAATCGGTGACCGGTCGCGACCATGGCGGCACCCCCCGTGTCCGTACGGGGGTCACCCGGGTCCTCACAGGGGGGTTGACGACACCCCCGGCGACCCGGCCCCAGGAAATCGGCCGCCCGGAGAAGTGTGTCGGAATTGCGTCGGAAAAAGACAAAGGCAAGGAGGTCGTCCGCTCCTTGCCACACCCAACGTATAGCGCAGTACGGGGCTTGCGGCAAGGCCCCCGTAGTGCCGCAAAATGGCCGACCGAGGCCAGGACCTGCGGAAACGCATGGTTCGTAGAACAGGTGCCCTCAGGGCGGCCGACAGGAAAGCAATCTCGTCGAATGGGCGTTGAATGAGCGTTTCGATGACGGACGTGATCGTGGTCGGCGGCGGGCCGACCGGCTTGATGCTGGCCTGCGAATTGCGGCTGCACGGCGTGCGCGTGGTCGTACTGGAGAAGTTGACCGAGCCGACCGGGGAGTCCCGCGGGCAGGGTCTGCACACGCGCAGCGTCGAGATCATGGACCAGCGCGGTCTTCTCGACCGGTTTCTCGCGGTGAATGAGAAGTTCGTGGCCGGTGGCCTCTTCGGCGGCATCGTCAAACCCTGGCCGGACCGGCTGGACACGGCTCACCCCTATGGCGTCGCCACCCCGCAGCCGGTCACCGAGCGGCTGCTCGGCGAGCGTGCCGTCGAACTCGGTACCGAGATCCGGCGCGGCTGCGAAGTAGTCGGGCTGAGCCAGGACGCGGCCGGGGTGACCGCCGAGTTGGCGGACGGCACGCATCTGCGTTCGCGCTACCTCGTCGGGTGCGACGGTGGCCGCAGCGCCGTGCGCAAGTCGCTCGGCGTCGGTTTCCCCGGGGAGGCCGCCACGGTCGAGACACTGCTGGGAGAGATGGCGGTGACCGAGGATCCGGCCACGATCACCGCCGTCGTCGAGGAAGTCCGCAGGACCCAGCTGCGGTTCGGCGTCAGCCCCGGCGAGAACGGGATGTACCGCGTCGTGGTGCCCGCGGACGGCGTGGCCGAGGACCGTGCGACCCCGCCGACCCTGGAGGACTTCAAACGGCAGCTGCGGGCCGTCGCGGGCACCGACTTCGGCGTGCATTCGCCGCGCTGGCTGTCACGGTTCGGCGACGCCACACGGCAGGCCGAGCGCTACCGGGTCGACCGGGTACTCCTGGCCGGCGACGCCGCGCACATCCATCCACCGACCGGCGGGCAGGGGCTCAACCTCGGTGTGCAGGACGCCTTCAACCTCGGCTGGAAGCTGGCCGCCGCGGTCAACGGATGGGCTCCGGAAGGGCTGTTGGACAGCTACCACCTCGAACGGCATCCGGTGGGCGCGCGCGTCATCGACAACACGCGCGCGCAGATCACGCTTCTGGGAACCGATCCGGGTGCGACCGCACTACGGGGGCTGTTCTCCACGCTGATGGACTTCGAGGAGGTGAACCGGTACGTGACCGAGATGATCACCGCGGTGGGCATCCGCTACGACTTCGGCGACGACCATGAACTCGTCGGCCGGCGGATGCGGGACGTGAAGTTGACGCAAGGGCACCTCTACGGGTTGATGCACGGCGGCCGGGGGCTGCTGCTCGACCGGACCGGCCGGCTCTCGGTGGCCGGTTGGGCGGATCGCGTCGACCACGTCGTCGACGTCGGCGAGGAAGCCGAACCGGACGTACCCGCTGTCCTTCTTCGACCGGACAGCCATGTGGCCTGGGTCGGTGACGATCAGGAGGACCTGCTCGATCGGTTGCCCAAGTGGTTCGGTGCCCCGCGCTGAGTGCAGCTTTCGGACCCGCGCCTGCCCGACGAGCGGCCGACACCCTGGATTCATCCAACCGTCGACCGCGGTTCCTCATGGGGACCAACTCCGGCCGCTGTCAACGAATTTGTCCTCAGGAGGCCAGATGTCCCCGCACGCCCCCGCCCGGCGCCGCGTCCGTCGTCCCGTCGCGGCGGGTGTCCCGCTCGCCCTGGTGGTAACCCTCATGGCGGCCCGTACGGCCGCCGGAGCCCCCTCCGGGAACGGGGCCGCCCATGTCACCCGCACCGCGACACTGGGCGACATCCCGCTCGGCGCGTTCAGCAACGCGCTGCTGCCCGGGGCGGTGGACAACGACCGGGGAGTGGACCTCGGCGGCATCGGCAGCGACATCTACCCGGCCGGCCGCAAGGGCGAGTACTGGACGATCACCGACCGCGGGCCCAACGGCCAGATCAAGGTGAGCGGGACGAAGCGCCGTACGTTCCCGGTACCCGGTTTCGACCCGGCGATCGTGAAGATCCGTGTCTCCGGGGACACGATGAAGGTTCTGGACGCCATCCCGATCACCACGTCCTCCGGGAAGGGCGTCACGGGGCTGTCGAACCAGCAGGGACGCGACGAGGCGCCGTACTCGTACGACGCGCAGACGCCACTGTCGTACAACCCGAACGGGCTGGACACGGAGGGCGTCGTGCGGGCCGGGGACGGTTCGTTCTGGCTCGTCGACGAATACGGCCCTTCCCTGGTGCACGTCTCCGCGCGCGGGAAGGTGCTCACGCGGTACGTGCCCAAGGGTTTGCGTCTGACCGGGGCCGACTACCCGGTGGTGGAGGCGCTGCCGGCCGTACTGCTGCACCGGAAGATCAACCGAGGCTTCGAGGGGCTCGCCCAACTGCCCGGCGGTGACCTCGTGATGGCCCTGCAGAGCCCCCTGTCGCTGCCGGACGGAGACGCCGGGAACGCGTCGCTCAACACCCGTCTGCTGCGCTTCTCCACGAAGAAGAAGGCGGTCACGGCGGAGTACGCGTACCGCTTCGACCCGGTGGACGTGGTCGACCCGAGCGAGGACGACACGTCGGAGCTCAAGATCTCTTCGGTGGTCGCCGTGGGCGGTGACCGGCTGCTCGTCGAGGAGCGCACCGACAAGGCCGCCCGGCTCCAACTCGTCGAGCTGGAGCGGAAGTCGAACATCCTCGGCGGTCGCTACGACGACGACACGACGTCCCCGTCCCTGGAGCAGCTCGACGACCCTGCCGCCGCGGGTGTCCCGGTTCTGGCCAAGAAGCTGGTCGTGGACCTGGGGACCGTTTCCCGGGTGCCGCAGAAGATCGAGGGCGTCGCGCGCGTGGACCGCGACACGCTCGCCCTGGTCAATGACAACGACTTCGGGATGACGGACGGAGCGGGAGCGTTCGACGCGCAGGGACGGCTCGTCGACAGCGGCGTGGAGACGACCCTGGTGTACGTGAAGCTGCCCCACGGCATCTAGGAGCCGTCGGCTCCTGAGGGAACTAGCCGAGCAGGGACGGGAGCACCGACTCGATGTCGCTCGGGATCCCGCTCGGCAGTTCCGAGGGAAGTTTCGTGGGAAGCGCCGTCGGAAGCTTGGTCGGCAGGCTGGTGGGCAGTTTCGTCGGAAGGCTCAGGGACGGGCTCTTGCTCGAACTGCTCTCCGTCGGCTGCTTCTTGTCCGGTGAGTCGTGTCCCCCGAAGACCATCAGCGCGACGGCGACGACGGCTCCGGCCGCCACGATCACGGTGAGCAGGACGAACAGCGGTCGGGGGCGCCTACGGGGCGGCGGTTCGTAGTCTCCGTAGCCCCCTCCCGATCCGTGCCCGAAGTCTCCGGGAGGTGGTCCGAAGCCGCCCCCTTGAGGCGGGGTGGCGTCCGGTGGCCCGGGCGGTCGAGGCGGTACGGGCGGCATGGCCATACCGACAAGAGTCGCCGCGCAGAGGTCATGACGCGACCCCCGCGCGGTGGTTGATACGGACTCATGCCATGGATCGCATGATTCCGAGCATTCCGTGCGGGGGCCGGTCACAGTCGGGTTCGTGAGTGACGCACGCGTGCGTGCGTGCCGTCAGCCGCGTGCTCCCAGGAGGTGGTCCATGGCGAGCTGGTCGAGCTGCTCGAAGGCCATCCCGCGCTTGGCGGCGGCCTCCACGTCGAAGTCCTCGAACGCCGAGCGGTCCGCGAGCAGCGCCTTGAGGCCGTCCGCGGCGGTCTGCTGCGCCAGTTCGTCCAGACGCGAGGCGCGCAGCGCCTCCTGGACCACCGGGTCGGCGCGGAACGCGGCCGAACGCTCCTTGAGGATCAGGTAGTTGCGCATGCAGCCGGCTGCCGACGCCCACACGCCGTCGAGGTCCTCGGTACGCGGCGGCTTGAAGTCGAAGTGCTTCGGGCCGGCGTAACCGGCGCTCTCCAGGAGGTCGACCAGCCAGAAGGCGGCACGCAGGTCGCCGTTGCCGAAGCGCAGGTCCTGGTCGTACTTGATGCCGGACTGGCCGTTGAGGTCGATGTGGAAGAGCTTGCCCGACCACAGGGCCTGGGCGATGCCGTGCGGGAAGTTGAGCCCGGCCATCTGCTCGTGGCCGACCTCGGGGTTGACGCCGTAGAGCTCGGGGCGCTCCAGGCGCTCGATGAACGCCAGGGCGTGGCCGACGGTGGGGAGCAGGATGTCGCCGCGGGGCTCGTTCGGCTTGGGCTCGATGGCGAACTTGATGCTGTAGCCCTGGTCGGTGACGTACTCGCCGAGGAGGTCGAAGGCCTCCTTCATGCGGTCGAGAGCGACGCGCACGTCCTTGGCCGCGCCGGACTCGGCACCCTCGCGGCCGCCCCAGGCGACGTAGGTCTCGGCGCCGAGCTCGACCGCGAGGTCGATGTTGCGGATCGTCTTGCGCAGGGCGTAGCGGCGCACGTCGCGGTCGTTCGCGGTGAACGCACCGTCCTTGAAGACGGGGTGCGTGAAGAGGTTGGTGGTCGCCATCGGCACCTTCATGCCGGTCGCGTCGAGGGCCTCGCGGAAGCGCTTGATGTGCGACTCGCGCTCGGTGTCCGAGGACCCGAAGGGGATCAGGTCGTCGTCGTGGAAGGTCACACCGTGGGCGCCGAGCTCGGACAGCCGCTGCACCGTCTCGACCGGGTCGAGGGCGCGGCGGGTGGCGTCGCCGAACGGGTCCCTTCCCTGCCAGCCGACGGTCCACAGGCCGAAGGTGAACCTGTCCTCGGGGGTGGGCTGGTAGTTCATGACGCGGCTCCTTGTTGCTTCGCTCCGACTATTTCGTCATGGCGGTTTACAAATTAGTATGCCGGAGCGTCTCTGGGAAGGGACAATGTGTCTCCGGGCGGAGACACATGCCGCACACAAGGGAGAAACCCGATGTCAGCAGCCGAGGGTCCGCTCGTCGTCGGTGTGGATTCGTCCACCCAGTCCACCAAGGCACTGGTCGTCGACGTGTCCACCGGCCAGATCGTCGCGAGTGGCCAGGCGCCGCACACCGTCTCCTCGGGGGCGGGCCGGGAGAGCGACCCCCGCCAGTGGTGGGACGCCCTGTGCGAGGCCCTGCGCCAGTGCGGGGACGCGGCTCACGAGGCGGCGGCGGTGTCGATCGGCGGCCAGCAGCACGGCCTGGTCACCCTGGACGCCCAGGGCGAGCCGGTACGTCCGGCCATGCTGTGGAACGACGTACGGTCGGCGCCGCAGGCCACCCGTCTGATCGAGGAACTGGGCGGCCCGAAGGCCTGGGCGGAGCGCACCGGCAGTGTGCCGGGCGCCTCCTTCACAGTCACGAAGTGGGCCTGGCTCGCCGAGCACGAGCCGGAGGCCGTGCGCGCAACGGCGGCCGTACGCCTCCCCCACGACTACCTCACCGAACGGCTCACGGGCCAGGGCACGACCGACCGCGGTGACGCCTCCGGCACCGGCTGGTGGGCCTCGGGGACCGAGTCGTACGACGAGGAGATCCTCCGGCATGTCGGGCTCGACCCGGCGCTGCTGCCCCGGGTGGTGCGACCGGGCGAGGTGGCGGGCACCGTGCGGGACTGCCACGGCCTGCCGTTCTCCAAGGGCACTCTCGTCGCCCCCGGAACCGGCGACAACGCGGCCGCCGCGCTGGGCCTCGGCCTGCGCCCCGGCGCGCCCGTGCTCAGCCTCGGCACCTCGGGCACGGTGTACGCCGTGTCGAAGCACCGCCCCGCCGACCCGTCCGGCACGGTCGCGGGTTTCGCCGACGCGCACGGCGACTGGCTGCCCCTGGCCTGCACCCTGAACTGCACCCTCGCCGTCGACCGGATCGCGACCCTGCTCGGCCTGGACCGGGAGGCCGTGGAACCCAGCACGTCGGTCACGCTGCTCCCCTACCTGGACGGCGAGCGCACCCCGAACCTCCCCAACGCCTCGGGCCTCCTGCACGGCCTGCGTCACGACACCACCGGCGGCCAGCTCCTCCAGGCCGCCTACGACGGTGCCGTACACGCCCTGCTGGGCGCGCTCGACCTGGTCCTCGACGAGGACGCGGACCGCACGACACCGCTGCTGCTGATCGGCGGGGGCGCGCGGGGCACGGCCTGGCAGGAGACGGTACGGCGGCTGTCGGGGCGTCCCGTCCAGGTGCCCGAGGCGAGGGAACTGGTCGCGCTCGGCGCTGCCGCGCAGGCCGCGGGCCTGCTGACCGGCGAGGACCCGGCCGCGGTGGCCCGCCGCTGGAACACGGCCGCCGGGCCGGTGCTGGACGCCGTGGAGCGGGACGAGGCGACGTTCGCCAGGATCTCCGGGGTACTCTCCGACGCGGCTCCGCTGCTCGAACGCGACCCGAGCGGCCGTTGACGCACACCGATCGAGGGCTGAGGGAGGCATGACCGCACCGCTGCACGAGGCGCACCCCGCCCGGCCCGGACGTGCCCTGCCCGACACCCAGCAGGGCATGCGCCGCCGCAATCTCGCCCGGGTGATGCACACGGTAAGCGCCGAGGGTCCGCTCTCGCGTGCGGCCGTCGCCTCGCGCATCGGGCTGACCCGTGCGGCGGTGTCGACGCTGGTGGACGAGCTGATCCGGTCCGGACTCCTCGAAGAACTGGGCCCCGAGCGGCCCGGCCGGGTGGGCCGCCCCGGATCGGCGCTCGCCGTCAGCGGGCGCGGTCCGGCCGGGATCGGCGCGGAGGTCGGGGTCGACCATCTCGCCGTCTGCGCGGTCGATCTGCGCGGCGAGATACGGGCCCGGGCGGTGCGGCACGGAGTGAACCGCGGCCGTTCCCCCGAGCCGGTGCTCGCCGAACTCACCGCGCTGGTACGGCAGGTCGTCGCCGAGGCGGACGCGGAGGGCCTGTGGCCGGCCGGGCTCGCGGTCGCCGTGCCCGGTCTGGTTGCCCGCGACGGCCGTACGGTCGTCCGCGCCCCGAACCTCGGCTGGCACGACACGGATCTCGGCGCCCTGCTGCCCACCGAACTCCCGCCCACGGTGGACAACGAGGCCAACTTCGGCGGGCTCGCCGAACTCTGGCTGGGCGAGACCACCCCGCGTGACTTCCTGCACGTGTCGGCCGAGATCGGTATCGGCGCGGCGGTCGTGGTGGACGGCGGGCTGCTGCGCGGAACGCGCGGATTCGCGGGCGAGTTGGGGCATGTGCCGGTCCACCCGGACGGGCCGGAATGCGCGTGCGGGGGGCGCGGCTGCCTCGAACAGTACGCGGGCGAGGAGGCGGTACTGCGCGCCGCCGGCCTTGAGCCCGGCGCGGACCGGGTCGGTCTGCTGGCCACCCGCGCCGCCGACGGCGACGAAGCGGTACGACGTGCTCTGTACGACGCCGGTACCGCGTTCGGAATCGCCCTGACCGGCGCGGTCAACCTGCTCGATCCGCAACTGGTGGTGCTGGGCGGCGCGCTGTCCGGGCTCGCGCCCTGGCTGCTGCCTTCGCTGGAGGCCGAGTTGGCGCGGCGCACTGCGGGGCCGCCCTGTCCGGTGTCGGTGTCGCTGCTGGGGCCCGAGGGGCCGCTGCTGGGGGCCGCGCACTCGGTGGTGCGGGCCGTGCTCGACGACCCGGCGGCGGTGGCTGAACGGGCTGTGGACATCGTGGCCGAACAGGCCTGAAACACAAACGACTTCACTCTTCCGAGTGGCCGGGTTTTCCACAGATCCTCCGTCGTCCACGGAAGCACGCCACGCCCTACTGCCCAACCCGCAAGCGCCGTACCGTGATTCACGCGAGACGCAGCCGTCGTGTCGTGACGGCGGCGGGCGTGCACGGATGGACAGGTGGACGAGGGGGGATTCACGTGTCGGCGGAGACAGTTCAGGGGCTGCGGCGGGATGCCGTCGGCCTGCGCGAGGTTCTCTTCCAGAGCGTCACGGCGATGGCGCCGGCCGCCGCGGTCGCCGCGTCGATCCCGTCGGGCGCGGCCTTCGCGGGCGGCAGTCTGCCGCTGTCGGTACTGATCGCGCTGGTGGCCTGTCTGTTCACCGCGTCCTGTGTGGCGGAGCTGGCCCGGGAGTTGCCCGCCGCCGGTTCGGTGGCCACATACGCGGCGCAGGGACTGCATCCGGCCGTCGGCTTCCTGGTCGGCTGGGGCTACGTCTTCGTGGAGGCACTGGTCCCACCGCTGCTGCTCCTCCAACTCGGCTTCACCACGGCAGGCACCCTGCACCAGGAGTGGTCCTCGTATCCGGAGAGCCTGTGGTGGCCGTGGGCACTCGCGGGCGCGGCGATCATCGCGGCGGCCGGCTGGTTCGGAGTGCGCGCCTCCGCCCGCTTCGGCACGGTCCTCGGCGTCTTCGAGATCCTTGTCTTCCTGGTCTTCGCCATCTGGCTGATCGGCAGGGCCGGCAGCGCCAACACCCCGTCGGTGTTCGGCACTTCGCACACGGGGAAGGACCACTCGGGGCTCGGCGGTGTCTTCGCAGGCTCGGTCTACACAGTGCTCGCGTTCGCCGGGTTCGAGGCCGCGGCACCGCTCGCCGAGGAGACCCGGGACCCACGCCGGACGATGCACCGCGCGGTGCTCGGCGCGGCCCTCGGTATCGGCCTGTTCTACGTGCTGACGACCTACGCCATGACGGTGTACTTCGGCCCGGACCGCTTCGCCGGGTTCGGTGCCTCCGGCGCGGCGTCCTGGGAGGGGGTGGCACGCGCGTCGTTCGGCCTGTTCTGGGTGCTGGTGTTCCTGGCCGTGGTCAACTCGACGATCGCCAACGCCAACGCGTGCGCCACCGTCTCGACCCGCACCGCCTTCGCCCTGGCCCGCATCCGGGTACTCCCCCGCGTCCTCGCAACGCTGCACCCCCGCCACCGCTCCCCCGTCACCGGAATCGCCGTGCAGACCGTCGTCGCGGTGGGCGCCGTACTGGGCCTCGGTTTCGGCTACGACCCGGTGACCGCGTTCCTCCTGCTGGCCACCGTGATCGTCACGGTCGTCATCGGCGTCTACATCGTCGTGAACCTGGCCTGTGCGGGCTACTTCCTGCGCCGCGGACGCGAGTTGCTCAAGCCGGTACGGCACCTGCTGGTGCCCCTCCTGGGGATCGTGGCATTCGTCCCGGCCCTGCTCACCGCGGCAGGCCTCCCGGTCTTCGACTTCGTCACCGAGCTGACCGCTCCCGTCTCGTACGCCGGACCGGTCGTCGGCGTCTGGATGGCGGCAGGGGTCGTGGTGCTGCTGGTTCTGCTGCGGCGCCACCCCGAGCGAATAGCCGAGACCGCCCGTGTCCATCTCGACGCACCCGTCTTCAGCGGTTCTCCTCAGAACGGAGCAGTACAGCCATGAACGACCCACGGATCCTGACGGTTCGGCCCGAACCGGGCGAGTACGCCTGGACGTTCGGCGGTGCGCCTCCCGTGGCACGCATCGCGCCCGGCACGGTTCTCGACCTGTACACGGAGGACTGCTTCGCCGGGCGGGTGCGGTCCGAGAAGGACCTGGTGTCCGAGGTGTGCGAGTTCCCGTTCCTCAATCCGCAGACCGGTCCCTTCCATGTGGAGGGCGCGGAGCCGGGCGACACGGTCGCCGTGCACTTCGTGTCGATCGAACCGGCCCGCGACTGGGCCGCCTCCACCACGGTCCCCCTCTTCGGCGCGCTCACCTCGACACACACCACGGCGACACTGCAGCCGCCGCTTCCGGAGACCGTCTGGATCTGGCAGTTGGACCGCACCCGCCGTACGGCGTTGTTCCGCGCGCGGGACAGCGACATCGAAGTCGAGCTGCCCCTCGACCCGATGCACGGCACGGTGGGCGTGGCCCCCGCCAACCTGGAGGTGCGGTCGGCGCTGGTGCCCGACGCGCACGGCGGGAACATGGACACACCCGAGATGCGGGCCGGAGTCACCTGCTATCTCGGGGTCAACGTCGAGGGCGCGCTCCTCAGCCTCGGCGACGGGCACGCCCGGCAGGGCGAGGGCGAGACCTGTGGTGTCGCGGTCGAGTGCGCGATGAACACCGTGGTGATCGTGGAGCTGCTCAAGGGCGTCGCGACTCCCTGGCCGCGCATCGAGTCGGACACGCACATCATCTCGACGGGTTCGGCACGCCCGCTGGAGGACGCGTTCCGCATCTCCCAGCTCGACCTGGTGCGCTGGCTGGTGCGGGACTACGGGTTCAGTGAACTCGACGCCTACCAATTCGCCACCCAGGCGGTCGAATCGCCGTTGGCCAACGTGTGCGACACCAACTACACCTGCGTGGCCAAGATCCGCAAAGAGTGGCTGCCCGCGAGCGAGACTCACCGAGGGCTGCACGAGCGGTTGCGTGCGACCGCGGCGGCCCTCCGGCACTGAACCGAAAGGCAACCCGACCATGGAACGGGCAACACCGCTCCCGAGCAGGCGATGGCTCCTGAAGGGCGCCGCCCTCGCCGCCGTCCCGTACGCGTTACTCCCCGCCCCACAGGCCGACGCTCAACCTCAGGCCGTCGACTATCCGAAGGCCGAGTGGCAGCCGGCGACCTCCTACAACTACACGGCGTCCGACCGCCCCAGCACCTGTCCCGTCGACTACGTGGTCATCCACGTCACCCAGGAGACGTACTCCTCGACGCTGTCCATCTTCCAGAATCCGAAGAAGAAGGTGTCCGCGCACTACCTCGTGAGGTCGGCCGACGGGCATGTGGCGCAGTGCGTCCGGGAGGCCAACATCGCCTGGCACGCGGGGAACTGGGACTACAACACCCGCAGCATCGGTATCGAACACGAGGGCTGGGTGGATCAGCCCGCGTACTTCACCGACGCGCTCTACGAGCAGTCGGCCAGGCTCACGGCGGCGATCTGCGCGAAGTACGGGCTCCCCAAGGACCGGTCCCACATCATCGGGCACTACGAGGTGCCGGGCACCGACCACACCGATCCGGGGCCGAACTGGGACTGGACTCGCTACATAAGGCTGGTCACTTCGGCCTGATCCGAACCGGGCCGGAGTCCGATCCGCGCCTGCTCCACGCCTGATCCGACCGGGATGTGCCGCGTTCGGACCGTCCCGGTCGAAACGGTTGTCCGTACCCTTCCGCGGAGTGACGATGTCCGCAGGCGTTTCCCCGCCGTATCGCGGGCGTGTCACCGCCGTATCGCGGTACTCGCGACGCCGTGTCGCCGTCCTGGGAGGCCGAGTTGACCGATCCATGGGTGGCCCTGGAACCGGGGGCCGACCCTGCCGAGCGGGTGCGGGTCCTGCGCCGGGCGCACGAGACGTTCGCCGTGGCGGGCACGGTGGCGCAGCCGGTGCGCTCGGTGGTGGCGGACTCCTGGCGGCGTTCGGCACGTGCCGGTGTCGGTCCCGAGGGCACGGCGAACGTGGAACTCACGGACGGCGACCTGTGCGTCTATCGCGCGCAGCATCCGCTGGCGCGGGTGATGCCGCTGATCCGGGAGTTGATGGGCACGTTCGCCGCGGACGGCGAGCATCTGCTCGCGGTGTGCGACGCGCAGGGCAGGCTGCTGTGGGTCGAGGGGCATCCGGCGACCCGGCGGAAGGCCGACCGGATGAACTTCGTGCCGGGTGCGCGCTGGGCGGAGAGCGCGGTCGGGACGAACGCTCCGGGTACGGCGGTCGCCGTGGACCGGCCGGTGCAGGTGTTCGCGGCCGAGCACTTCATCCGGCGGGTGCAGCCGTGGACGTGTGCGGCGGCTCCGGTGCACGATCCGCGCACCGGTCGGGTGCTCGGTGCCGTGGACATCACCGGCGGAGACGGGCTGGCGCATCCGCACAGCCTGGGTTTCGTACAGGCGGTGGCACGGGCCGCCGAGTCGCAGTTGGCGCTGCTCGCCCCGGAGCACACGTCGGTCGACGGACCCGAGTTGACCGCGCTCGGCCGGGACGAGGCCCAACTGTGCGTCGGCGGACGCAAGATGAGGCTGAGTCGTCGGCACAGCGAGATCCTGGTGCTGCTGGCCCGGCATCCCGAGGGGCTGAGCGGTGACGAGCTGCTGTGCGCGCTGTACGAGGACGAGTCGGTGCCGCCGGTGACACTGCGGGCCGAACTGGCCCGGCTGCGCAGGCTGTTGGGGCCCGGTCTGCTGGCCTCGCGTCCCTATCGGCTCACGCTGCCGGTCGAGTCCGATGTGGCGATCGTCGAACGGCGGCTGGAAGGAGGTGCCGTCACGGGAGCCGCGAGGGCGTACACGGGTCCGCTGCTGCCGGGTTCGCAGGCTCCGGCGGTGGTACGGCTCAGGGCCCGCCTGGCGGACGGCCTCCGTACGGCATTGATCGCCCGCCGCGACCCCGACCTGTTGGCCGACTGGGCGCACACGCCCTGGGGCGAGGACGACCTCGACGTGTGGCGGGCGCTCGCGGCGATACGTCCGACCGCACCGGTGCGCTCCCGGCTCGCGACCCTGGAGTCGGAGTTGGCGGCACCGGGTACCTGGTCCCGCGCGACGGGCCGCTGACATGACGCAGCTGACGCACCTCGCGGGAGGCACCGCAACGTACATGCAACGTCCAGCTCCCTAGCCTCGCGCCGAGAGCTGCCCAACGGCGGGCAGCACTGCTCCGGGAGGCACACCAGCATGACCCGTTACGCGGCACCCGGCACCGAGGGCGCGATCGTCTCCTACCAGGCGCGCTACGACCACTTCATCGGCGGCGAGTACGTGCCGCCGGCCCGCGGGCAGTACTTCGAGAACCCGTCCCCGGTGAACGGGCAGCCGTTCACGGAGATCGCGCGCGGCACCGCGGAGGACGTGGAGCGGGCGCTGGACGCGGCACACGCGGCGGCGCCGGGCTGGGGCCGGTCGTCGGTGACCGAGCGGTCCGACATCCTGCTCAAGATCGCCGACCGGATGGAGGCGCACCTAGAACCGCTCGCGGTCGCGGAGAGCTGGGAGAACGGCAAGCCGGTCCGCGAGACCCTCGCCGCCGACATCCCGCTCGCCATCGACCACTTCCGCTACTTCGCGGGGGCGATCCGGGCGCAGGAGGGTTCGCTGAGCGAGGTCGACGACGACACGGTGGCGTACCACTTCCACGAGCCGCTCGGTGTCGTGGCGCAGATCATCCCGTGGAACTTCCCCATCCTGATGGCGACTTGGAAGCTGGCCCCGGCGCTCGCGGCGGGCAACGCGGTCGTCATCAAGCCCGCCGAGCAGACCCCGGCGTCCATCCACTACTGGATGAGCCTGATCGCGGACCTGCTGCCGCCGGGCGTGGTGAACATCGTCAACGGCTTCGGCGTCGAGGCGGGCAAGCCGCTCGCGTCCAGCCCTCGCGTGGCGAAGGTCGCCTTCACCGGCGAGACCACCACGGGGCGGTTGATCATGCAGTACGCCTCGGAGAACATCAAGCCGGTCACGCTGGAACTCGGTGGCAAGTCTCCGAACATCTTCTTCGACGACGTGTCGTCGGCGAACGACGACTTCCTCGACAAGGCGCTCGAAGGCTTCACGATGTTCGCGCTCAACCAGGGCGAGGTGTGCACCTGCCCGTCCCGGGCGCTCGTGCAGCGCGGCCACTACGGCGACTTCCTCCAAGCGGCTGTCGCCCGCACGGAGTTGATCAAGCCGGGGCACCCCCTCGACACCGACACGATGATCGGGGCCCAGGCCTCCAACGACCAGCTGGAGAAGATCCTCTCCTACCTGGACATCGGCCGGCAGGAGGGCGCGAAGGTCCTCACGGGCGGTGAACGTCTCGACTACGACGGCGAGTTGAAGGGCGGCTACTACGTCCAGCCGACGATCTTCGAGGGCGACAACCGGATGCGGATCTTCCAGGAGGAGATCTTCGGGCCGGTGGTCTCGGTGGCGTCGTTCGACGACTTCGACGACGCGATCAAGGTCGCGAACGACACGCTGTACGGTCTCGGCGCCGGTGTGTGGACCCGGGACATCAACACGGCGTACCGCGCGGGCCGGGCGATCCAGGCGGGCCGGGTGTGGACCAACTGCTACCACGCGTACCCCGCGCACGCGGCGTTCGGCGGCTACAAGCAGTCCGGTATCGGCCGTGAGAACCACAAGATGATGCTGGAGCACTACCAGCAGACCAAGAACCTATTGGTGAGCTACTCGCCGAAGAAGCTCGGCTTCTTCTAGGCCCAGAAGAAAGGGTGCCTGACCTGGGAGAGCTCCCGGCAGGCACCCTTCACGGCGCCGAAGAGGCAGGGCCCTCTCATCCGCAGTCGGTCCAGGTCTTGGTCGAGGTCCTGGTCGAGGTCCTGGTCGAGGTCCACGGTGCCGGTGAATCGCAGGGCGGGAGGTCTACGTCGCAAGCACAAGAGGGGCCAGATCCTGAAGTCGGCGATCTCACCGACGAGCAGTGGGCCCTGATCGAGCCCCATCTCCCGATCGCCGCGGTCGGACCCATCCCCGACCTGCGGAAACATTTCAACGCGGTGATGTGGCGCTTCCGCACCGGCAGCCCCTGGCGGGACCTGCCGAACGAGTTCGGGCCCTGGCAGAGCACCTACGACCGCTTCCGCATCCGGGTGGGGCAGGGCGCCTTCCAGCAGCTGATGGAGGCGCTGATCGCCGAGGAAGCCGCGCGCGGTGAGACCGACATGGGCCTGGTCAGCGTGGACTCCGCGACGTCTCGGGCCCACCACCACGCCGCCGGGATGATCCTCGATGCGGAGCAGTTGGCGGCCCCGGAGGCAGCCGTCGAGTCCGAAAAGGGGGCGTCCCGAAGGAACAAGAGCCGCGAGAGGGACAACCCGACGCCGACAGCCGCGTTGAACGGCACCGGACCCGCCGACGGCACCGCGCCCGCTTGAAGGCTGCTGAACCGGGGCGTTCCCGGGGCGGGTTGACCAGCACAATCCACCGGGCGGCAGACCGGCGCTGTCGCCCGCTGGCGTTCGTCCTCACGCCAGGACAGGCCGGCGACAGCCCGCAGTTCGTCCCGGTCCTGGAGCGGATCAAGGTGCGCGGGCCGGCCGGACGCCCGAAGACCCGGCCGGACGCGGTGGCCGCCGACAAGGCTTACTCCTCCCGCCGCAACCGCCGATACCTGCGAGGACGAGGGATCCGCGGGGTGATCCCGGAGAGGGCGGACCAGGCCGCCAACCGCAAGAAGCGCGGCTCCCGCGGCGGCCGCCCCGTCAGCCACGACGCGGACTTGTACACCGAACGCAACACCGTGGAGCGATGCATCAACCGCCTGCGGAACTGGCGCGGCACAGCGACCCGCTTCGACAGGACCCCGCAGAGCTACGAGGCCGGGCTCCACCTGTGCGGTGCGATGCTCCGGCTCCGCAGCATCGCACCGCATTCATGATCAAACTCCGGACAGGACCTAGGCGTCCGTCATCAGCGCCCTCGTGCGGTCGAACTCGTCGAGGACCGTCACGAGATCCTCGGCCAGTTCCTCGGGCACGGATTGTCAGTACGGTCGAGCGCCGGGCACGCCGCGGCTGCCGCTGAGGCGGTTCCGGCATCGCCGCAGGTGACAGTGGTAACGGTGCTCATTGCAGGCTTTGGTGAAACCCTCCGGGACGCGATTGACTTGCCCTCCGCCGACGCAAGACCGCGACCCTGGGAGCTCCCGTGTCCGACCATCACGACCACGAGCACGGCGGCCACGACCACGACGGCGGCGGTCACTCCGGCCACTCCCACGGAGTGTCCGCGGACGCCGACCGGCGCTGGCTGACGATCGCCCTCGCGCTGATCAGCGTGTTCATGCTGGCCGAGGTCGTGGTCGGGGTCGCGGCCAACTCGCTGGCGCTGATCTCGGACGCCGCGCACATGCTCACCGACGTCGCCTCCATCGTGCTGGCACTGATCGCCATGCGACTGGCGGCCCGCCCCGCGAAGGGGCACTTCACCTACGGCCTCAAGCGCGTGGAGATCCTGTCCGCACAGGCCAACGGCCTGACCCTGCTGCTCCTTTCGGTCTGGCTGGCCTACGAGGCGGTACGTCGGCTCGTCTCCCCGCCGGAGGTCACCGGAGGCCTGGTCCTCGTCACCGCCCTGGCCGGAGTGGTGGTCAACCTGGCTGCCACCTGGTGCATCTCCAGGGCCAACCGCACCTCGCTGAACGTCGAGGGCACCTACCAGCACATCCTCACCGACCTGTTCGGCTTCATCGCCACCGCCGTCGCCGGAGCCGTCGTGCTCACCACCGGCTTCGCCCGCGCGGACGCCATCGCCTCCCTGCTCGTGGTGCTCCTGATGCTCAAGGCCGGGTACGGCCTGGTCCGCGACTCCGGACGGATCTTCCTCGAAGCCGCGCCCGCCGGAATCGACCCCGACGTCCTGGGCGACCGCCTGGCCGCGCAGGACACCGTGGTCGAGGTGCACGACCTGCACGTCTGGACGATCACCTCCGGTCAGAGCGCCCTGTCAGCCCACGTCCTGGTGGAGCCTGGCGGCGACTGCCACGCCGTGCGCCGCGGCCTGCAGAAGATGCTCCTGGAGGAGTACCGCATCGGTCACGCCACGCTGCAGGTCGACCACCTGGGCGAGGACGCCCCGGATCTTCTCCAGATCACCGGCGCCACCGCCGACGACCGTGACGGGCACTGCGACGACGCCCACGGTCCCGTCCACCGCCCCGGCCCCCACGACCACTGAGCCACCGACGGCCCACCCTCCAGTACGGGATCTCCTGAATTCAGGATCTGAGGTGCTGACCCGTTTCGGCCGTGCCCTCGCCGACCCGATCCGCTGCCGTCTGCTGCTCCCCCTGCGCGAGCCCCCGGCCCACCCCTCCGATCCGGCCGAGGAGTTGGGCATCTCCCGGACCCGGCTCTCCGACCACCTGGCGTGTCCGCGCGACTGCGGTCTCGTCGTCGCCGTGCCGGTCGGCCGCCGTACCCGCTACGAGTTCGCCGATCCCCGCCTCGGTCACGCACTTCAGGATCTGCGCACCGCGGTGCCGGCGGTGGAGAGCGACCGCACTTGCCCGGACGCCGACGCGAAGGGCTGCTGATGAGCGGCGGGACACCCTTGGGCCCTGCGGGCATGCCGCAGCCGATGCCGGTCATGGGACCGGAGATCAATAGGCCCGGACGCCGTGCCTCGTGAAGCGTTCCCGGACGTTCTCGATCAGGGCCGGGTCGGGTACCGGGTTGTCACGCAACGGGAAGGGGATGCCGAGGGCTTCGTATTTCTCGGTGGCGAGTTTGTGGAAGGGCAGCACGTCGACCCGCTCGACCGTGCCGAGTTCCGCCACGAAACCCGCCAGCGCGTCCACGGCCTGCGGATCGTCGGTCCAGCCCGGGACCAGGACGTACCTGATCCACATCGGGACGCCGAGCCGGTCGAGGCGGGTGGCGAAGTTCAGGGTGGGGGCGAGTTCGCCTCCGGTCAGTTTCCGGTAGGCGTTGACGTCGAAGGACTTGATGTCGAGGAGCACCAGGTCGGTGTCGGCGAGGAGTTCGTCGGTGGCCCGGGCGCCGAGGAAGCCGGAGGTGTCGAGCGCGGTGTGCAGGCCGGCCTCCTTGCAGCGGCGCAGGACTTCCGCGGTGAACGCCGGCTGGAGCAGCGGCTCGCCGCCGGTGACGGTGACCCCGCCGCCGGCCGTGGTGACGAAGTCGCGGAACTTCCCGATCTCCCCCATGACCGCGTCGACGCTCGTCTCCCGGCCGTCGCGCATGTGCCAGGTGTCGGGGTTGGCGCAGTACAGACACCGCAGCGGGCAGCCGGCGACGAAGAGGACGAACCGGGTCCCGGGGCCGTCCACGCCGGTGGACAGGTCCCAGGAGTGGATCCGGCCGGTGGTCGCGGTGCGCACGGCACTCACAGCGATCCGTGGAAGGTACGGCTGATCACGTCGAGCTGCTGCTCGCGGGTCAGGCGGACGAAGTTGACGGCGTAGCCGGAGACACGGATCGTCAAGTCCGGGTAGTTCTCCGGGTGTTCCATCGCGTCCTCCAGCGTGGCCCGGTCCAGCACGTTGACGTTCATGTGGAAGCCGCCCGCCGACATGTAGGCGTCGAGGATGCCCACCAGGTGTCCGGCGCGCTCGAAGGGCGCGTGGCCCAGGCCCTCGGGCGTGATCGTCGTCGTCAACGAGATCCCGTCACTGGCCTGTTCGTACGGCAGCTTGGCCACCGAGAGGGCGGAGGCGGCGACTCCGTGCCGGTCCCGGCCGTTCATCGGGTTGGCGCCGGGGGCGAAGGGCTGTCCGGCGCGGCGGCCGTCGGGGGTGTTGCCGGTGTGCTTGCCGTAGACCACGTTCGAGGTGATGGTGAGGACCGACTGGGTGTGCTCGGCGTCCCGGTAGGTGGGATACTGGCGCACCTTCGCCATGAAGGACTGCACCAGTCCCACGGCGATGCTGTCGGCGCGGTCGTCGTTGTTGCCGTAGGCCGGGAAGTCGCCCTCGGTGCGGAAGTCGACGGCGAGGCCGGTGGCGTCCCGGAACACCTTCACCCGTGCGTACTTGACCGCGGACAGGCTGTCGGCGGCGACCGACAGGCCGGCGATGCCGCAGGCCATGAACCGGTGCACGGCGTAGTCGTGCAGCGCCATCTCGATGCGCTCGTAGGCGTACTTGTCGTGCATGTAGTGGATGACGTTGAGCGCGTTGACGTACGTCCGGGCCAGCCAGTCCAGGACGTGGTCGTACGCCGCCGACAGCTCGTCGTAGTCCAGGTACTCACCGGTCAGCGGGGGCGTCGGGGTCGCGACCTGTTCGCCGGTCATCTCGTCCCGGCCGCCGTTGACCGCGTACAGCAGCGCCTTCGCGAGGTTGACCCGGGCGCCGAAGAACTGCATCTGCCTGCCGACCTCCATCGCGGACACGCAGCAGGCGATCGCGGTGTCGTCGCCGGTGCGCGGGCGTATGAGCTCGTCGGACTCGTACTGGACGGCGCTGGTGTCGATCGAGAGCTGGGCGCAGAACTCCTTGAAGGCGAAGGGGAGTCGGGGCGACCACAGGACCGTCAGGTTCGGTTCGGGTGCGGGGCCGAGGTTGTAGAGGGTCTGCAGGAAGCGGTAGGAGGTGCGGGTGACCAGGGGGCGGCCGTCGGTGCCGATGCCGCCGATGGACTCCGTCACCCAGGTCGGGTCGCCGGAGAACAGGGCGTCGTACTCGGGGGTGCGCAGGAACCGTACGATCCGAAGCTTGATCACGAAGTCGTCGATCAGTTCCTGGGCGCGGGTCTCGTCGAGGACCCCTTCCTCCAGGTCCCGTTGGAGGTAGACGTCGAGGAAGGTGGAGGTGCGGCCGAGCGACATCGCGGCGCCGTTCTGCTCCTTCACGACGGCGAGGTAGCCGAGGTAGAGCCACTGGACGGCCTCGTGGGCGGTGGCGGCGGGGCGGGAGACGTCGCAGCCGTACGTGGCGGCCATCCTTGTCAGCTCGCCCAACGCCTTTATCTGCTCGGCGAGTTCCTCCCGGTCCCGGATGATGTCGGCGACGGACGCGCAGGCGTCGAGCATGGCCCGCTCGGCCTTCTTGGCCTCGATCAGCCGGTCCGTGCCGTACAGCGCCACGCGGCGGTAGTCGCCGATGATCCGGCCGCGGCCGTAGGCGTCGGGCAGTCCGGTGATGATGCCTGCCTTGCGGGCGGCGCGCATTTCGGGGGTGTAGGCGTCGAAGACACCGTCGTTGTGGGTCTTGCGGTAGGTGCCGAAGACGCTTGTGACGAACGGGTCCGCCTCATAGCCGTAGGCCCTGAGGCTGTTCTCCACCATGCGCAGGCCGCCGTTCGGCATGATCGCGCGCTTCAGCGGGGCGTCGGTCTGCAGGCCGACGATCAGCTCCCGTTCGCGGTCGATGTATCCGGGGGCGTGCGAGGTGATCGTGGAAGGGGTGGCGGCGTCCACATCGAGGACGCCCCGGCTGCGCTCCTCCGGGAACAGGGCGCTGACCTTCTCCCAGACGGCACGCGTGCGGTCGGTGGGACCGGTCAGGAAGCCGGCGTCGCCCTCGTACGGCGTGTAGTTGGCCTGGATGAAGTCACGCACGTCGACGCGCTCGCGCCAAGAGGTGCCGGCGAAGCCGCGCCATGCCTCGGATGTGCGTGTTCCGGCTGCCGCTGTCGTCGTCATCGCCGCTTCTCTCCCTTGATCCGCACTGGAATGCCCTACCGATACTCGTTCGGCTCCTCTCCTGACGGCAGGGCCGGTCAGGGCACTGACCTATGCCGTCCGACCCCTTGGTGGGGCCGAACGGCCCTCCCGCGTCGGGTCACGCGCTCATACGACGGGCAGGTCGGGGCGGACGAGGGTGCCCGACCGGCCGTGGACGATCTCGTACGCCGCGTCCAGCGCCCCTATCGCGGCCAGTGCGCCGGTGCGCTCGACGAACCGGGCGGCGGCCTCGGTCTTGGGCCCCATGGAGCCGTCCGGGAAGCTGCCGCTGCGCAGCTGTGCGGGAGTGGCACCGAGGACGGGCTGTTGGCCGGGGGTGCCGTAGCCGTCGTAGACGCAGGGAACGTCCGTGAGGATGAGCAGGAAGTCGGCCTTCAGGTCCTCGGCGAGCAGGGCTGCCGTGAGGTCCTTGTCGACGACGGCCTCCACCCCGGTGAGCGCGCCGGTGTCGTGGTCCGCGGTGACCGGGACACCACCGCCGCCCGCGCAGATGACGAGCGTGCCGCTGCCCAGCAGGCCGTGGACGGTGTCGGTCTCCAGGATCCGCTCGGGTGCCGGGGAGGGTACGACGCGGCGCCAGCCGGTCGTGTCGGCGCCGATGCGCCAGCCGCGTTTGCGGGCGAGCGCGGACGCCACGTCGTAGGCGTACACCTGGCCGACGAACTTCGTGGGGTGCTCGAAGGCCGGGTCGTCGGCCCGGACGAGGGTGTGGGTGACCAGCGCGGCGATCCTGCGGCCGGGCAGGGCGTCGTGCAGGGTGCGGGCCAGCAGAGAGCCGATCATGCCCTGGGTCTGGGCGCCGAGCAGGTCGAGCGGGTAGGGAGCGCTGAGGTCGGGGTCGGCGGCGGTCTCCGCGGCGAGCAGGCCGATCTGGGGGCCGTTGCCGTGGGTGATCACGATCTCGTGCTCGTGGGCGAGGGCCGCGATCGCGTTGGTCACGCGGTCGATGTTGGCCTCCTGGACGGCGGCGTCGGGGCGTTCGCCGCGGTGCAGCAGGGCGTTGCCGCCGAGGGCGATGACGATACGCATGGCTCAGTCCTCCAAGGTGGCCACAAGTGCGGTCGTGATGTCGTGCGGGTGGTTCTCCGGCTGGTCGAAGGCGATCGGTGCGGGCGACGGGAACACGTCGTCGGTCACCCGGTACGGCGGCAGCAGTTCGGTCCTGCCCCGGCCTTCGGCCCCGGTGAGGGTGATCCGGGAGCCGCCGTCCTGCCCCGACGCCCGGCAGGCGGCGCCGAGTTCGGGTGCCGGCCACAGCGCCCTCGAGGCGGGGGCTGCGGTCAGTCGCGGTGCCGGCGGGGATTCCGCCGGAGGCCGCCGGTGCGGCTGGTGGGCAATCCGCGGGAGATCCGCTTGACCGGCGGTGTGACGGTCTCGGGAGCCCGGCTCTCCGCGACCGGCTCGCGGGTCGGTTCCTCGCCGTAGACGTATACCCCTTGGCTGCGCTTCAGCCAGATGTACACCGGCAAACCGAGCAGCAGGACGAACAGGCCGTAGTAGACGGTCTGGTAGCCGCTTCCCTGGATCGCCCAGTACGAGAAGGCCATCGCGAGGACGGCGACGGTGATGTCCCGGGCCGGCCGTCGGCCGGCGCTGCTCTCGCGTCCGCGGACCAGGAGCCAGTACAGCTGGGCGGCGGCGGAGAACAGGTACGGGATCACGGCCGTGAGCACGCTCAGCAGCACGATCTTGGTGAACACGTCCTCGAAGCGCGTGTAGCTGAACACGGTGATCAGCGAGGCGAGGACCGTCGAGGCGATGATGCCGAAGACGGGGACGCCGCTCTCGCCGCGCAGTTTCGCGAACGCTCCGGGGAAGAGCCCGTCGCGGGCGGCGGCGTACGGCATCTCGGCGCACAGCATGGTCCAGCCGTTCAGGGCGCCGATGCCGGAGACGATGGCGGCGACGGCGACCGTGTCGCCGGCCCAGGTGCCGCCGAGGATGTTGTTGGCGGCGTCGGTGAACGGCGCGGTGGAGGCGCCGAGTTGACCGTGCGAGACGGTGCCGAAGACCGCGAGGGTGCCCAGGATGTAGATGACGGCGCAGGCGAGGGTGCCGTAGACGGTGGCGCGCGGCACGTTGCGGCCCGGCTCGCTGACGCGTCCGGCGACCACCGAAGCGGCCTCCAGGCCGATGTAGCTGAACAGCGCGATGGGCGCGGCGGCCGAGATCGCGCCCATCGCCGACTGCCCACTGGCGTTGAACGATCCGAAGTTGTGCGGGTCGACGAACAGCAGCCCGATGGTCGCCATGAAGAGCAGCGGGACGAACTTCAGCACGGTGGTGAACACCTGGAAGGCGCCCGTGTTCCGGACGCCGGTGAGGTTGATCGCGGCCGGTATCCAGAGTCCGACCAGCGCGATGAGTATCGAAATCGCGGTCTTGTGGCCGGTGTTGACGAACACCTCGACATAGCCGACCCAGGCCACCACGATCGCGGCGTTCCCCGCCCACGCGGTGATCCAGTACGACCAGGCGTTGAGGAATCCGGCGAACTCGCCGAAGGCCTCACGGGCGTAGACGTACGGTCCGCCGCTCGCCGGGACGCGCTTCGACAGCGCCCCGAAGGTCACCGCCAGCGCGAGCGCTCCGAGCGTGACAACTCCGAACGCCACGAGGGAGATCGGCCCGTACGGCGCGAGGGCCGAGGGGAGCGCGAACACCCCGGTTCCGATGATGGAGCCGACCACGAGTGCGGTGGCGCCGGAGAGACCGAGTGCCGCCTTGGGAACTGACGAGTCGTCACTTCGCGGGGTCCTGGGCATGGTTGTGCTCCCTGTGCGGGGTCGGTACGGACCTGTCGATCCACTCACGATCCTTCTCGGCCCCGGCGCCCGTGATCAGTGGCCGAACATCCCCGCCCGGGACCATTGGTCCCCACCGTCGCGACCGAACGGCCCACGTGACCGGCGGCCGCGCACTTGCCGACCCGCTCTCCGCACAACGGACCCGGCAGGTGCCGTTCGGCCCCAGGAGACAGGGCCGGTCGCCCGGTCCCGGGCCGCATCCGCCTCCATCACCGTGGACCCACAAGATCGACCCCGTTCCGGCCGTGGATTCCGAGGAACGCCGGACCCTACCCATGGGATGGAGGAGATGGCTCCCTTCAAAGACTCCGAGGGGTCGCCCACCGGGGCGGCGCCCGGCAAGAGCGTCACCCCGCCCGGGACGGTCACCGTGGGAACGGCGCTGAAGTGGATCGTTCCGGTCCTGGCGGGCCTGGTCGTCCATCTCCTGCCTGAGCCCGACGGGATCAAGTCCGGCGGGTGGGCGGTCCTGGCCGTCTTCACGGCCACCGTGCTCGGCCTGATCCTGCAACCACTGCCGCTGGGCGCGGTCGCCCTGGTCGGCCTGACGGTCACGATGATCACCGGGACCCTGGAACCGGACGTCGCGCTCGGTGGCTTCTCCGAGCCGACGATCTGGCTGATCGTGGCGGCGTTCTTCATCTCCCTCGGCTTCACCAAGACCGGCCTCGGCCGTCGTATCGCCCTGCTGTTCGTCCGCTCTCTGGGCCGCAGCAGCCTGGGGCTGGCGTACGGCATCACCCTGACCGACCTCGTGCCGGCCCCGGCCACGCCCAGCAAAACCGCCCGTTCCGGCGGTGTCATCCAGCCGGTCATCCGCTCGCTGAGCGTCAACGCCGGCTCGCACCCCGGTGACGAGAGCCGCCGCACACTGGGCGCCTACCTCACCGTCACCGCCATGCAGATCAACACGGTCACCAGTGCCATGTTCCTGACCTCCATGGCCGCCAATCCCCTGGTGCAGAAACTCGCCGCGGACCACGGCATCCACCTCACCTGGACCCCCTGGGCGCTGGCGGCGATCGTTCCCGGACTGGTCGCCCTGCTGGTGCTCCCCGCCCTGCTGTACCGCGTGTTCCCGCCCACCGTCCGTGCCACGCCGCAGGCTCCGGGTCGGGCCCGCGCCCAGCTCGCCGAGCTCGGCCGGATGTCCCGTCAGGAATGGACCATGGCGGCGGTCTTCGTCCTGCTGCTCCTGCTGTGGTCGGTCGGCGGCCAGGTCCGGGACCTGTCGGCCACCGTCTCCGCCTTCACCGGTGTGGCCCTGCTGCTCGTCACCGGCGTACTGACGTGGGGCGACCTGGTCGCGGAGAAGTCGGCCTGGACGACGCTGGTGTGGTTCTCCGTCCTGGTCATGATGGCCGGTCGGCTCCAGGAACTCGGGGTGATCGGCTGGTTCAGGACACCATGACCAAGGCCACCGACGGGGTGGGCTGGCAGGCGGCGTTCGTGATCCTCACGCTGGTCTACCTCTTCTCCCACTACCTCTTCGCCTCCAACACCGCGCACGTGGCGGCGATGTACGCCGCCTTCCTCTCGGCCGCCACGGCCACCGGCGCACCGCCCGTGATGGCCGCCCCGGTCCTCGGCTTCATCAGCTCCCTGTACGGCGGCCTGACCCACTACGCCTCCGGACCGGCCCCCGTCCTCTTCGGCGGCGGGTACGTCACCCTCGGCGAATGGTGGCGCACGGGACTGATCGCCGCCGGCGCGAACATCGTCATCTGGATGGGTGTGGGCGCGCTGTGGCTGAAGGTCCTCGGCCACTGGTGAACCCTCCCCCGCGTCGACACCTCCGACGGCCCGGCTCCACAGCCGGGCCGTCGGCGTGCCCGGCTGCCGTACCGGTCCTGGGCACTTGCCCTCCCCACACCGCCCGCCCGGCCGCCCGGCCGCCCGGCAGGGGCCATCGGCAGGTGGGCAGGGACCTGTGGCCCCTGCCCCCGCGATCACCCCACGAGTTGGCTTGACGACATGGCCGCCACGCTCACGCCGAGCACCCCGGCGCCACCCCGCGCACCGCACCGCACAGCGACAACAGGTGTCCGGCGCGAAGGATCCTGAACACTGTCGGCCGCCCGCACACCCGGGCGGCAGAACGGAGGGACGTCATGGCAGACGCTCCGCGCTCGTCCCACGCCTACCTCGTGGGCGGCGGCATCGCCTCCCTCGCGGCCGCCGCCTTCCTCGTCCGCGACGCCGGCTTCCCCGGCGAGCACATCCACGTCCTGGAGGAACTCCCCGTCGCCGGCGGCTCGATGGACGGCAGCGGCGAGCCCGCCGGGTACGTCACCCGGGGAGGACGGATGCTGGAGGAGGAGGCCTACACCTGCCTGTGGAACCTCCTGGAGACGATCCCCACCCTCACCGACGAGACGGTGTCGGTGCGCGAGGAGATCACCGAGTTCAACGCCAAGTGGCCCACCGACGCCAAGGCCCGCCTGATCGGCCGGGGCACCACGATCCTGGACGCCGCCGACTACGGCCTCGACACCCGTGACCGCCTGGAGCTGACCCGTCTGCTGGTGCTGCCCGAAGCGGTCATCGGCGCCCGCAGGATCGAGGACTTCTTCTCGCCGCACTTCTTCGCCACCAACTTCTGGGCGATGTGGCGCACGACGTTCGCCTTCCAGAACTGGCACAGCGCCATCGAGCTGAAGCGGTATCTCCTGCGCTTCATGCAGGAGTTCCCGCGCATGCACACCCTCGCCGGCGTGCGCCGCACCCGCCTCAACCAGTTCGACTCGATCATCCGGCCCCTGCGTACCTGGCTCGCGGCCCGCGGTGTGGCCTTCGAGTACGGCGTGCGGGTCACCGACGTCGACTTCACCACCGACGAGGAGGGTGCACGGCGCGCTCGCCGTCTGCACCTGGAACGCGACGGGCGACCGGGCACGTACGAACTGAGCGCCGACGACTACGCGTTCCTGACTCTGGGGTCGATGACCGCCGACGCCGCCTACGGCACCGACGACAGCGCGCCCGAACTGGTCCGCGACAAGCGGGACGGCGACTGGCGGCTCTGGGAGACCATCGCCGCCGAGGCCGAGGACTTCGGCCGGCCCACCGCGTTCAACGGCAACGTGGACGAGGCCAAGTGGGAGTCCTTCACCCTCACCATGCGCGACCCGCTGCTCCTGCACCGCATCGAGGAACTGTCCGGCAACCTCCCCGGCACGGGCGCGCTGATGACGTTCAAGGACTCCAACTGGCTGATGTCCGTCGTCGTGCCGCACGCCCCGCACTTCGACGGGCAGCCCGAGGACGTCTACACCCTGTGGGGCTACGGCCTGTTCACCGACCGCGACGGCGACTTCGTCGGCAAGCCGATGGCCGAGGCCACGGGCAGGGAGATCCTCACCGAACTCCTCGGCCACCTCGGGATGTCGGACATCGAGGAACAGGTCGCGGCGACCACGACCGTGATCCCGGTGATGCTGCCGTACATCACCAGCCAGTTCGCCCCGCGCACCGTGCACGACCGGCCGCTGGTGATCCCGCGCGGCTCCGCCAACTTCGCCTTCCTGGGCCAGTTCACGGAGATCCCCGAAGACGTGGTCTTCACCGTCGAGTACTCCGTACGCGGCGCCATGCACGCCGTCTACGGCCTGCTCGGCCTCGACGAGCGCGGGATACCCGGCATTTACCACGCGCTGGCCGATCCCGCGACGGCCTTCGACGTGCTCAGGGCGACGCTGGCCTGATCAACAGCCGGAAGGGTCAACCAGCCCTGCAACAGGGCTGGTCGGCCCGTTCCCGGGTCCACTGCCAGGCCCGCACTCTGGTGGACGCGTCGCCGGCCCGCGCGCGAAGGCCCGGGGCGGGAAACCCAACGAAGGGAACCGGATCATGACCGACACCGGATCGCTCCTGGCGAAGGTGGTGGGGCCGGAGCACATGCTCACGGAGGACGGCGTTCCGGAGGAGTACGGGCACGACGAGTCGCTGGCCGTCGCGGCACGACGGCCGCGGTACGTGGTGTGTCCCGCTGCGACCGCCGAGGTCTCGGAGATCCTGGCGGTCGCCGCCGCACAGCGGGTCCCCGTGACGGCACGGGGTTCCGGCACCGGGCTGTGCGGGGCGTGCGTGCCCAGCGCGGACGGGATCGTCGTGTCCTTCGAGCGGATGAACCACGTGGTGGAGATCGACGCCGACAATCACGTGGCGGTGGTCCAGCCCGGTGTCACCCTGGCCGAACTCGACGACCACGCCGCCGAGTTCGGGCTGTGCTATCCGGTGCGCCCGGGTGAGCCGAGCGCGTCGGTCGGCGGCACGATCGCCACCAACGCCGGTGGCATGCACGCCGTCCGGCACGGCGTCACCCGCCACCATGTCCTAGGTGTCGAGGCGGTCCTCGCCTCCGGCGCGATCGTGCGCAGCGGCGGGAAGTACGTCAAGACGAGCACCGGCTACGACCTGACGCAGTTGCTCGTCGGCTCCGAGGGCACGCTGGCCCTCGTCACCGAGGCGGTCCTGCGCCTGAAGCCCCGCGCCGGGCACGGCGCGACGGTGCTGGCGCCCTTCGCGACGGCCGAGGAGATCGCCCGCGCGGTGCCGCGGCTGCTGGCCCGGGGCCTGGATCCGCTGGCCCTGGAGTACGTCGACATGCTCACGATGGCGGCGATGACCGCGCAGCAGGATCTCGGGCTCGGCATCCCGCAACAGGTCCGCGACACGGCTCTCGCCTATCTGGTCGTGGTCCTCGAAGGGAGGTCGGCCGAGCGGATCGAGGCCGATGTGGAGTCGCTCGGCGAGCAGCTGCTCGACCTGGGCGCGGCCGACGTCTACGTGCTGCCCGCGGCAGCCGCGCGCGCACTGGTCGAGGCGCGGGAGCGGGCGTTCTGGGCCTCCAAGGCGGCCGGCGCCGACGAGATCGTGGACATCGTGGTACCCCGCGCCTCCCTGCCCCGGCTGTTCGCCGCGGCGGACGTCGTCGCGAGGGACAGCGGATCGATCGTCACCGGCTGCGGGCACGCGGGGGACGGCAATGTGCACCTCGCGGTCTTCCAGCCGGACGAGAAGCGGCGGGACGAGGTCCTGCGGCGGCTGTTCCGGGCGGGCGCGGAGCTCGGCGGGGCCGTCTCCGGCGAGCATGGCATCGGTACGGCGAAGAAGCGGTACTTCCTGGAGCTGGAGGACCCGGCCAAGGTGGAACTGATGCGCCGGATCAAGCACGCCTTCGACCCCGAGGGGATCCTCAACCCCGGTGTCCTCTTCGACTGACCGCATGAAGGGCGGAATCACCGTGAACGGTGCCCATGCCGTTGCCCGCACCCTCCTGAACTGCGGGGTCGAGGTCTGCTTCGCCAACCCCGGTACCTCCGAACTGCACTTCGTCGCCGCACTGGACGACGAGCCCGCCCTGCGGGCCGTGCCGTGTCTCTTCGAAGGCGTGGCCACCGGAGCGGCCGACGGCTACGGCCGGATGACCGGCCGCCCCGCCGCCACCCTGCTGCATCTCGGCCCGGGACTCGGCAACGGCCTGGCCAACCTCCACAACGCCCGCCGTGCCGCCACCCCGGTGGTGAACCTGGTCGGCGACCACGCGACCTTCCACAAGAAGTACGACGCGCCGCTGGAGTCGGACGTCGACGCGCTGGCGCGCACCGTCTCCGGCTGGGTCCGCCGCTGCGCCGACCCCACCACGGTCGGCGGTGACGTGGCGGAGGCGGTGGCCGCCGCCATGGGCGCTCCGGGGCAGGTGGCCACCGTGCTGCTGCCCGCCGACGTGTCATGGTCGGACGGTGCCCAACTCGCGGCGCCTGTCACGCCGTTGCCACCTGCCGCCGTTCCGGAACGGACCGTCGCCGGCGTGGCCGCGGTCCTGCGCACCGGCGAGCCGGCCGCCCTGCTCCTCGGCGGGGCCGCCACCTGCGAACCGGCGCTCGGCGCGGCCGGCCGGATCGCCGCCGCGACCGGTGCCCGGCTGCTGTGCGAGACGTTCCCGGCCCGCCTGGAACGCGGCGCGGGCCTGCCCGCCGTGGAGCGGCTCGGCTACCTCGCCGAGGGCGCGATGGCCCAACTCGACGGCGTACGGCACCTGGTGCTGGTGGGTGCCCGCGCCCCGGTGTCGTTCTTCGCGCACCCGGGCCTGCCCGGTGTGCTGACGCCGGACGACTGCCAGGTCCACACCCTGGCCACGACGGCCGACGACATTCCGGCGGCGCTGGGCGACCTGGCGGACACCGTGGCCGCGCACACCCCCGCCGTACTCCGGACCGCCGTACGGCCGGACCCGCCGACCGGCGCGCTGACCGCCGAGACCGCCGCGACGGCCGTAGGGGCGCTGCTGCCGGAGGCAGCGATCGTGGTGGACGAGGCCAACACCTCCGGCCTCTGGCTGCCCGGGGCCACGGCGGGCGCACCGCGACACGACTGGCTCACCCTCACCGGCGGGGCCATCGGCCAGGGCCTCCCGCTCGCCGCCGGCGCGGCGATCGCCCGCCCGGACCGGCCGGTGCTGTGCCTGGAGGCCGACGGCAGCGCCATGTACACCCTCTCCGCGCTGTGGACCCATGCCCGCGAGGGTCTCGACATCACCACCGTGATCTTCGCCAACGGCGCCTACGCGATCCTCGACATGGAGTCCCAGCGCCTCGGTGCGCGTGCCGACGGGCCCGCCCACCGCGATCTGCTCGACCTGACCCGGCCCGGCCTCGACTTCGTCGCCCTCGCCCGGGGCATGGGCGTACCGGCGTCACGCGCGACCACCGCCGAGGAGTTCACGGACCGGTTGCGTGAGGCCTTCGCCGAGCCGGGGCCCCATCTGGTCGAGGCGGTTGTGCCGGCGCTGTTCTGATCTGAACGGCGGCAAGTTGTGCCGGTGCACGTGTCGGCCGATGCGGCCCGCTCGTTACGATCATGGCCCTCGCTCCGCCGACCAGGGGGTCCTGTGACGAACGAAAGGCCCCACACGCCACCATGGCTCAGCGTTTGCACGATCAAACTCCGTCCCGGCTCGGCCGGTTCGGCCTGTCCCCGGAGCCGCCCGCGGTCCACGCGAAGGTGCTGCGGGACGAACTCGTGGCGGCGGCCGAGTGGGCCGCCCGGTATCTGAGCGAACTGCCGCTGGGACCGGTCGCCCGTCCCCTGCCTCCGCAGGTGCGGTCCCGGCTGCGTACCGGAGGGCTGCCGCAGCGGGGCGGCGAGTTCGGTGAGGTGCTGGACTTCGTCCGCGACGAGATCGCGCCGTACCCGACCGGGAACGGACACCCCGCGTTCTTCGCCTGGGTCAACTCGCCGCCCGCGCCCGCCGGGATCGTCGCCGACCTGCTGGCCTGTGCCGTCAACGCGACCTGCGGTATGGGCGAGAACGCCCTGATGGACCTGGAACGCGGCACCGTGCGCATGCTCGCCGGCCTGGCGGGGCTGCCCGGGAGTGCGGGCGGGGTCCTGACCAGTGGCGGCTCCATGGCGAACCTGCTCGCTCTGGCCACCGCCCGCACCTGGTTCCTGACCCGGCGCGGCTCCGCCGACGGCCCCGCCTTCGACCGCGACCACGCCCGCCTCACCCTCTACTGCAGCGACCAGGCTCACATGTCCGTCGCCAGGGCGGCCGCCTGCATCGGCCTGCCCGCCCACCGGCTGCGCCCCGTCGCCACCGACCCGTACGACCGCCTGGACCCTCTCGCGCTGCGCGCCGCGGTGGCCGCAGACCTGGACGCCGGCCTGCTGCCCTTCTGCACCGTCACCACGCTGGGCACCACCGCCACCGGCGCCGTGGATCCGCTCGAACCGGTCACGGAACTGTGCCGGAGCACGGGGATGTGGCACCACGCGGACGGAGCCTGGGGCGGACTCGGCGCCGCCGTGCCCGCCCTGGCACCCCGGTACACGGGCGTCGGCGGCGTCGATTCACTGACTGTGGACCCGCACAAGACCCTCAGCGTGCCGGTGGGATGCGGAGCGCTGCTCGTCCCCGACCCCGAGCACCTGCACACGGCCTTCGCCCACCAGGCCTCGTACCTCACCGCCGGTGAACCGGACGCCCTGCCCTGGCTGTCCCACGCGACGATCGAGCTGACCCGTCCCGGCACCCGCGCCCTCGGCCTGTGGGCCACCCTGCACCACCTGGGCCGCGACGGCGTCACCGGCCTCTTCGAGCACTACCTGGCCCTCGCCGGCGTGTTGCGGGAGCGGATCACCGCCGAGCCCCGGCTCCACCTGCTGGCCGGCGGCCCGTGGCCGGTCGCCTGCTTCCGGATCACCGACCCCGACGGGGGCGACCCGGACGGCCTGCATACCCGTATCGCCCGGCGCGTCCAGGACGGCGGACGGGCCTATCTCGCCACCGTCGCCGTGCACGGCCGCACCGTCCTGCGCGCCGCCCTGTGCAACTACCGCACCACCGCCGACGACCTCGACCTGCTGATCCGCGAAGTCCTCCACGCCGCCGACGCCGAGCACTCCGCCCCCGGGACCGGTCGGCCACCGCGGCAGCGATGACCGCCGGGCGAGGCGAGCACAGGTCCCGCGGTCGTGAAGCTGCGACGCTCCTTGATCGACCGGCCAGACCTGTGCTCGCACTGCCTTCATGGCTGACAGACCGGCTCACCTGCTGTCGCTGCCCCCGGTGATGTCCATGAGGGCCGCCCGTCCGGCCTCCAGCCGGGCCGCCGGGATGCGGAACGGCGAGCAGGAGACGTAGTCCAGGCCCACCCGGTGGAAGAAGTGGATGGACTCCGGGTCACCGCCGTGTTCGCCGCAGACCCCGGTCTCCAGGCGGGAGTTGACGGCTCGTCCCGCCTCGACGGCCAGCTCCACGAGTCGGCCCACGCCCTCCTGGTCGATCGTCTCGAACGGCGACACGGTGAAGACGCCCTTGTCCAGGTACAGCGGGAAGAAGGAGGCCTCGGCGTCGTCGCGGGACAGGCCCCAGGTGGTCTGGGTCAGGTCGTTGGTGCCGAAGGAGAAGAAGTCGGCGTGCTCGGCGATGCGTCCCGCGGTGAGCGCGGCGCGCGGCAGCTCGATCATCGTGCCGATCGGGCAGTCGAGGGTCGTGCCGGTCTCCTCCCGGACCTCGGCGAGGACCCGCTCCGTCTCGGTGCGCGCCAGCCGCAGTTCCTCGACCGTCCCGACGAGCGGGATCATGATCTCGGCGCGCGGCCGGCCACCGGCCCGCAGCCGTTCGACCACGGCCTCCGCGACGGCCCGCACCTGCATGGCCATCAGGCCGGGAACGGCCAGACCGAGCCGGACACCGCGGAGCCCGAGCATCGGGTTCTGCTCGTGCATGCGCTCGACGGCGGCGAGCAGTTCGCGGTCGTGCGGGTCCGGGTGCTCGGTGCGGGCCAGGCGTACGGCCAACTCGGTGCGGTCCGGCAGGAATTCGTGCAGCGGCGGGTCGATGAGCCGGATGGTCACCGGCAGTCCGTCCATCGCCGTGAGGATGCCGGTGAAGTCCTCGCGCTGGAGCGGCAGCAGAGCGGCCAGGGCCTCCTGGCGGGCGCTGTCGTCGCGGGCCAGGATCATCGCCTCGACCAGCGCCCTGCGCTCGCCGAGGAACATGTGCTCGGTGCGGCACAGTCCGATGCCCTGCGCGCCCAGGCTGCGGGCACGTACGGCGTCCTCGGGGGTGTCGGCGTTGGCCCGCACTTCGAGGCGCCGTACGGAGTCGGCGTGGGTGAGCGCGCCCAGGACGGCTTCCGTCAGCGGACCGCTCGCGGTGCCGGTCTCCAGGGCGCGGCCGACGTCGGAGGCGGTCAGTGGGAGTGCGCCGAGGTGGACGGTGCCGGCGGTGCCGTCGACGGAGACCGTGTCACCCTCGTGCACCAACACGCCAGATTCCGTGGTGAACTGACGGGCCGTCGGGTCGACCGTGAGGGCTTCGGCGCCGCAGACGCAGACCTTGCCCATGCCGCGGGCGACGACGGCCGCGTGGCTGGTCTTGCCGCCCCTGCTGGTCAGTACGGCCTGTGCGGCGATCATGCCGGGGAGGTCGTCGGGGGTGGTCTCCCGGCGGACGAGGACCGTGGCCTCGCCGGCCGCGGCACGCCGTACCGCCTCGGCGGAGTCGAAGACCACGACGCCCACGGCCGCGCCCGGGGAGGCGGGGACGCCCTGGGCGAGGGGCACGTCGGCCGGGGTGGTGTCGAAGCGGGGGAACATCAGACGGGTCAGTTCGGTGCCGTCGACGCGGACCAGGGCCTCGTCCGAGTCGATCGTGCCCTCCTCGCGCAGGTCGTGGGCGATGCGGAAGGCGGCCTCGGCGGTGCGCTTGCCGACGCGGGTCTGCAGGATCCACAGCTTGCCGCGCTCGACGGTGAACTCGACGTCGCACAGGTCGCGGTAGTGCTGCTCCAGGGTGCGCAGGTGATCGCTGAGCTGGACGTACGCGCGCGGGTTGAGCCGCTTCAGTTCGATCAGGGGCAGTGCGTCGCGGACGCCTGCGACGACGTCCTCGCCCTGTGCGTCGGGCAGGTAGTCGCCGTACATGCCGCGTTCGCCGGTGGCGGGGTCGCGGGTGAAGGTGACGCCGGTGCCGGAGTCGTCGCCGAGGTTGCCGAAGACCATCGCCTGGACGTTGACGGCGGTGCCGAGGTCCTCGGAGATGTGTTCGCGGTGGCGGTAGACGCGGGCACGTTCGCCGTTCCAGGAGTCGAAGACGGCGCGGATCGCGCGGGTCAGCTGCTCGGCCGGGTCCTGCGGGAAGTCCTCACCGGTCTCCTTGCGGATGATGGCCTTGAACTCCTCTGTGATCAGGGCGAGTTCGGCGGCGTCGAGGTCGTGGTCGCCGGTCACCTCACGGCGTGCCTTGTGCGCGGCGATGGCCCTCTCGAACAGGTCGCCGTCGACACCCATCACGGTGTGGCCGAACATCTGGATGAGCCGCCGGTAGGAGTCCCAGGCGAACCGCTCCTGCCCGGACGCCTTGGCGATCCCGGTGACGGAACGGTCGTTGAGGCCGATGTCGAGGATCGTGTCCATCATTCCGGGCATGGAGAAGCGGGCGCCCGAGCGGACGGACACCAGCAGCGGATCGTCGGACGCGCCCAGGGTGCGGCCCATCGTCCGTTCCAGTCCGGCCAGCGCGCGGGCCGTCTCGATGGCCAGCTCGGGCGGCTCCTCACCCGTCTTCAGATAGACCTTGCAGGCCTCGGTGGTGACGGTGAATCCGGGCGGCACGGGCAGCCCGAGCCGGGTCATCTCGGCAAGGCCGGCGCCCTTGCCGCCCAGCAGGGCGGCCATCTCCCGGCCGCCTTCGGCGAACTCGTACACGTACTTGGTCGGCGCAGTCATCAGGACTCGGGCCTCTCACTCGTGGGGTACGACGGCCACGGGGCAGCCGACGTGATGGATGGCGGTATGCGTGACGGGACCGATGCGCGGTCCCGCCGGCCGGTCGGTGAGGTGCCGGCCGACGACGAGGAGGCCCGCCTCGGAGGCGGACCGGAGCAGCGCGGACTGTGCCCGGCCCTCCGCGACCGTCTCGGCGACCTCGACGCCGGGGTACTTGTCGCGCCACACCTGGAGTACGGCGGACAGGAAGCCGTGCCATTCCTCGGCTCGCTGCGGGCCGCTCACCAGGCCGATCTCACCGGGGCCGAGCACCAGTGGGGACGGCGGCTGCCAGGCGTGGACGGCGCGGAGCCGGGCGCCGCGCGCCCGGGCCGCCTCGAAGGCGAACTCGATCACCGCGTCGCAGGGATCGCCGAGGTCGACGCCCAGGACCACGTCCCGGTAGCCGGTCAGGACGGAGGGACGTCCGTCGCCCGCCGGAAGGTGCTCGTCGGCGGCCTTCTCGTCCGCCCGCACGAGCACCACGGGATGCGTGGCACGAGCCACCACGCCCTGCGCGACCGAGCCCACCAGCAGCCCGGTGAACCCGCTCAGGCCGCGCGAGCCCAGCACCAGCAGCTCTGCCTGCCCGGCCGCCCTGAGCAGGGCGGCGGTCGCGGGACCCTCCACCTGCTCCTCGTACGGGCGGACCTCCGGGGCGACGGCACGGCACCTCGCCCTGGCCTGTCGCAGGACGCGGCCCGCCTGCTGCCGCTGGGCGGCTGTGACGGGCTCTCCGCCCTCCTGGCGCGGATGCCAGTTCCAGACGTGCACGAGCCGCAACGGCAGGTGGCGGCGTGCCGCCTCCCGGGCGGCCCAGTCGGCCGCGGCGAGACTCTCCGCGGAACCGTCGACTCCGGCGATGACGGACGGAAGCATGGTCCGCACCTCCTGCGCTCGGTCAGCTCCTCCCTTCCAGGGTCGTCCCGCGCTCCGGCCACAGGTATGGGCCGCCAGGTCTCCACCCGAGGTCCGTTCGGCCCCAGCACACGGCCGCCCCGGGCCGTCATGGTGGAGGGGCCACGGACCTGGAAGGCGGCACACCATGGAACGAGTGATCATCGCCGGAGTCGACCGTTCGGCACGCAGCCGTGTCGCCGCGGACTGGGCCGCACGTGAGGCGCTGCGGCGCGGACTGCCGCTGCGGGTGGTGCATGTGGCACCACCGGAGAACCTGGACCCGGTGGAGCACTGGCCCTACCGCCCGGACACGGTGGCGGACCACGTGGTCGCCGAACTCACCGACCGCCACCCGTCGTTGACCGTCCGGGCGGTGAGCCTGGCCGGGGCGCCCGTCCCCGAGCTGCGGGCGGCGAGCGCGCAGGCGGAACTGGTCGTGCTCGGCCTGCGCGGCGAGAGCCAGCACGCCCGGATGCCCCTGGGCTCGACCGCGGCGGCCCTGGCCACCGGGTGCGCCGGACCGCTGGTGCTGGTGCCCGGGACCCTCGCGGGGCTCGATGTGCCGGGTCGCACGGACGCCGTGACCGTGGGGGTCGACGCCCGGGACCCGTCCGGCGGCGCGCTCGCCTTCGCCTTCGAGGCGGCCCGGCTGCACGGCGTCCGGCTGCACGCGGTGCACGCCTGGGCACTTCCCGGGAGCGCCGCCGCCTCGCTCCTTCCACTGTCGGAGCAGGAGCGGGCCGCCCGCGAGGACCACGAGGAGGACCTGCTGTCCGACGCGCTGCGGCCGTGGCGCGGCAAGTATCCGGACGTCGAGGTCCGGGCGGACGTGCTGCTGTTCCCGCCGTCCGAGGCCCTGGCCCACGCCTCCGAGACGTCCGGACTGGTGGTGCTCGGCCGGCACACCGCCCCGGGCACCACCGCACTGACCCTCCTGCAGCATGCACGCTGCCCGGTCGCCGTCGTCCCGGCCTAGGTCGCGGCGAGGCCGGTCGGCCTGCTGCCCACCCGGATCGCGGCGAGGCGGGTCGGCCCCGGCGGATGGGTCGTTCGGCCCCTGTGGGGCCGGGCCGCGATGGCCCACGGTGGGAGCCATGAGGACGCGTACGCGCATCGCCGTGATCGGCGTCGGGAACGAGTTCAGGCGCGACGACGGCGTGGGCTGGGCCGTGGTCGAACGGCTCCGGAAGCGGGCCGGGGACGGTTCGTTTCCGCCGAACACCGTGTTCGCGACCTGCGACGGCGACCCCGGCAGGCTGATCGGTCTGTGGGAGGGCGCCGCGCTCGCCGTGGTCGTCGACGCCGCCCACGCGCACCCCGGTACTCCAGGCCGCGTCCACCGGCTCGAACTCGACGCGGGACGCCTCGACCGGCCGCAGACGACCAGTTCGCACGGGCTCGGCCTCGGCGAGGCCGTCGAACTGGCCCGGGTCCTCGGCCTCCTGCCCGACCACCTCGTGGTCTACGCCGTGGAGGGCGCCGACGGTTCGTTCGGCACCGGTCTCTCCCCCGCCGTCGAGGCCGCCGTGGATCCGCTCGTGACGGCCGTGGGTGACGAACTCGCGCGGCACCGGGACGCGACGACCGGGGAGCGGCGGCCATGATGATGCGGCGATTCCGCGTGGACGGCACCGTCCAGGGCGTCGGCTTCCGGCCGTTCGTGTACCGCACGGCGGCCGAACTCGGTCTCGACGGCTGGGTCGCCAACGTCGACGGTCACGTGGAGGGCGAGGTCGCCGGACCGCCGCCCGCCATCGCCGAGTTCGCGGCCCGGCTGCGGGCCACCGCCCCGGTCCTCGCACGGGTACGCAGGGTCCAACTGGCCGACGCCACGCGGCAGTCGGCATACCGTCCCGGCTTCCACGTCCGGCACAGCACGCCCGCGCCCACCGGTCGCACGGCACGCGAGATCCCGCCCGACGCGGCGATCTGCGAGGCCTGTCTGCGCGAACTGCGCGATCCCATGGACCGCCGGCACCGCTACCCCTTCATCAACTGCACGGACTGCGGCCCACGCGCCACGATCATCGAGGACCTGCCGTACGACCGGATCCGCACGACCATGGACCGCTTCCCGATGTGCCCGGACTGCGCGGCCGAATACGCCGACCCGGCCGACCGGCGCTTCCACGCCGAGCCCATCGCATGTGCGGTGTGCGGTCCCGAACTGGCCTGGGAGGAACTGCGCGGTGAGGCGGCCCTGCGCTCGGCGGTCAAGACCGTCGCGGGAAGCGGGATCGTCGCGCTGAAGGGGCTCGGCGGCTACCAGCTGGTGTGCGACGCGGGCGATCCGGCGGCCGTGGCGGAGCTGCGGCGGCGCAAGCACCGCCCGGCGAAGCCGTTCGCCGTCATGGTCCGGGACCTCGGCGCGGCGGCCCGGCTGGCGCGCATCGGCGCCACCGAGCGGGGCATCCTGACCTCTCCGGAACGCCCGGTGGTCCTCCTCGCCCGCCGCGAGCGGCACGGCGCCGACCAGCTCGCGCCCGAGGTGCATCCCGGGCTCCACCACATCGGCCTGTTCCTGCCCACCACCGGCCTGCACCACCTCCTGCTCGACGAGCTGGACCGGCCGCTCGTCGTCACCAGCGGCAACCTCGGCGACCAGCCGATCACCGTCGACGACGCCGAGGCGCGGCGCGCCCTGGCCCGCGTCGCCGACGGTTTCCTCACCCACGACCGGCCGATCCGCTCCCGCTACGACGACTCGGTGGTGCAGTGCGCCGGCCGCACCCGCATCACGGTCCGCCGGGCCCGCGGCCTGGCCCCGTCCCCGCTGCCGCTGAACGTGCGCGAACCGGTCGCCGGGGTCGGCGCGCAGCTGAAGCACACGTTCACGCTGGCCGCCGACGGCCGGGCCCATCTAGGCCCGCACACGGGCGACTTGGCGGACGTGGCGACCCACGAGGCGTTCCTTGGGTCGTACGAGCACCTCAAGCGGCTCACCGGTATCGAGCCGGTCGCCCTCGCGCACGATCTTCATCCCGGCTATCTGTCCACGCAGTGGGCGAAGGCCCAGCAGGTCCGCCGCGTCCCGGTGCAGCACCATCACGCGCATGTGGCCGCCTGTGCGGCGGAGCACGGGGTGCGGGGTCCGTTCCTCGGGATCGCCTACGACGGGCTCGGGCTCGGCGACGACGGCACGCTGTGGGGCGGCGAGATCCTCGTCGCCGGTCTGAGCGGCTACCGCCGTGTGGGAAGGTTCGCGACCGCGCCCCTGCCCGGCGGCGACGCGGCGGTACGCCGTCCCGCCCGTACGGCCCTCGGCCGGCTCCTCGGCGGGGAGACCCTGGGCACCCCGCTCCCCTACTCGTGGCTCACCCGGTCCTTCACCGACCGGCTCGATCCGGCCGAGGTGGACATCGTGCGGGCCATGGTCGCCCGGGACGTCAACTGTCCGCTCACGTCCAGCGCCGGACGGCTCTTCGACACGGTCGCCGCGCTGCTCGGCCTCTGCGACCGGGTGAGCTACGAGGGCGAGGCGGCCGTCCTGCTCGAAGCGGCGGCGGGCGACGAGCACGCCGTGCCGCTCGCCCATCGTGTCGTACGGGCGCAGGGCCTGTGGGTGTACGACCCCGCGCCCACCCTCACCGACCTGCTGGAACGGCAGGCCGACGGGGAGCCCACGGCCCGGCTGGCCGCCGCCTTCCACATGACGCTCGGGCTGGCCACCGCGGAGCTGGTGGCACGGGCGGTGGCCGACGGCGCGCCGCACACCGTCTGCCTCGGCGGCGGCTGCTTCGTCAACCGGCGGCTGCTGACCGAGGTGAAACGCCGGCTGCACGCGCAGGGGCTGCGGGTACTGGTCGGCGGCCAGGTCCCGGTCGGGGACGGCGGAATCAGTTACGGCCAGGCGGCGGTCGCTGCCGCGCGGCTGGCCGGGGAGAGGTGAACGCGCATGTGCCTGGGCATACCGGGACGGATTCTGGAGATCCACGACGACGCGGGACTGCGTATGTCCACGGTCGACTTCGGCGGCATCCGGCGCGAGGTCTGCCTCAGCTGTACGCCCGAGGCGGAGGTCGGGTCGTACGTCATCGTGCATGTCGGTTTCGCGATCACGCAGGTCGACGAGGCGGAGGCGCGGCGCACGCTCGATGTGCTGCGGGCGATGGCGGGGGCGGTGGAGGGGGAGCTGGGTGAGCCGCTGCCGTAGCGCACCGCTGGGTGCGGCTGGGGAACTGCGGGTCGTTTCGAGGCCGCGGGCCGTCCGTGCCTGGTCGCGCAGTTCCCCGCGCCCCTCCGGGGGCGCTGTTCTGCGCGTCTCTTTCGGTTGATCCGGTCGGCTTGTGCGGCAGGGCCGATTGGCCCCTGCCGTGGGGGCGCCTTCGCGTCGGAAGCTGAAGGTGGAGAAGCGCGATCCGCCCAGTACGAGGAGGACCGACATGACCGCCCCCGCAGCCCCGGCCGCCGTACTCGACCGGCACGGACTGGACGCACTGGTCGCGGCACTTGTGGCACAGGGACGTACCGTCGTCGGGCCGACCGTCCGGGACGGTGCGATCGTGCTGTCGGAGCTGACCTCGGCGGACGCGCTTCCCTACGGCTGGGGCGTCGAACTGGACGCCGGGCGCTACCGGTTGGTCCCCCGTGAGGACGGAGCCGCCTTCGCGCACAGTGCGGGGCCGCAGTCCTGGAAGTCGTATCTGCATCCGGCGCGTGAGCAGCTGTGGAGTGCCGACCGGACGCCGGAGGGGCGGGTGGTCTTCACCGAGCACACCTCCGAGCCGCCGTCGTACGCGTTCCTCGGGGTCCGGCCCTGCGATCTGCGGGCCATCGCGATCCAGGACCGGGTGCTGACCGGCGGGCAGTACGAGGACAGCGGGTACGGGAAGCGGCGCCGGCGGGCGCTGCTGATCGCCGCCGAGTGCACCGAACCGGGCGCCACCTGCTTCTGCGTGTCCATGGGCGGCGGGCCCGCGGCCGATCCCGGCTACGACCTCGCTCTGACCGAGGTGATCGACGAGGACGGTCATCGGTTCCTGGTGCGTGTCGGGAGCGAGGAGGGGGCCCGGCTCATCGAGCAGGTCCCGCACCGCGCCGCCGACTCGGGGACGGAGACCGCCGCCCGTGAAACGGTGGACGCGGCCCGTGACCGTATGGGGCGTTCCATGCCGCCGGTCGACCTGCGGACGCTGATGGGCGGGAGCCTGGACGCCGAGCGCTGGAACGACGTCGCCGAACGGTGTCTGACCTGCGGCAACTGCACGATGGTGTGCCCCACCTGCTTCTGCACCACCACGGAGGAGGTCACCGACCTGACCGGTGACCACACAGAGCGCTGGCAGCGCTGGGACTCCTGCTTCGACCTGGACTTCTCGTATCTGCACGGCGGGGCGGTCCGCTCCACGCCCCGCAGCCGCTACCGGCAGTGGCTGACCCACAAACTCTCCACCTGGCACGACCAGTTCGACACCTCCGGCTGCGTGGGCTGTGGGCGCTGCATCGCCTGGTGCCCGGCCGGCATCGACATCACGGAGGAAGTCGCCGCTCTGGAGGCCGAACACGAAACGGAGACGGACTGATGCCCCCCTCGATCGCCCTCCGCATGAACCACGCGCTGCCCCCGGACCACCGCGAACGGCTCCTGCGCCTCGGCCGCGAGGTCGCCTTCCCGCCGGGCACCCGGCTGTTCGACGAGGGCGGGCACGCCGACCGGTTCTGGATCATCCGGGACGGCACCGCCGCCCTCGACATGCATATGCCCGGCCGCCGGTCCCCGGTCATCGAGACGCTCGGGATCGGTGATCTCGTCGGCTGGTCGTGGCTGTACGAGCCGTACGTCTGGCAGTTGGGCGCCGCGACGGTGACCCAGCTGCGGGCCTACGAGTTCGACGCGGTCTCCGTCCGGCTGATGTGCCTGGACGACCCGGCCTTCGGGCAGGCCGTCGAGCACTGGGTCGGCCGGGTGCTGGCCCACCGTCTGAACGCGGCGCGCGCCCGGCTGGTCGACCTGTACGGGACGTACGAGACGAAGGAGCCGAGATGACCGCCGTACCGGTCCCCCATCGCGTGATCGACCGCCGGCAGGAGACCGGCGACACGGTGACTCTGCGTCTCGAACCGGTGGACGGCGCGCTGCCCGACTTCGTGCCGGGGCAGTTCGCGATGGTGCACTGCTTCGGGCGCGGCGAGATCCCCGTCTCGGTGAGTTCCGTGCAGGCCACGGGAGGTCTCGCGCACACGATCCGTTCGGTGGGCGCGGTCTCCGACGGGCTGTGCGCGGCCCGGGTCGGCGACGTCGTCGGCATCCGCGGCCCGTACGGCACGAGCTGGGAGCTGGAGCGGGCGCGCGGCCGGGACGTGCTGGTCGTGGCGGGCGGCATCGGGCTCGCCCCGCTGCGGCCGCTGATCCTGAGCGCGCTGGCCGAGCCGGAGGCGTACCGCCGTATCAACGTGCTGATCGGGGCCCGTACCCCGGACGATCTGATCGGGCGGAAGGAGATCGAGAGCTGGGCCACGGCGTACACCGGTGTGATGGTCGACCAGCCCGACGCCGAGTGGCGCGGGGACGTCGGTGTGGTCACCCAGCTGCTGGGGCGGGCGCACTTCGATCCGGACGACACGACGGCGTTCGTCTGCGGCCCGGAGCCGATGATCCGTGCCACCGCACGCGAACTCTCCCACCGCGGTGTGGCGCGCGACCGCATCCGGGTCTCGCTGGAACGCAACATGCGCTGTGCTACGGGACATTGCGGGCACTGCCAGCTCGGTCCGCTGCTGGTGTGCCAGGCCGGTGCGGTCGTCGGCTGGGACCTCGCCGAACCCCTGCTGTCCGTAAGGGAGTTGTGAGATGGCGCTGCCCAAGCTCGCGGTGTTCAAGCTGGCCTCCTGCGACGGCTGCCAGCTCACCCTGCTGGACTGCGAGGACGAACTCCTCGCGTTGACGGGCGCGGTGGAGATCGCGCACTTCCCGGAGGCGTCCAGCGCGACGGCGCCCGGACCCTACGACCTGACCCTCGTCGAGGGCTCGGTCACCACGCCCGAGGACGCCGAGCGCATTCACGCGATCCGGGCGGACTCCCGCCATCTGGTCACCATCGGGGCGTGCGCCACCGCCGGCGGCATCCAGGCCCTGCGCAACTTCGCCGACGTGGACGAGTACCGGCGCACGGTCTACGCACACCCCGAGTACATCTCCACGCTGGCCACCTCCACCCCCGTCTCGGCCCATGTGGACGTCGACTTCGAACTGCGCGGCTGCCCGGTCGACCGGCGGCAGCTCATCGAGGTGATCACCGCGTTCCTGGCCGGCCGCAAGCCCGACATCCCGGACCACAGCGTGTGTTTCGAGTGCAAGCGGCGCGGCACGGTCTGCGTGACGGTCGCCCACGGGACTCCGTGCCTGGGCCCGGTCACGCACGCCGGGTGCGGCGCGCTGTGCCCGGCCTACCACCGCGGCTGCTTCGGCTGCTTCGGCCCGGCCGGCACGGTGAACCTGCCCGCGCTGATCCCGCTGCTGCGCCGCGACGGCCTCGACGAGGACGCCGTGGTGCGGTTCCTGCACACCTTCAACGCCCCTGCTTTCGACAAGGAGTTGGGAAAGTGACGCACCGCGGATCCCGTGTGCTGCACGTCGGCTCGCTGTCGCGGGTCGAGGGCGAGGGGGCGCTGAGCCTCCATGTGCACGACGGCACGGTCACCGACGCACGGCTGGAGATCTACGAGCCGCCGCGCTTCTTCGAGGCCTTCCTGCGCGGCCGTTCGTACACCGAGCCGCCGGACATCACGGCCCGCGTCTGCGGGATCTGCCCGGTGGCCTACCAGATGAGCGCGTGCGCGGCGATAGAGGACGCCTGCGGGGTGAGCGTCGACCCGGTGATCCGCGACCTGCGCCGGCTGCTGTACTGCGGCGAGTGGATCGAGAGCCAGGCCCTGCACATCTACCTCCTGCACGCCCCGGACTTCCTGGGCCGGCCGAGCGCGATCGACCTGGCCCGCACGCACCGCGCCGAGGTGGAGCGGGGGCTGCGTCTGAAGAAGGCCGGCAACTCGTTGATGGAGCTGCTCGGCGGGCGGGCCGTGCACCCGGTGAACGTCCGTCTCGGCGGCTTCCACCGGGCTCCCGCACGCGTCGAACTCCGCTCGCTGACCGAGGAGTTGAAGCAGGCACTCGACGACGCGTGGGAGACCGTGCGCTGGGTCGCCGGCTTCGAGTTCCCGGACGCGAGCGTCGAGGCCGACCTGCTCGCACTGGCCGAACCCGACACGTACGCCATCGAGGGCGGCACCCCGACCGTCCTGCGCGCCGACGGCACCAACTTCTCTTTCCCGGTACGGGACTTCACCGAGCACGTCGTCGAGACCCACGTCGCGCACTCCACCGCCCTGCACTCGCGGCTCGACGGGCGCCCGCATCTCACCGGCTCCCTCGCCCGGTTCGCGGTCAGCGGCCGGCTGCTGTCGCCGGTGGCGCTGGAGGCGGCGATCGAGGCGGGGCTGGGCGATCCGCGAGAGGGTGCCGTGTGCCGCAATCCGTACCGGTCCATCCTGGTGCGCGCGGTGGAGACGGTGTACGCCCTCACCGAGGCGCTGCGCATCATCGACGGCTACGAGCCGCCCGCGCGCCCGTACACGGAGGTGCCGCCGGTCGCCGGTGTCGGGCACGGCGCCACCGAGGCACCGCGCGGGCTGCTCTACCACCGCTACGAACTCGACGCCGACGGCATCGTGCGCAGTGCGCTGCTGGTGCCGCCGACCGCGCAGAACCAGGGCGCGATCGAGGACGACCTGCGCCGCCTGGCCCAGCACGCGATCCGCGAACACGACCCGGACGACGACGAGTTGACGGCCCTGTGCGAGCGGGCGATCCGCAACCACGACCCGTGCATCTCGTGCTCCACCCACTTCCTCGACCTGACCGTCGTCCGTACTTCGGACACAACCGCGGGAGGCTGTGATGTCTGAATCTCCGTACACCGTGAGCGATGTGATGACCCACACCGCCATCGCCATCGGGAGCGAGGCGCCCTTCAAGGAGATCGTCGCGCTGCTCGACCAGTGGAAGGTCAGTGCCGTGCCGGTCCTGGCGGGCGAGGGACGGGTCGTCGGCGTGGTGTCCGAGGCGGACCTGCTGACCAAGGAGGAGTACCGGGGCGCCGTGGAAGGCGACGCACCGATACCCGCCAAGGCGAGCGCGGTGACCGCCGCCGAGCTGATGAGCGCCCCGGCGGTCACCGTGCACGCGGACGCCACGCTTGCCGAGGCCGCCCGCATCATGGCCCGGCGGCACGTCAAGCGGCTGCCCGTCGTGGACGGGGTCGGCCTCCTCCAGGGGGTCGTCAGCCGCAGCGACCTGCTCAAGGTGTTCCTGCGCGACGACGAGGAGATCGCCGAGGAGATCCGGCACCAGGTGCTCGGCCGCCTCCCGGTCACCACCGCGCTGACGGTGAGTGTCGCCGAGGGCGTGGTCACACTCGGCGGTGCCCTCCCCGACCGGTCGCTCGTGCCCGTCGTGGCCCGGGCGGTGCGGGCCGTGGAGGGGGTCGTCGACATCCGGCTCGACCTCACGCACCGATGAAGTATCTGGACGAGTACCGCGATCCGGTGCTCGCCCGGCGGCTGCTGGACGAGCTGCGGCGGACGGCCACGCGGCCCTGGCGGATCATGGAGGTGTGCGGCGGCCAGACCCACACCCTGGTACGCCAGGGCATCGACGAACTGCTGCCCGCCGGTATGCGGATGATCCACGGCCCGGGCTGCCCGGTCTGCGTCACCCCGCTGGAGACCCTGGACCGGGCCATGGCCGTCGCCGCCCGCCCCGGCGTGATCCTCACCAGCTTCGGCGACATGCTCCGGGTGCCCGGCACCGACACCGACCTGCTGTCGCTGCGGGCACGCGGTGCGGACGTCCGGGTGGTCTACGCCCCGATGGACGCCGTACGCCTGGCCGCCGAACACCCGGACCGCGAGGTGGTGTTCCTCGCCGTCGGCTTCGAGACGACGGCGCCGGCGAACGCGATGGCGGTGCTGCACGCGGCCCGCCTCGGACTGCGCAACTTCTCGATGCTGGTCAGTCACGTCCTCGTGCCGCCGGCCATGACCGCGCTGCTCGACGACCCCGACTGCGAGGTGCAGGCCTTCCTCGCCGCCGGGCACGTGTGCGCGGTGATGGGCTGGCACGAGTACGAGCCGATCGCCGCCCGGTACCAAGTTCCCATCGTGGTCACCGGATTCGAGCCGCTGGACCTGCTGGAGGGCATCCTCATGGCCGTACGGCAGCTGGAGTCGGGCCGGCACGAGGTGGAGAACCAGTACGTGCGGGCCGTACGGCGGGCCGGGAACACGGCGGCTCAGGACGCGGTCCGCCAGGTGTTCCGGGTGACCGACCGGGCCTGGCGCGGGATCGGCGAGCTGCCCGACAGCGGGCTCGAACTCGCCGAGGAGTACCGGGAGTTCGACGCCGCCCGGCGCTTCGACGTGGGCGGGCTGTGCCCGGTCGAGGACGCCGAGTGCATCGCGGGGGCCATCCTCACCGGGGCCCGGCTGCCCACCGACTGCGCCGCGTACGGCACCCGTTGCACACCCCGTCATCCCCTCGGCGCGCCCATGGTGTCGTCCGAGGGCACCTGTGCCGCCTTCCACGCGGCCGGACGCACGCCCACGAGGAGCACGGCATGAACGTCCAATGCCCCACCCCCGTCCACGAGGACGAGGTCGTCCTGCTGGGCCACGGCGCCGGCGGAAGGCTGACCGAGGAACTGCTCGACCGGCTCGTACTGCCGGCCGTCGGCAGTGGGCCGGGCCCGCTGGAGGACGCGGCGCTGCTGCCCGGGCACCCCGGCCTGGTGATGAGCACGGACAGTTTCGTCGTCAGCCCGCTGTTCTTCCCCGGCGGGGACATCGGGTCCCTCGCCGTGCACGGCACGGTCAACGACCTGGCGATGCGGGGCGCGTGGCCGCTCGCGCTGTCGGTCTCCCTGATCGTCGAGGAAGGGCTGCCGATGGCCGAACTCCGGGCCGTCATGGAGTCGTTGGGCAAGGCCGCCCAGGACGTCGGCGTGCCCGTGATCACCGGGGACACCAAGGTCGTGGGGCGGGGCGCGGCGGACCGGCTGTTCATCAACACCACCGGCGTCGGGCAGCGGCACGAACTCCTCACTCCCTCGGCCGCGTCGGCGCGCCCAGGAGATGCCGTACTGCTGTCGGGGCCGATCGGGCTGCACGGCACGACCGTGCTCAGCACCCGCGAGAATCTCGGCTTCGAGGGCGACATCGCCTCCGACTCCCGGCCGCTGCACCGGCTGGTGCGGGCCCTGGCGCCGCTCGGCGATGCCGTGCACGTGCTGCGCGACCCGACGCGGGGCGGGCTGGCCGCCGCGCTCAACGAGATCGCCCGCGACTCGTCCGCCGCCGTCGATGTCGAGGAGAGCGCGGTTCCGGTGCCCGAGGCGGTCGCCTCGGCCTGCGATCTGCTCGGCCTGGACCCGATGGTCGTCGCCAACGAGGGCTGTCTGGTCGCCTTCGTGGACGCGGGCGCGGCGGAGGACGCCCTCGCCGCGATGCGGGCGGTGGCCGAGGGGGCGGGGGCCGTGCGGATCGGCGAGGTGCTGCGGAAGGGATCGCCGGGGCGGGTGACGCTGCGGACCCTGGTCGGTGCCCGGCGCATCGTGGAGATGCCGCTCGGCGAGCAGCTTCCGCGCATCTGCTGACCGTTGACCGATGTACGGGCTCGTCAGCCGGTCTTGTGCCCCCACTGCGGACCGACCCGCGCCCAGTCGGCGTCCCACTGGTCCAGGCGCCGCCGTTCCAGCCGCCCGGACAGCGCCCGGCCGACGAGGAGCACCGTCCCGGCGGCACCCGCGGCGGCCCAGACACCCAGCACCGCACCCTCGATCCGTGCCTGGGTCGCGGTCGCGGGGGTGGGCACGAGCCGGCCCTGGGCGTCCAGCCAGACGTGAGTGGTGGTCCCGGCCCTGCTGCCCGAGTCCACGTGGGCCAGACCCGTGTGCCGGGTCCCGTCCGCCGCGGTCCAGCGCACGGTGGCCCGGTAGCTGTCGCTGCCGTCGGCCGTGCCCACGGTGCGTACGGCGTCCTCGGTGAGCACGGCCGACACCGGGTGCCGGCCGGCCCGCAGGGCGTCGATGTGCCGCTCGACGGCGAGGGCCGTCCAGGCGCCCGTGCCGACCGCGGCCAGGACCGCGAGGACCGAGGCCGCGAGGAGCAGCCAGGCCTCGACGAGGTAGCTGCGGCGCCTGAGGGGGTTGCGCCGAAGCCGCCACCAGCGCACTCGGGCCGTTTTTCCGCGCCTGCCGGGGGTCACGATCCTCACCTGACCTGTGTGTCGCTGTGGAGCAGTGTCTCGGCGGGCCCGCGTCGTGGCGTGGCCCAGGTCTGGTTCGTGTGGCCGAGGCGCAGGACCAGTTGCGGGAACCGGCCGAAGGCGATGCCCGTGCGAACCTCCGCGCGCACCGCGGGCACTTCGAGGGGCTGGGTGTGGAAGGCCGCCCGCACCCGGTGGGCCTCCGCGTACAGCAGCACGCGCTGGAGCGCCTGCCCCGCGCGCAGCCAGTCCGAGCGGGTGTCGTAGGGGGTGGTCAGCACGGCGACCGTGCCCGTGCGCGACACCCATTTCTGGGGCGGTTCGGCGAACTGCCGGACGAGGCCCAGGTAGTCGCGGCCGGACAGCAGTACGCAGTCGGGGTGGTACAGGCAGGCCTCGACCGGCACTCCCGTCGGTCCGACGCATCCCGCGATCTCGGCGGTGTACCCCCGGTCGGCGCGGTGCACGTCCTCCGCCGTGCGCACCAGATCCGCGAGCCGGTCCAGCTGGTCCGGGTCCTCGACGACCTGGAGGGCGGCGCCCTCGACCCGTGCCTGTTCCCGCAGGTCGTCGAGGAGCTCCTCCGGGACGGCCTCGGCGGCGAACGGCCCGCGGTGCGTGTGCCGGTGCGCCATCACACCCGCCATCAGCGCCTCCTCGTAGGTCGCCGGTGCATGGGCGGCGAAGGCCACACGGGCCAGGTAGGACGGGTTGCCGGTCTCCGGGAGCAGGTCGACGGCGGGCCGGAAGCCGAGGGTGCACACCGCGATCCGCGCGTTGAACAGCGCGGCCCCACAGGCGATGACCGTCTCGCGGCCGCCCGGATCGGTCAGGACCAGGCGCCGCCCGCGGTCCGCGTGGATCTCGAAGCCGTGGTCGTGGCCCTCCTCGGCGAAGAACCAGGGCTGACTGTTGTGCGGCGAGGGCGCGAGGGACGCGGCGTGGGCCAAGTGCAGCGCCGCACGGCCGTGTTGTTCGTACGACACAGACATGGTGCCCCCTTCGTCGGGCTTCTCATCCCAGGGTCCTCGCCCACCGCCTCCCGCGCATGAGCCTTCCGGCCCTGGACACGGGTCGGGCGGCACTGGTGACCGCCCGTCGGGAGGAGTTCGCTGGAAGTGTCGGAGGAGAATGCCATGAACGGCGCAGCATCACTCGCATCCACCAACCACCGCCGCCGCACCGCCGTGCTCACCACGGCACTGACGCTGCCTCTGCTCGCGGTCACCGCGTGCGGTACGACCACCGGTACGGGAACGCCGGCCGCCACCGGTCCGGCCTCGCCCCCCACCGTCGGCACGGGCACGTCGGGCGGCACCTCGGGCGGTACCTCGGGCACGCCCGCCCAGTCCGGCACCGCGACCCCGAGGACCACGGCACCGAAAACCACCGCACCGCCCGCCACCAGCAGCACGGCCGCGACCCGCGTCCGTACGGGGGTGTACTTCCTGCACGGTGAAAAGGTCTCCCCCGCCCCGCGCACCGTGACCGGGCCGGCGACCGCCACGGCCGCCGTACGGGCCCTGCTGGCCGGCCCCGACCGCTACGAGCGCGCCCACGGCCGCACCACGGCGATCCCGTCCGGGACCCGGCTGCGGTCCCTCGTCGTCCGGAACCACGTGGCCACGGTCGACCTGACCGGCCGCTACGACGACGGAGGCGGCAGCCTGTCGATGCAGGAGCGGCTCGCCCAGGTCGTGTTCACGCTGACCCGGTTCCCCACCGTCCACAAGGTCGCGTTCGAGCTCGACGGCAAGGCGGTGACCTCCTTCGGCGGCGAGGGCGTCCTCCTCAACGGGCCGGTCGGCCGGGGGGACTTCGAGGACCGGGCGCCCGCCGTGCTGGTGGAGTCGCCGATGGCCGGTGACACCGTGCGCACCCCGCTGCGGGTGTGGGGCAGTGCGAACACGTTCGAGGCGCAGTTCAGGCTGAAGGTCACCGACACCGCCGGGCGCACCGCCTCCGACGTCCTGGTCAGGGCGACGTCGGGCACCGGCACGCGCGGCACCTTCGACGTGACGTTCCCCTACAAGGCGGCGCGGACCGGCCCGGGTCTGCTCACCGCGTACTTCCTGTCCCCCAAGGACGGCAGGCAGGTGACCGTCGACACGGTGCCGCTGACCGTGAACCGCTGACATCGGCCCGCGGCACGGAAGGGCCCCGGCGCATCGGTTCCGCGCCGGGGCCCTTCCGTGCTCAAGGAGAGGTACAGCAGGTCAGTCCTCCTTCGACGCGGTCAGCAGCTCGTCCGCGATCCGCTCCGCCCACTCCTCGATCACGGCGAAGTCGCGGAAGTCTCCGCCCTTTCCGCTCCGCACGATCGACCGGGCGATGTACCCCTTGGCGCCCTCCTCCAGACAGCCTCCGAAGGTGACATGGCCCCTGGCGTCGATCCGGGCCATGGCACGCCGTACGCCGGGCACGGGCGGGATGTCCCGCTCCGAGGCCGAGGCGTCCAGTGGACCGCTGCTGAACAACCACACCGGGCGCTGGGCCAGTTGGCGGCCGTGCCGGTTCAGGAACCGGCGGGCGTCACGGTGCCAGCGGCCGGCGTACAGCCCGCTGCCGAGCACCACGGCGCCGTAGGGCATCACACTCAGGACGGACCCGGCGGGCAGCAGGTCGGTGACGAGTCCCGCCTTGCGCAGGACCTCGGCCACGGCCTCGGCGATCTGCGCGGTCGATCCGTTCGTCGTTCCATAGGCGACCAGCACACTGGTGGGCATGGCGGTCCGCCTCCTCTCACTTCACAGGTGGCGCACCCAGTCCTCGGTGACACCGTGATAGGTCTGCTCCTCGGGCTGGATGTGCGAGTCGTCCCGCCGGTAGGTGAGCTGGTCGACGACCGCGACGACACCGTCGATCTGGCGGGTCATGGAGAGGGCGATCTCCTTCTCGCTCTTGCGCTCCATCTGGCCGGCGAGTGTGACGACGCCCTGCACCACGGAGACGTCGATGCTGCGCGGGCCCTGCCACAGGGCACGGACCAGCACCTCTTCGACGACCTCGTCGTGGATGTCCGCGTCGGAGCGCAGGAAGACCTGGAGCACGTCGCGGCGGGTGACGATGCCGACGAGCCGGTCCTCCTCATCGAGGACGGGCAGCCGTTCCACACGGTGCTGCGCCATGGTCCGGGCGGCCTCGACGATGGTGTCCTCGGCGTGCACGGTGACGGGCGGCTCGGTCATCAGTCGGCCGGCGGTGCGGGCCGTGGCCTTCGCGGCCCGCCGCTTGGCGCTGCGCGTCAGCCCGGCGACCCGGAACCGCTTCTTCGGCTCGTACGGGTCGGGGGTCTCGGCCTGATGGGCCATCAGGTCCGTCTCGGAGACGACTCCGACGACCTTGTCGTCCTCGTCGACCACGGGCAGGCCGCTGATGCGGTGTTCGCCGAGCAGGCGTGCCACCTCCTTGAACGGCGTTCCGTAGGTGGCGCGGACAACCTCCGTGGTCATCACGGAGCCGACCTTGTTGTGCTTCATGGTGTTCCCTCCTCAGCGAAGTCGGCGCAGATACGGGTCCTGCGCCCCGCGGGGCAGCAGGCGGACGCGGGCATCGAGGACGGTGACTCCGCCCGGTGCCGCGAGCACGGGGTTGAAGTCGGCCTCGGCCAGCTGCGGCAGGTCGCTCGCCATCCGGGACAGCCGCAGCAGCAGCTGTTCGAGGCCTTCGAGGTCGACGGGCCGGCTGCCGTGCGCGCCGAACAGGAGCGGGGCGCAGCGCGGGGCCGTGATCAGGTCGTGCACGTCGTGGTCGGTGAGCGGGGCCAGCCGGGCCGCGTGGTCGGCGAGGATCTCGGTCGCGGTGCCGCCGAGCCCGAACAGGACGAGCGGTCCGAAGACCTGGTCCTGGACGACACCGGCGAACAGCTCGGTGCCGCGCTCGGCGAGCGGCTGCACGACCACGCCGGTCAGCAGTCCCGCGAACCGGGTCTCCAAGTCCCGGAAGGCGGACCGCACTTGGGCGTCGCCGCGCAGGTCGAGGTGGACGGCGTGCTGTTCGCTCTTGTGCAGCAGGCCGGGCCAGTAGCCCTTCATGACCACCCGGCCGTCGGCGCCGCGCAGCCGTTCGGCGGCGAGGACGGCACCGTCCTCGGTGTCGGCCCAGGCCCAGGCGAGCTGGGGAACGCCGTAGCAGCCGAGGAGTTCGGCGCACTGGCGCGGGTCGAGCCAGCCGCCGTCCGGGTTCGCGTCGAGGTAGGTCTCGACGAAGGTGCGGGCGCGCTCGGTCTCGACTCCGTCGAGGTCGGGGATCGTCCCGGTGGGCCGGGCGAGCCAGGCCGCCCGGTGGGCCGCGTGGGCCAACGCCCTTGCCGCCGCCTGGGGTTCGGCGTAGGCGGGGACGGTGCGCAGGTCGGTGGTTGTCAACAGCTCGACGGGCAGGGCCTGTTCGAGCCGCACGACGGCAACCGGCTTGGGCCTGTCTCCGGTCGACCGGGTGAGGGCCCGGACGAGGTCGTCGCCGGTCGCCTCGGCGACCGCCGTGGGCACCAGGGCCACGAGCACGGCGTCGATGCCGTTGTGCCGCATGATCCGGTCCACGCAGTCCCGCAGCTGGTCCTCGCTCACGGCCGCGGTGGCGTCGATCGGGTTGCCGGTCTCGGCGCCCTCGGGCAGTACGGCGAGGAGTTCGTCGACGAGTTCGGGGGTGGGCCTCGGCAGGGTGAGGCCGGCCTCGGCGCAGGCGTCGGCGGCGAGGACCCCGGCCCCGCCCGCGTTGGTGACGATCGCGACCCGGGAGCCGGCGGGCAGCGGCTGGGAGTGCAACAGGGCGGCGGCTTCGAGGAGTTCGCCGACCGAGTGCGTCGCGGTGATGCCGGCCTGGGTGAACAGCGCCCCGCGGGTCATGGTCCGGGTGGCCGCGGCGGCGGTGTGCGAGGCGGCGGCGCGGCGGCCCGCGTCGGTGCGGCCGGCGTCGACGGTCAGGACGGGCATACGGCGGGTCACGCGCCGGGCGGTGCGGGAGAAGGCCCGCGGGTTGCCGAAGGACTCCAGGTGCAGGAGGGCGAGGTCGGTGGTGCCGTCGCTCTCCCACCACTGGAGCATGTCGTTGCCGCTGACGTCGAACTTGTCGCCCAGGGAGGCGAAGGTCGAGACGCCGATGCCGAGCCGGGACAGCCCGTCGAGCAGCGCGATGCCGACGCCACCGGACTGCACGGCGATGCCCGCGGTGCCGGGGCTCGGGTGGTTGGCGGCGAAGGTCGCGTCGAGGTTCAGTTCCGGGTCGGTGTTGGAGACGCCGAGACAGTTGGGGCCGACGAGCCGCATGCCGTACGTCCGGCAGGCCGCCGTCAGCGCCGTGGCCTGGGCCTGGTCGAGTCCCGCCGTGACGACGAGGAGGGCGCGTACGCCCGTCTTGCCGCACTCCTCGGCGGTGGCGGGGACGGCGGCGGCGGGTACGGCGACGACCACGAGGTCGGGCGTCCTGGGCAGGGCGCCGACCGAGGGGTAGCTGGGCACGCCGAGGACGGCGGTGGCGGCGGGGTTCACCGCGAAGAGGCGGCGGGTGAAGCCGCCTGCCTTCAGGTGGTGCAGGATCGCCCGGCCCACGGAACCGGCCGTACGTCCGGCGCCCACGACGGCGACCGCGTCGGGGCGAAGCAGCGGTACGAGGCTGGCGACGTCGGCGGCCCGGCCGCGTGCCTCGGTGGCCGACAGGTAGTTCTCGTCCTCGTCGAGCTCGATGGTGCAGCGCGTCTCGGGGCCCTCGAAGCGGCGGGCGGTGCGCAGGCCGAGGTCGGCGAAGAGCCGCAGGATCTCGCGGTTCTCGCTGAGCGCGTCGGCCGTGAACGTCGTGATGCCCTCGGCACGCGCGGCGGAGACCAGGTGCTCGACGAGAAGGGTGCCGATGCCCCGGTGGTGCAGTCCGTCCGCGACCGCGATGGAGATGTCGGCCGCTGTCCCGGTGCCGCCGTTGTCGTACTCGGCGAGCCCGATCACCTGGTCCTTGGCCTCGGCCAGCAGGGCCCGGTACCCGGGGTGCGGCCTGCAGGCCCGGTCGGCCGCCATCTCGGCGGAGCGGCGGCTCACTCCGAAGAATCGCAGCCGCAGGTTCTCCGGGGACATCTCCTCGTAGAGGCCCTGGAGTTGGTCGTGGTCGCGGGCCTCGACGGGACGGATGCACACGGTGGTACCGTCCGCGAGCAGGGCGTGGACCGGGGGTTTGCTGAGCAGGTCGTCCGTCATCGGGGTCTCCTCCAGGGTTCTTCGACACTTCGAGCGTCCCGCGGAACGGAGAGAGGCCCCATGGGCTGCCTGGGGGCGGACCATGGGGCCTTTCGGCCCTCAGGAATCCGCCCACAGGCCCACCTCACGGGGCCTCTCGCGGTCGTGCTCAGTCGTCGGCGACCAGTGCCGTCAGGTCGAGGAGCCGGTTGGTGTAGCCCCACTCGTTGTCGTACCAGCCGAAGACCTTGACCAGGGTGCCGTTCGCCTGGGTGAGCGCCGGGTCGAAGATGCAGGACGCGGGGTCGCCGATGACGTCGCGGGAGACGATCGGGGCCTTCGAGACGCGCAGGATGCCGTTGAGCGGGCCCTCGGCCGCCTCGGCGAACGCGGCGTTGACCTCGTCCACCGTCGTCTCACGGTTCAGGACCACCGCGAGGTCGGTGAGCGACCCGTCCTCCACCGGCACGCGTACGGCGATGCCGTCCAGGGCGCCCGCCATCTCGGGCACCACCAGGCCCACCGCGCGGGCGGCGCCGGTGCTGGTCGGGATGATGCTCAGGGCCGCCGAGCGGGCCCTGCGCAGGTCCTTGTGCGGGGCGTCGAGAAGGGACTGGTCGTTGGTGTAGCCGTGGATGGTGGTCATCATGCCGCGCTCGATGCCGAAGGTCTCGTGGAGGACCTTGACCATCGGGGCGACGCAGTTGGTGGTGCAGGAGGCGGCCGAGACGATCCGGTCCTGCCGGCGGTCGTACGTTGCGTCGTTGACGCCCATCACGATGGTGGCGTCCGCGTTCTTGCCCGGGGCGGACAACAGCACGGTGTGCGCGCCCGCCTTCAGGTGCAGGGCGGCGGAGTCGCGGTCGCGGAAGCGGCCGGTGGACTCGATCACGATGCCGGCGCCGTAGTCGGACCAGTGCAGCGCGGCCGGATCGCGTTCGGCGGTGACCTCGATGCGCCGGCCGTCGACGGTGATCGAGGTGTCGTCGTGGCTGACCTCGCGTCCGATGCGGCCGAACGTGGAGTCGTATTCGAGGAGGTGGGCAAGGGTGGCGGGCGAGGTGATGTCGTTGATGGCGACGACCTCGACGTCCTGGGTGCCCGCCTCGGCGCGGTCGAGTGCCGCGCGCAGATAGGTGCGGCCTATGCGGCCGAAGCCGTTGATGCCGACGCGTACGGTCATGGCGGTGAACTCCTTTGCTGGGGAGGGGATCTCAGGCGTTCCAGGTCCAGTCGGCGACTTCGGGCAGATCGGTGCCGTGTTCGCGGATCCAGGCGTGGTGGCGGGTGCGGGCGTCGGCCATCTGCTGGCGTACGGCGGCGGCGCGTACCGCGAGGCCGGGGACGCGGTCGATGACGTCCATGACGAGGCGGTAGCGGTCGAGGTCGTTGCGGACGACCATGTCGAACGGTGTGGTCGTGGTGCCGGACTCCTTGTAGCCGCGGACATGCAGGTTGGCGTGGCCGGCGCGGCGGTAGGCGAGGCGGTGGATGAGCCACGGGTAGCCGTGGTAGGCGAAGATGACCGGCTTGTCGGTGGTGAACAGGCCGTCGTACTCGAAGTCGCTCATGCCGTGCGGGTGTTCCTCGCGCGGCAGCAGCCGGGTCATGTCGACGACGTTGACGACACGGACGGCGAGCTGGGGCAGGTGCCGGCGCAGCAACTGCGCGGCGGCCAGGATCTCCAGGGTGGGGACGTCGCCGGCGCAGGCGAGGACGACGTCGGGTTCGCCGCCGTTCTCGGTGCCGGCCCACTCCCAGATCCCGGCGCCGCGCGCGCAGTGGGCGCGGGCCTGCTCCATGGAGAGCCAGTCGAAGCAGGGCTGCTTGCCGGCGACGACCACGTTGACGTAGTCGCGGCTGCGCAGGATGTGATCGGCCACCGAGAGAAGGGTGTTGGCGTCCGGCGGGAGGTAGACGCGGACGACCTCGGGGCTCTTGTTGAGGACGTGGTCGACGAAGCCGGGGTCCTGGTGCGAGAAGCCGTTGTGGTCCTGGCGCCAGACGTGCGAGGTGAGCAGGTAGTTGAGGGAGGCGATGGGCGCCCGCCACGGCAACTCCCTCGATGTCTTCAGCCACTTGATGTGCTGGTTGACCATGGAGTCGACGATGTGGACGAAGGCCTCGTAGCAGGAGAACAGTCCGTGCCGGCCGGTCAGCAGATAGCCCTCCAGCCAGCCCTGGCAGGTGTGTTCGGAGAGGATCTCCATCACCCGGCCGTGCCGGTCCAGGTGTTCGTCGACCGGCAGGAACCCGGCCTGCCATGCCTTGCCGCTGGCGTTGAAGACGGCCTGGAGGCGGTTGGAGGCGGTCTCGTCCGGACCGACGACGCGGAAGTCGCGGCTCGCCGAGGTGTCGTGCATGACCTGTTCGAGGAGGTCACCGAGGATGCGGGTCGGCTCGTGCAGTGTCGTGCCCGGCTTGTCGACGGGGACGGCGAACCGGTCCAGGGACGGGATCGGCAGGTCGCGTACCAGCAGGCCGCCGTTGGCGTACGGGCTGGAGCCCAGGCGCTTGTCGCCTTCGGGCATGCAGGCAAGCACGTCGGCGACGGGCCGGCCGTCCGGGCCGAAGAGCCTCTCCGGGTGGTACGACCGCAGCCAGGCCTCCAACTGCCGTAGGTGCTCGGGGTTTTCGCGCACCTCGGACAGCGGGACCTGGTGTGCGCGCCAGGTGCCCTCGACGGGGACGCCGTCGACCTCGGCGGGGCCGGTCCAGCCCTTCGGGGTGCGCAGCACGATCACCGGCCAGTGCACGCGTTCGGCGACGCCGTCCTCGCGGGCGGACTGCTGCATCGCGGCGATGCGGTCCAGCGCGTCGTCGAACGCGGCGGCCATGGCCCTGTGCACCTGGAGCGGGTCGTCGCCGGTGACGTGGATCGGGTCGTGGCCGTAGCCGCGCAGCAGCTCGTCGAGTTCGGACTCGGGGAGGCGGGCCAGCACGGTCGGGTTGGCGATCTTGTAGCCGTTGAGGTGCAGGATCGGCAGTACGGCGCCGTCGTGGACCGGGTCGAGGAACTTGTTGGAGTGCCAGGCGGCGGCCAGCGGGCCGGTCTCCGCCTCGCCGTCGCCGATCACACAGGCGACCAGCAGGTCCGGGTTGTCGAGGGCGGCGCCGTAGGCGTGCGCGAGGGAGTAGCCGAGTTCCCCGCCCTCGTGGATCGAACCGGGGGTCTCGGGTGCCACGTGGCTCGGCACGCCACCGGGGAAGGAGAACTGCCTGAACAGCCGCTCCATGCCGGCGCCGTCGCGGCTGACGTCCGGGTAGGTCTCGCTGTAGCTGCCCTCCAGCCAGGAGTTGGCGAGCACGGACGGGCCGCCGTGCCCCGGGCCCCATACGCACAGCGCGTCCAGGCCGCGCGCCTTGATCACCCGGTTGAGGTGGGTGTACACGAGGTTGAGGCCGGGCGAGGTGCCCCAGTGGCCCAGCAGCCGCGGCTTGATGTGCTCCGGCTTCAGGGGCTCTTTGAGCAGCGGGTTCGCCATCAGGTAGATCTGTCCGGCGGCCAGGTAGTTCGCGGCGCGCCAGTGGGCGTCCAGGGTGCGCAGTTCGTCGTCGGAGAGATCGGAGGGTACGGACAGAGCGGTGGCGTCCTGGTGGGCGGCCTTGGGCATCGGAGGCTCCGGAGTCATCACATGGGGCAGCGGGCGGTGGTGGCGTAACTACTGCGTCAGCGGGCCGAGTTGGAGGCGCTCGTGCTCAGGCGTGCTCGGGCACGATGACGACCGGGCAGGCGGAGTGGTGCAGCACCCCGTGGGCCACTCGGCCGAGTTGGAGTCCGTAGTGCCCGGGGCGGCGCTTGGCTCCGACGATCAGGAGGTCGGCGTCACGCGAGGCGCCCACGAGCACGGCGCGGGTGGGGCCCTCGACCGTACGGCGGTGCACTTCGACGTCGGCGGGAATGTCCCGGAGCGCCGCTTCCAGCACCTCCGCCGCCTCTTGCTCGTGCAGTCGGGCGGGTTCGCCGGACATCAGGGGATGGTCGGTGGTCTCGTGCGCGGGCCAGCGCCAGGCCCGTACGGCCTCCACCGGCACTCCGCGCCGCCGCGCCTCCTCGAAGGCGAACCGCACCGCCGCCGAGCCCCCCGGCTTCTCGCCGACGCCCACGACGACGCGGCCGTGCGTGCCGGTGCGGGCCTGGTTGTCGTGGTTGCCGCGGACGACGATCATCGGGCACTGCGCGTGTCCGGCCACGGTCAGGCTCACGGAGCCGAGCAGCGCCTCGGCGAGGCCGCTGCGGCCGCGGGTGCCGGTCACCAGCGCCGAGGCGCTGCGGCTCTCCCGCACCAGCGCGTACTCGGGCTCCTCGGGCAGGACGTCGGTGGAGATCTTCACGTCGGGCTGACGCAGCTGGGCACGCCGGGCGGCCGTGTCGACGATGTCCTCGGCCCGTACCTGTTCGGACGGCTTGTGGAGGTCGTCGGCGAGCGAGGTGCCCTCGTAGCGCTCCCACAGCGATGCGTACACCAGCCGCAGCGGCAGTCCGCGTACGGCGGCCTCGTCGGCCGCCCAGTCGACGGCCCGCAGGCTGGGCTCGGAGCCGTCGACACCGACGACGATCGGGAGTGTCATCGCCCTCACCGTCCCGAAGCGAGGTCGAAGACGATCCGGGCCTTGACGCCACCGCGCAGCACGTCGGCGATGGACTCGTTGACCGAACTCAGCGGACGGGTCTCGGAGATGACCTTGGTCTGTCCGGTGGCGTGCAGCTGGAAGACCTCCGCGAGGTCCTGCCGGGTGCCGACGATCGAGCCGATCACCGAGGTGCCGTTGAGCACGGTGTCGAAGATCGGAAGCTGGATCGTGCCGTGCGCGGGCAGGGCGACCATCACGAGCTTCCCGCCGCGCCGCAGACCGGAGTTGACGGCGGCGAACGCGGCCTCGTTCACGGCCAGGGCGATCGCCGCGTGCGCGCCGCCGTGCCGCTTGAGGACCTCGGCCACGTCCTCCTTGCGGGCGTCGATGACGAGGTCGGCGCCGAGCGCGGTGGCGAGTTCGAGCTTCTCGTCGGTGACGTCGATGGCCGCGACCTGGGCTCCGGCGATCTTCGCGTACTGCACGGCCAGGTGGCCGAGTCCGCCGACACCGGAGATCGCGACGAGCTGGGCGGGCCGCACACCGGCGACCTTGAGCGCCTTGTACGTGGTGACGCCGGCGCAGGTCAGCGGGGCGGCGTCGATCGCGCTCACGCCGTCGGGCACCGGCTGGGCGAAGTCGGCCCAGGCGAGCATCTTCTCGGCGTATCCGCCGTCGCATCCGTAGCCGGTGTTGATCTGCTGCTCGCAGAGGGTCTCCCAGCCCGACAGGCAGTGCTCGCAGCGCCCGCAGGCCTTGCCGAGCCACGGGACGGCGACGCGCTGGCCGACGCTCAGGTGGGTGACGCCGTCGCCGAGCTTCTCGACCAGGCCGACGCCCTCGTGACCGGGGACGAAGGGCGGGTTGGGCTTGACGGGCCAGTCGCCGTGGGCGGCGTGGATGTCGGTGTGGCACAGACCGGAGGCCTCGACACGGACGCGGACCTGGCCGGGGCCGGGCTCGGGGTCGGGGCGGTCCTCGATGACCAGGGGTGCACCGAACGCCCGGACAACTGCTGCCTTCATGGGTCTCTTCTCCTCAGGGGGGAGGGACGGGGACGGGACGGGGACGGAGGGAGATCAGTCGTGGGCGACGACGGCCACGGGGGAGGTCGCGTGGTGCAGGACGCCGTGCGCGACCGGGCCGATGTGCGCGCCGAGCGCGGCGCGGCGGATCCGGCGGCCGATGACGACCAGGGAGGCCTCTCGGGAGGCGTCCACCAGGTGGTCGGCGGCGCTGCCGACGCGGGGCTGCAGGGCGACCTCGATCTCGGGGTGCTTCTGCCGCCAGGGGCGCAGGGCCTCGGTGAGGGCGGTGGTCTCCTCGCGGGAGAGTTCGTCGTTCAGGCCCGCGTCCAGCGCGAGGCCGTAGGCGTAGTACGGCGGAAGGTTCCAGCCGTAGACCACCCGCAGACCGGTGCCGCGCCGGGCGGCCTCGGCGAACGCGAACTCGATCACCGCGTCGGCGGGGGCGTCGGCGTCGAGGCCGAGGACCACGGGCCGGTAGGGGGTGTCGGCCGACGGGTTGCCCGCCGGGTCCGTCTCGTGTTCGTCGGCGGCCTGTTCGCCGGCCCGGACCAGGACCACGGGCAGTTCGGCGTGGGCGACGACGGCGAGGCCGACGGAGCCGACGAGAAATCCACCCACGCCGCTCAGGCCGCGCGAGCCGAGGACCAGCAGTTCGGCGTCCTTCGCCGCGTCGAGCAGCGCGTCCGCCGGCGTGCCGGTCACCTGGTCCTCGGTCACGTCCAGACCGGGGTGGCGCAGGCGCAGGCCCTCGCCCGCCTCGCGCGGAATCCGCTGGCTCCAGTGCTGCTGCGTCTCCGCGCCCAGCAGCGGGGCCTGGGCCAGCGGGTCCGGGGCGGGCTCCCAGACGTGCACGACCTTCAGCGGCACGCCGCGAAGCCCGGCCTCGCGGGCCGCCCATTCGGCGGCGGCGCGGCTCTCGGGAGAACCGTCGAGACCTGCGACAACAGTGCGGACCATGATTCTTCCTCCTGAACAGATGTCTGATTCCAGCTTCGTGACGTAGGGGTTCCCCGGGCAGGGGCCGCAGGTCCCCGGCAGGGGCCGTTCGGCCCAATGGGCAGCCGCACGGCGGGCCCCCGTCACGGAGGCCCGCCGCATCTGCCGCGGTCAGCGCAGCCAGTTGTGGTCGCGGACGACCGGGAGCTTCGCCCAGACCTTGCCCAGACCCCACGTCGCACCCGCGCCCGCCGCCGCGAGAGCGATGACGA
>NZ_JBFAJD010000013.1:0-216443 GCF_040655035.1 Streptomyces sp. NPDC050549
GCGACATGACCACCCGGACGCACCATCCGCGTGCACAGCTCGAACGTCTCCGGCACCCCCACCGCCTCGATCACGACGTCCGCCCCCATCCCGCCGGTCAGATCGGCGACCAGCTGCTCGGGAGCTTCACGGGCATCCACCACCGCATCCGCACCGAACCGCTTCGCCGCCTCCAGCCGGGCAGCGGCCACATCCACCGCGACGACCCGCTCCGGCGAGAACAACCGCGCCGTGGCGATCGCCGCCAGCCCCACCGGACCGGCACCGACCACAGCGACGGTGTCACCGGGACGCACCTGTCCGTTGAGCACACCCACCTCGTACCCGGTGGGGAAGATGTCCGCCAGCAGCACCGCGTCCCTGGCATCCAGCGCGCTGGGCAGCGGATGGACGGACAGATCCGCGTGCGGGACCCGCACGTACTCCGCCTGCGTACCGTCGATCAGATGCCCCAGGATCCAGCCCCCGCCACCGCGGCACTGCCCGTACATGGCCCGACGGCAGTACACACAACGCCCGCAAGCCGTGATGCAGGAGACCAGGACCCGGTCCCCGGGCCGCACGGTACGCACGTCGGAACCCGCCTCCACCACCTCCCCCACCGCCTCATGACCCAGCACCGTCCCCGGGCGCACCTCGGGCACATCACCCTTCAGAATGTGCAGATCGGTTCCACAGATCGTGACGGCATCAACACGCACGATCACATCAGTGGGATCCTTGATACCCGGATCCGGGACGTCGTCCCAGGAGGACCGACCCGGCCCGTGGAAGACATAGCCCTTCATGACGTTCCTTCCCCACTCGGTCGACTGCCCCCCGCACGTCCAGCGTGTCGGGGTCCGTTTCTCCCCGCTTGGGCCGGTCGGCCCTCATCGGGCGGCCGGACGGGGTCGTCGCGACCGGGTGGCCACGGGCCGGGCCGAACGGCCCAGGTCGAACATGTGGACAGGTCCGGTCGGCCCTTCCCGGCGGGACCAGTCGGCCGATTGGCTCGTACCATGACCGAGATCCACACCAGTGCCACGCTGCGCTCCTCGGAACGCGTGATCGCCGGGACGACCGTCGTGGAGCTGCACGGCGAGATCGACCTCCTCACGGGGCAGCCGCTGTCGGCCCGTCTGGACGCGCTGACCGCGGGCCCCTGCCCCGATCTCGTACTGGACCTGCGCGCCGTGTCGTTCATCGACTGTGCCGGGCTGGGCGTCCTGTGCCGGGCACGGAACCGGACCGCGGCCCGGGGAGGACGCCTCCGGCTCGTCACCGGCAGGACGGGCTTCCTGCGGATCCTGCACCACGCCCGGCTCGGCGATGCCTTCGAGATCCACGCGCGGCTGTCGAAGGCCCTGTCCGCCGGGCCGGAGCCCGGCGGCGCCTCCGCCGCAGCGGGCTGAACGGCCCGTCCGGGCCCGGGACGAGGTGCCGATGGGGTACCCGGCAGTCCCTCTTCGGCCCATGCCACCCCGCACTCCGGACTGACACGTTCGTAAGGGAGACCATGCCGAGGAGGTGCGGACCCGTGGGCAGGAACCGACGTCTGAAGAAGCGGCTGTGGCGGCTGCGGAGCAACCCGTTGCGCCGGCACGACGACATCGTCGAGGCCTGGATCGTCCTGGTGATGTGGGCGGTGGTCCTGGTGGGCGGCGCCCTCTCCGGCCTCGTGACGTTCCACGCCGCGGACGAGGTGTTCTCCGCGCAGCGCACCGAGCGGCACTCGGTACAAGCGGTGCTCCTCACGGACACCCCCTCCCCCACCTCGACGGTCGGCGGAGCCCGGGACCTGATCAAGGCGAAGGTCCGCTGGACGACCGCCGACGGCACCCGCCGTACCGGCAGCACGCTGGTGGAGACGGGGAAGAAGGCAGGATCCAAGGTCGTGGTCTGGGTGGACTCCGCGGGCGCTCTCACCATCGAACCGCCGAGCCGGACCGAGGCGACTCTCGAGTCCGCCGTCCTGGGCCTGACCGCGGCACTCGCCCTCGCGGGTCTGGCGTTCGGCACCGGGGCCGTGGTGCGGTACCGGCTGAACCAGCGCCGTATCGACTCCTGGGACACGGAGTGGAAACTGGTGGGGCCGACCTGGGGCCGGAAGACGGGCTGACGCCTGGCAGTTCTTCATCCGGCCGATCACATGCTCCACCCGCGCGCGGACCTTGCGGTGGGCGGCGTTGCCCTCTTCCTCGCCCGCCAGCAGGGCCCGATGGGGGCGTCTGCGGTGCGGGGTGACCATCCCGCAGTTGACGCAGACGCCGTCGCCCGGCACGGTCGAGACCCGGCAGTACTCGGCCGGGCCGGAGGCACGCCGCATGGGCGCGCGCGTCTGGTGCCCGGTACCGGCCGGGCCGCCGCGATCACCAGACGCGGGTCGGCATCGACGATGACCCGCGCGTTCGCCGGGAACCGGTAGGTGCGTGACGAGGAGCCCACGTACCGGTCGCGGACCGGGACCAGGGTGCCGTCCACGATCCGCAGCCGGCGCCCGACCGAGGACACCACCCGCACCGGCCAAGCCCGAAGGCATCTCCACCGCCACAACAGGCAGTGCCACTAAGGGAATTGTCCGAGAACGCCCTCAGTCAGGCCCACCTACCGAATCCTGCGATCGACCAACACCCCTACTTCCGGAGCGTTCTATCCGAACAAGAGCAGTGAGCTGTCGCGACCGGACGGCACCGACCCGGAGTTCCTTCCGCAAGGCCATCAATGCGCATGCCGGCAAAGGATCGGCGCCGCGGGAACCGCCGCCCTCCACCTGATCGTCTCCCCCGCCACCCGGACCCCGTGCACAATCAGCGCACATTCTCGCGGGAACTTCCGGGAACTCGCAGGTAGAAGCGGGGTGCCTCCCGGTACATGAATCATCCGCTACCAACCGAAAAGACCTGGTCAGAGTCTCCACAGTAAACACCTTGTAGCGTACTACGCGTATAGTTTCGCTGTGAGCAACTACAGTCCAGATACTGAAACGACAGGTTCGCAGTCCGGCGGGGTGCAGTCCGTGGACCGCGCCATCAGCGTGCTGGAGATTCTCGCGCAGCGCGGCGAGGCCGGTGTCAGTGAGGTGGCCGGCGAGATCGACGTGCACAAGTCGACCGCGTTCCGGCTGCTCGGCGCTCTGGAGGCGCGCGGGCTCGTGGAGCAGGCGGGTGAGCGCGGCAAGTACCGGCTCGGCTTCGGGATCGTCCGGCTGGCCGGTGCGGTCACCGGACGGATCGACATCACCCAGCAGGGCCGCCCGGTCTGCGAGCGCCTCGCCGAGGAGATCGGCGAGACCGTCAACATCGCGGTGATGCAGGAGCAGTACGCGATCAACCTGTACGAGGTCCGCGGCCCCGGCGCCGTCACCGCGCACAACTGGGTCGGTGAACTGACCCCGTTGCACGCCACCTCCAGCGGCAAGGTCCTGCTGGCTCACCTGCCTGCGAAGGAGCGCGCCGCGCTGCTGTCGGAGGCAGGCCTGAAGAAGGTGACCCCGCAGACCATCACCTCGAAGACGAAGCTGGAGAAGAACCTCGCCGAGGCCCGGGAGCGCGGATACGCCTGGACGCTGGAGGAGTTGGAGGTCGGGCTGCACGCCGTGGCCGCACCGGTGCGCAACCGGGACGGCGAGGTCATCGCGGCGGTCAGCGCCTCGGGACCGGCCTACCGGTTCACCGAGGAGCGGCTGCACGAACTCGCCCCGATCCTGGTCAAGGGCGCCGAGGAGATCAGCCACCGCATGGGTTACCTGGGCTGAGCCCGCGTCACCCCTGCGGTCCCCCGAGGCGCTCGTTCACCCAGTCGTGGAACGCGCCGATGTGATGCTCGCTGGGCACCAGCACCCCGCCCTTGGCGTACATCCGTGAACTCATTCCGGGCTGCGTGCGCTCGCAGGCCTCGAAGTCCTGGCGGTTGACCCGGTCGAAGAGTTCCACGGACCGGGTGACGTCCTTGCCGCTCTCGACGACGTGCGGGAGGTAGAGCCAGTCGCACTCGACGATCGTGCGGTCGACGGCCACCGGGTACATACGGTGGAAGATCACGTGGTCGGGGACGAGGTTGATGAAGACCTGCGGCTTGATGGTGATCGCGTAGTAACGGCGGTCCTGGTCCTCGCTCACCCCCGGGATGCGGTCGAGCCCTTCCGAGCCGTCGACGGTGAATCCCTGGACCTCCTCGCCGAACTCGGCGCCGTGGCCGACGTAGTACTGGGCGGCATAGCCGTCGGCGAACTCCGGGAGTACTTCGGTGAGTTCGGGGTGGATCGTGGCGCAGTGGTAGCACTCCATGAAGTTCTCGATGATGAGCTTCCAGTTGGCCCTGACGTCGTAGACGATGCGCCGGCCCACCGAGAGGTGGTCGATGTCGTAGTGCTCCAGCGACTCCACGTCGCCGAGCCGGGTGACGACCTCGCTGATGACGTCCTCGTCGAACGACGGCGGGTTCTCCGCCAGGTTGACCCACACATAGCCGAGCCATTCGCGGACGGCGACGCTCACCAAGCCGAATTCGGTGCGGCCGACATCGGGCATCTTGGTGAGGTTGGGGGCCGCTACGAGCTTGCCGTTCAGGTCGTACGTCCAGGCGTGGTACGGGCATTGGAAGGCCCGCTTGACCTCGCCTGCCTCCTCGGTGCAGAGCTTGGCGCCGCGGTGCCGGCAGACGTTGAAGTAGGCGCGTATGGAGTTGTCGCGGGCGCGGGTGACGAGGATGCTCTCGCGGCCGACGTCCACGGTCCGGAAGGCCCCGGGTTTGGCCAGGTCCGAGGAACGCACGACGCAGAACCACATCGTCTCGAAGATGCGTTCCTGTTCCTGGGTGAAGACGGCCGGGTCCGTGTAGGAGGAGCCGGGCAGGGTGGCGATCAGGCTGTCCGGCAGGCTGGTCGAGGTCACAGTGCACTCCTCGGAGAACGTCGTGGATCGGTCGGTCACGCGCCGGGAAGAGCGACTCCGGACGGCGTAGGTACGGGTCAACTCACCCTGGCGGCAAGCTGCTTGCGCCACCGGGTGAACAGTCGCGGCTGGTCCATCGCGAGCACGGCGACCGGCTGCCCGCCGCGCCGGTAGACGGCGAGGAAACTCCGGTCGCCCGGGGCGCCCTCCTCGACGGTCACACTGTCGGCACCGGCCGCGTGACCGGCGAACTGGATCTTCACGCCGTACTGGTCCGACCAGAAGTACGGCGGCCGGGGCACCCCCGGTTCCGCCGCCCCCCACGACAGCAGCGCGGCCACCGCCGCGTCGGGCCGCTCCCGCGCACCGGTCCAGTGCTCGACCCGACGATGGAACCCGGCCCGCGGGTCGTACCAGGACGCGCAGTCTCCTACGGCGACCACGCCGGCGACGCCGGTACGGCCGTCCGCACCGCACTTGACGCCGTTGTCGAGCTCGACGCCCGAGCCTTCGAGCCATTCGACACAGGGGCGCGCGCCCACTCCCACGACGACGACGTCGGCGGGGACGGTGCGTCCGTCCTCCAGCAGCACGGCGTCGACGCGGGTCTCTCCGCTCAGTCCTTTCACCCCGACACCGCACAACAGCCGTACGCCGTGGGCCTCGTGGAGGGCGGAGACGATGCTGCCCATGGTTTCGCCGAGGGGGCCGGCGAGGGGGGTCGGTGCCGCTTCGATCACCGTCACGTCGAGCCCGAGGGCGTACGCGGTGGAGGCGACCTCGGCGCCGATGAAGCCGCCGCCGATCACCACCAGCCGTCCGCCCAGGGCCAGTTCCTCGCGCAGGGCGCGGGCGTCGTCCAGGGTGCGCAGGGTGTGGACGCCGGCCAGGCCGTCCGTGCCCGGCAGGTTCCGCGCCGCCGCGCCGGTCGCCAGGACGACCCCGTCGGCGCGGACCTCCCGGCCGTCGTCGAGCAGCAACACCCGTTCCGCGCCGTCCACCTGGAGGGCTACGGCACGGGCGCCGAGCAGCCACTCCGCGCGCAGGTCCTCGCCGTCCGTCTCCAGCAGGAGATCGGCTTCGCCGAGCGTTCCGGCCAGGAACTCCTTGGACAACGGCGGTCTGTCGTACGGGCGATGGGGTTCGTCGCCGATGACGACGAGCCGTCCGTCGTAGCCCTGTTTGCGCAGCGAGCGTGCCGCCGACAGCCCGGCCAGCGAGGCGCCGACCACGGCCACGGTCCTCACGCGGGTCCGCCGGCGAGCCGGGACGCGACGCAGGGCGGCAGGTTCGGGGCGTCCGTGGACGGCACGACGTAGATCATGCCGTTCTGGACGAGCACTTCATGGGTACGCACCGGGCGCTTGGCCGGCGGGGCGTCGACCGCTCCCGTCCGCAGGTCGAACTTCGAAGCGTGCAGCGGGCATTCCACCTCGCAGCCCTCCAGCCAGCCGTCGGCGAGCGAGGCGTCCTGGTGAGTGCACGTGTCGTCGATGGCGAAGACCTCGCCGTCGTCGGTGTGGAACACCGAAACCGGCGGATCGATGTCGAGCCGGTAGGCCTCGCCTCGCGGCAGATCCACGAGAAGGCACGCGGGAATCATCATGACACCTCGGTGCGTATAGCGAAACGGATTGCGGTAAGCGCAACGCCAGTTTGAGGGCGCCCCCAAACCCTTGTCAAGGCATCCAGAGGACAGGCGAACCCCGGGTTTGACGTTGCTTCTCACGCAACATGCCTCACCATAAGCAACTCCGCGCCGACATGAGCCACGGTCGCTCAGCCCCCGTGGCCCGAGCGCAGACGGGCCTCCCTGCGGGCGTGCGCGCGGCGGCCGGAGAGGCGCCAGAGGAGGCGGGCGGGGGCCGGGGCGTTGGTGAGGAGCGTCCGCTGCTCCTCGGGAGTCGCCACGGCCATCAACGCACTGAAGGCGCGCAGCAGATGCTTCTTGTCCAGCTTCGCCAGGCCGATCTCGCCGAGTTCCCCCCATTCGGCGACGCTCAGATGTTCGGCGGCCGGCGGCAGGACGGTGTTCTCCTCCACGTCCATGTGCGCGCTCGACACCGAGCCCAGTTCGGTGAGCCGATCCGCGACCTGCTCGGCGAGGGGCGGCCGGGGGTCGGCGGCGGGTGCGTCCAGTGCGCCTCGCACCGCCGTGACGAGTTCTTCGAGGCGGTGGTGCTGTTCCTCCATGCGCGCGACCGCCTCGGTACGCACTCTCGGCAACCATCGTGTCGCGGACGGCGGCATAGACCGCGAGGGCCTCCGCCGCCCGCCCGGCGCGGTGGAGGGCGCGCATGCGGAGCGCGTGCAGGTCCTCCCGCAGGGGACGGTCGGCGATCAGGGAGACCAGTTCCGTCGCCACCCGGGCGTGCTCGCCCAGTTCCCCGGCGCACCCAGCCGCGCCACCTGGGCGTTCGGCCGCAGCTCGGCGAACCGCCGGCGGTGCCGCTGGGCGTGGGGACCGGGCACCCCGGACGGCGGCTCCCCGACCACAGTGCGAGCGCGGTGTCGAACGCGCGCAGCGCGCGGCCGGTCTGCCGGGCGGCCCGCAGTTCCTCGCCGTCACGGACGAGCCGCTCGAAGCGCGGGGCGTCGACGGCCCGCTCCGGGATGTCGAGCCGGTATCCGCCCTGCGTGGTCTCCTGCCGGGACCGCTCCTCGCCCAGCGAGAGACGGATGCGGTAGGCGTACGTCTGCACCGAGCGCACCGCGTTGCCCGGCGGCTCTTCCCACAGCGCGTCGATGAGGTCGTCGAGACCGCACTGCCGTCCTTCTCGGCGCCCCCAGCAGCCCGAACTCGTACCCCTCCACCGCCGTTGCCACCTGGCGGAGTCCAGCCGCCCGCAATCTCCTCATCTGCGCGTCCTCGATGCCCAGGAGTTAGGGTGCTGATGGCTCGCGCAGGGGACACGACGGGGGGCTCGCGTTGGATCGTGCGGCAGGAGAAGACCTGGAAACCGGCCCCGGCGAGTTCGCGGCGCGCGCGGTGCTGCCGCCGTCGCTGCGTCCCCGGCTCGGGCTGGTCGCGGTGCTCGCCGCGCTGGTGGTCGTGGTGCTGGGGGTGCTGTACTCCGGTCACAGCGCACCCGGTGCGGTGGACAGCTGGATCCGCCCGCCGACGGCGGACAGCGTGGGGTCGCCGTGGCGCCAAGTCGCCCTGGTCCTGGACTTCTTGGGGGAACCCGCGGGGTCGGCGACGGTGGTCGTGGCCGGTGTGGTGGGCTGCCTGGTGCTTCGGCTTCCCCGGGCGGCCGTGCTCGTCGTCGCCGGCGCCGGCGCGACCGTGGGGACGACCACGCTGCTCAAGCATGTGGTGGGGCGGACCATCCACGGGCCCGGCAACCTGTCCTACCCGAGCGGGCACACCGCCTTCGCCACCGCGCTCGCCGTCATGGCGGCGCTGTTGGCGACGGACCGGCTCGGCCTCGGGAGGGCGGCCGGTACGTCACTCGTGCTGGCGGCGGGGCTGGTGGCCGGCGCGGTCATGGGCTGGGCGGAGGTCGGGCTCGGCGCGCACTACCCGACCGACGCGCTCGGAGGCTGGTGCACCGCGCTGGCGGTCATTCCGGCGACCGCGTGGCTGGTCGACCGGGCGGCCGGCCCACTGGGCGACCGCCGGTCCCGTCGGACGGCCGACGCCGGTCGGCGCGAGCCCCTCTGACGTCGCCTCACGCAAGGCGACGGAACACCGGCTTCACCGCCCGCCCGGCCAGCCAGGGGGTGGGGTCGGCGGCGTCCAGTGCCTTCCGGTACACCACGCATGCCTGGGCCACCACATCGACGGTGCGGTCGATGTCCTCGTCGCCGAGCGCGCTGCTCACCACGAAGGACGGGGCGAGCACCCCGCCCGCGAGGAGCCGGCGCAGGAACAGGGTGCGGTACTGCTGCGACGGCTGCCCGTTCTCGTCGAGGGTGGCGAAGACCAGGTTGCTGGCCCGGCCCCGGACGACGACGTGGTCGCCGACGCCCATGGCCTCCGCGGCGTCGCGGACACCGGCCGCCAGCCGCTCGCCGAGGGCGTGCAGCCGCGCGGTGATGCCCTCCTCGACGTAGGTGGTCTGCACGGCCATCGCGGCCGCCAGGGAGTGCGTCTCGGCGCCGTGCGTGGTGGACAGCAGGAAGACCCGGTCGCCGGAGTTGCGCAGCCCGCCGCGCTCCATCAGCTCGCGGCGCCCGGCCAGCGCGGAGACGGCGAATCCGTTGCCCAGCGCCTTGCCGAAGGTGGAAAGGTCGGGGACGACGCCGTAGAGGCCCTGGGCGCCCGCCTCGGACCAGCGGAAGCCGGTGATCATCTCGTCGAAGATCAGTACGCAGCCGTGCCGGTCGGCCAGTTCGCGCAGGCCGGCGAGGTAGCCCGGCGGCGGCTCGGTGTGGGTGGCGGGTTCGAGGATCAGGCAGGCGATCTCGTCCGGGTACCGGGCGAGCAGCTCCTCCGTGGCGGCCAGGTCGCCGTAGGGGAAGGTCGCGACGAGCTCGGTGGTCGTCGACGGGATACCGGCGGACATCGGTGTGGTGCCGATGAACCAGTCGTCGACGGAGAAGAACGGATGGTCGGAGCAGAGGGCCACCCGCGTGCGGCCGGTGGCGGCGCGGGCGAGGCGTACCGCGGCGGAGGTGGCGTCGGAGCCGTTCTTCGCGAACTTCACCATCTCCGCCGTCGGCACGGTGGCCAGGAAGCGCTCCGCGGCCTCGACCTCCACGATGGACGGCCGGACGAAGTTGCTGCCGCGGCCGAGTTCCCGCCGCACCGCCTCGATCACGCGCGGGTGGGCGTGGCCGAGGCTGACCGACCGCAGGCCGGAGCCGTACTCGATGTAGCGGTTGCCGTCGACGTCCCACACGTGGGCACCGCTGCCGTGGCTGATGACCGGGGCCAGGTTCTCCGGGTACTGGTCGTCGCCCTTGGCGTAGGTGTGAGCGCCCCCGGGGATCAACGCGTGCAGCCGTTCGTTGGCTGTCCGCGACAGGGGCAGGTCAAGCACTTCGGTGTCCACGAGGACCTCAACTTTCTCTGTGCTTCAGGACCTCGGCGAGGCTCGGCGCCTCCCGGTCCCGTTGGGACATCAGGGCGACCGGCAGTGGCCAGGGAATGGCGAGCTCCGGGTCGTCGAACGCGATGGTCACGTCCTCGGCCGGATCGTGCGGGCGGTCGATCCGGTACGAGGTGTCGGCGGTATCGGTCAGTGCCTGAAAACCGTGCGCGCATCCCGCGGGAATGTAAAGAGTTGGTTGTGATTCTCCTGTGAGTTCAAAGGAGGTCCAATTACGGTAAGTCGGAGAATCCGGCCGCAGGTCCACGACGACGTCGAAGATCCGCCCGTACGAGCAGCGCACCAGCTTGGCCTCGCCCGCGCCGGAGCGCAGGTGCAGGCCGCGCACCACGCCCCGGACCGAGCGGGACAGGCTGTCCTGGACGAAGGCGTCCGGATCGAGGCCCACCGAGCGGACCACGTCGGCGTCGAAGGTGCGGCAGAAGAAGCCGCGTTCGTCGGTGTACGGCGTCGGCTCGAAGAGGTACGCGCCGGCGATCTCCGGGACTTCGGTGGCTTTCATGGAGACTCCTGGCGGGCGTGGGTGTGGTGGGTCGCGGGGAACACGGCCGCGGTCAACGAGCCGAACTGGTCGTCCAGTTGGCGTGCGGCGGCCTGGTTCCGCTCGGCGAGGGTCTGCCGCAGTTCGGGCGATCGCTTCTCCAGCGCCCGGAATTGCTCCAGCAACCTGTCGGCGTCGACCTCGCGCGCCGGGTGGCAGTACGCGCCGAGGCCCATCCGCTCCATGAGCGCGTCGCTCTTCGCCGCGTAGCTGAGCGCGAGCACCGGTGTGCCGGTCTTCAGCGCGCAGATCAGGTTGTGGTAGCGGACCGCCACCACGGTGTCGGCGGCCACCATCTCGTTCATCAGGTCGTCCAGGGAGGCCGGTTCGGCCGCGGTGACCAACGGTGAGTCGACGGCTGAGAGGATCGCGGCGACCACCGTGGCGTCGCACCGGTCGCCGGTGAGCAGCCGGACCGGTCTGCCCTCCTCGACCAGCGTGCGGACGAACCGGATCGTCCCGTCGAGATAGCGCCGGTAGATCTCGTCGGCGCGGGCGCGGTCGTCGTTGCCGCCGTGGAAGTCCATGACGCCGACGCAGACCGGGCCCGGCGTGTCCGAGGGCGGGCTCGACGGCGGTGCCGACAGGGAGAAGGCGAGGTCCGGGTAGACCTCGTCGCGTGCGGTGTCCACGCCCATCGCCCGCATCGCGTCCCTGGACTGGGCGTCCCGGTAGGACCGGTAGGCGGCCAGCCGCCCCGACCAGCGGACCAGGGCGCGGGTGGGCCGGTTGCGAATCTCTGCGGCACCGACGCTGACCAGCGCGACGCGGGTGCGCGTCAGCCGGCCGCTCGCGCAGAGCAGGAACAGGGAGTACGGGAAGCCCCAGGGCCGTAGCGGCAGGGTGGCTTCCAGGACGCCCATGCCCGGCACGATCACCACGTCGTGGCGGCGCACCCAGGCGGCGGTGCGGAAGATGTCGACGAACTTGCCCAGCCCTTTCGCGGCGATCGAGCCCACGCGGGACGCGGTGCGGTACTCGGCGCGGTTCCAGTGCATCCGGGTGGCGGGGATCCCGAAGCGGGCGGTCACGGCCTCGGGGCCGCCGCACAGGGCGTCCACGACCGCGTCCGGGTGGTCGGCGCGGAGGTATGCGAGGACGGCTTCGAGCGAGCCGTCGTTGCCGAGGTTGCCGGAGCCGAGCAGGCCGAACACCCCGACGCGCACCGGCAGTTCGGGCGCGGACGTCATGCGTGCCTCCCTTCACGGCCGGCGACCAGGGCATCGACGGAGACCGTGAGCTGGGCGGGGTCGACCGGGGCGCGGTCCTCGACCCGCTCGCCGGCGCCCGGGCGGACCCGGCTGGTCATCCAGGAGGCCAGGTGGCGGTAGCAGGCGCGCCGGTCGGACGGGGACAGCGGTGCCCGCCGGATCGCGGAGGCGAAGCCCCAGACGTACTCGGCGAGCAGCCGGGGCGTCGGATGCAGCGCGCCCGCCCGGCGCGGGTCCAGGTTGACGCAGCGGGCGCGCTTGGAGGGGTTCGCGCGTTCGGCGCGGGTGGGGTGGTCGCGGCGGAAGTAGAGCAGTTCCGGGACCTGGTGGAAGCGTCCGTGCAGGGTGATCTCGGCGACGAACGTGCGGTCCGCGTGGTGGTAGCTGTCCATCGGTTTCACCCGGCGCAGCATGTCGGCGCGCATCACTCCGTAGAAGTCGTCGCCGCCCGGCTCGAACAGGAGACTGCGGAAGCGCTCGGGCGCGCTCGGGGAGCCGGTGGCGAGCGTGTACTCGTAGGGCACCGTCACCTGGCCGTCGCCGTCGATGACCGCCTGGTCGGTGTGGGCGAGGATGACGTCCGGCCGCTCGTCCAGCGCTTCTACGCAGCGCCGCAGCAGGTCGCGGCCGTAGAGGTCGTCGTGCGAGGCCCACTTGAAGAGTTCGCCGCGGGACTCGGCGAAGACGTGGTTGTGGTTCGGGGTGGCGCCGATGTTGCGGGGCAGCCGGATATAGCGGATGCGGGAGTCCTGCGCGGCGTACTTGCGGCAGATGGCCTCGGTGCCGTCGGTCGAGGCGTTGTCGGAGACGACCAGTTCGAAGTCCTCGTAGGTCTGGCCGAGGAGGGCGTCGAACGACTCGGCCAGGTACTCCTCGCCGTTGTACACGGGCAGGCCGATGCTCAGCCTCGGTCGGTCGGTCATGAGGTCCTCACTTCGGGGATGGGTTCGCGGTGGTGCTCGCGCAGGGCGGAGCGCAGTTGCAGCCACCACACGGCCGAGCCGCTGATGGTCGCGGCGGCGACGCCCCAGGCCGAGCCGGCCGTACCGCCGAGGACCGCCCCGCCGAGGCCGCCGCCGACGTAGCAGGCGGAGGCGAACAGCTGGCAGCGCAGGCTGCGGCGGGCGGCGCCGAGCGCGCGGAGTCCGGCCGCGGCGCCGGTGCCGAGGCCCGCTCCGGCGACGCTGAGGGTGATCTGCACGATGAGGTGCGAGGAGGAGTGCCAGACGTCGCCGAGCGCCAACTCGCCGAGCCGGCCCGGCATCAGGAGCAGCGCCGCACCCCAGAGCAGGGCTCCGGCGGCCTGTCCCCCGCCGAGCATCAGGCAGAACCTGCCGAGTTGGTGCGGGGCCTGCCGCAGCACGCGGGCCGCCTCGGGGACGGTCACCAGCGAGAGCCCCATGAGTACGGCGAGGAAAGGGCCGAGGAGGAGTTCGGCGCCGCGCACCGCGCCCACCGCGCTCACTCCGACGATCACGCCGAGGCCGTACGCCCGCAGCTGGCTCGCGCCGCTGAGGCTGACGTTCTCGACCAGGTACCGGTAGCCGAGGTCACGCTGTTCGCGCAGCCAGCCGCGGGCCTGGGCCGGCCGGGGCCGGATGCCGGACTGGACACAGCCGTACCCCGCCGCGACCGTGGCGGACGCGCCCCAGGCGAGCACGAAGGCGGCCACGGTGCCGACGTGGGCCGCCACCACCATGGCGGGGACAAGGGCGATGCCCCACACGATGTCGTTGACGAACGCCTTGCGTCCGTTGCCGGCGGCGAAGAACGAGAACCGCCAGGCGTCCTGGAGCAGCAGCCCCGGCATCATGAGACCGAGGGCGGCGAAGGCGGGCCCGACCCGGCCGCCGAGGCCGAGGCCCGCCGCCAGGCACAGCACTCCGAGGGCCGTGCCGACGCCGAGCGCGGTGCCCGTCGAGCGGGCCACCGCCCCGCGCCAGGACGCCTCCGGGACTCCGCTGAAGCGGACCACGAGCGGGTCGGTGGCCAGGCCGCGGGAGACGTTGAGCACCACGCCGTAGGTCACCCAGGCGAGGCTGAACACGCCGAACGCGGTCACCCCCAGCGAGCGGGCCACATAGATGCCCACCGCGAAGTTGCTGATGCTGGAGGCCGCCTGGTCGGCCAGTCCCCAGGACAGCCGGCCGACGAGGGCCCGCTTGGCGGACCGGGCCGGTCTCGCCGTCGTCTGCGTCATGTCTTGATCAGCCCGGCCTCGTGCAGGGCGTCGGCCGCGCCGGCGACGCTGTCGAACGGCAGCCCGGACCGCTCGGCGACGTCCAGCAGACTGTGCTCGCCGTCGGAGAGGTTGAGCACCCAGAGCATGGCCATCTGGGCCTGCTTGGTGTCGCTGCGCCCGCCGAGCGCGTCGTACAACCCGCGCCGGCCCAGCTGGGGTTCGCCGTAGGGGCTGAGGTTGAGGTAGCGCCGGTTGCGGTCGAGAACGGCGAACGCCTCGCGGCAGACGGCGAGGGTGTCGGCCATCGCCTCCGGGGAGACGAAGTCCGGGTTGTCCGCCGAGGTGTGGTACTCGGGGTACCCGGCGTACGGGGTCCGGCTGAGCGACCCGACGCCGAGGTTGAACCCGGGTGAGCAGTACTGCCGCTCGTCGTAGCCGTACGGCGTGAACTCGTCGACTCGGTGCGGGCGTTCGGACGCGGCCAGTACGTGCCGCAGCACGCGGTCGATCTCCGCGTCGCCGCGTCGGCTTTGTTTGTACGTCAGTTGCCCCGAGTCGCCCGCGCAGGCCAGCACGAGGCCGTGCTTGACCCGGTCCACCCGTTCCGCGTTGCGGGCCAGCCAGGTGATCGCCCCGATGGTGCCGGGCGCGTAGATGAACCGGTAGGTGTAGTACGGCGTCTGCTCCGCCAGCGCGCGGGCGAGGAAGGTCGCGACCGCGATGCCGGCCAGGTTGTCGTTGGCCAGCGACGGATGGCAGGTGTGGCAGGAGACGATGACCTCGTCGGCCACCTGTCCGGGGACCACGTGCTCGGCGTAGGTGAGGTGGCCGTCTTCCAGCGTCGAGTCGATGCGGACCTCGTACTCGCCGTCCGGCAGCGCGTCCAGGGTCTCCTGGGCCAGGCAGAATCCCCATTCCGGCTTGTAGTAACTCGTGCGGTACGGCACCCAGGACGGGTGCTCCGGCAGCGTGTGCAGGTGTTCGCGCAGCTCGGTGAGCGGCATGGTCCTCGACACCGGGACGCTGTAGCCGAGCACGTGCAGGCTGGACGCGGCGAAGTCGACGACGCGCCGGCCGGTGGCGTCGGCGATGTACGCGTCCCGGATGTTCCACTCCTGCGGAACCGTCCAGTCGAGCACCTGCGTCCCGGTCGGCACCTCGTGCACCTGCAACGGGACGTACTCGCCGACGATGTCCAGGGTGGCGCGCACGCCGTCGCCGGTGATGCTCCGGCAGAGCGGGTACAGCCGCTCCACCAGTGCGTGCATCTCCTCGCCGACTGCGGTCATCGGCGCCACCGCAGGGTGTCGTCGACGGTGCCGGCCCCGGAGGCCGCCTTGAGCACGGCGAGGCGGGTGAAGCGCTGCTCGAAGTCCTCCCGGGTCAGGTCGAACTTCCGGTAGGCGTCGGCGAGTTCGAGGGCGCCCTGCTTCACCGTCCACTCGCAGTCGAAGTCGGGGATCGCGGTGCGGAAGCGGGAGAAGTCCACGCGGTAGGACCGCGGGTCGGCGCCGTTCTCCCCGGTGATGACGACCTTCGCGCCGGACACCGCCTCGGCGACCTGTTCGGCGATCTCGGCGACGGTGACGTTGTTGATCTCGCTGCCGATGTTGAACGCCCGGTCGTGGACCGCCTCGCGCGGGGCGGTCAGGGCGGCCGTGAAGGCGCGTGCGATGTCGGCGGCGTGCACCAGCGGGCGCCAGGGGGTGCCGTCGGAGAGGACCAGCACCTCGCCGGAGAGCAGCGCGTGGCCGACCAGGTTGTTCAGCACGATGTCGGCGCGCAGCCGGGGCGAGTAGCCGAAGGCGGTGGCGTTGCGCATGAAGACCGGGGTGAAGTCGTCGTCGGCGAGCGCGTGCACGTCGTCCTCGACCCGCACCTTCGACTCCGCGTACGGCGTCACGGGGCGCAGCGGGGCGTCCTCGGTGACCAGGTCGTCGCCGCCGGAGGCGCCGTAGACGGAGCAGGTCGACGCGTACAGGAAGCGCCGGACTCCCGCGTCGCGGGCCAGTTTCGCCAGTCGTACGGACGCGTGGTGGTTGATGTCGTAGGTGAGTTCCGGCGCCAGCGAGCCGAGCGGGTCGTTGGAGAGCGCGGCCAGGTGGATGACCGCGTCCACCCCGGCCACGTGCTCGGCCGTGATGTCACGCAGGTCCACCCGCACCCCGGGCGGGTCGGCGGGCTGCGGGCCGAGGACGGAGTCGGCGAACAGGCCGGAGTCGAGGCCGACGACCTCGTGTCCGGCGGCGGTGAGGACGGGTGCCATCACGGTGCCCAGATATCCCTGGTGTCCGGTCAGTAGTACGCGCAAGGTGTTCAACCCCCCAGGTTGAGCGTGAGTTTGGTGACGGCGAAGGCCTCGGCGTAGCGCGCGTGGCATTCGATACCGCGGATCCGGGCCAGGCCGAGGAAGGCCTCCCGGTCGTACCACGGGCGGTGGCGCTGCGAGGGGTAGTGCTCCTGCAGCAGTTGCACCTTCTGTTCGGCGGTCTCGGTCTCCAGCGGCTGGTAGGCCGCCGGCCGGCCGAGGTCGCCGTCCCACTTGACGATCTCGTAGCCGAGCACGAGGTGGTCGCGGAACGCGGTGGTCATCAGCTTCGCCAGGCCGCGGTGGTCCTGGTGGGCGTCGTCGGTGCGCGGGGCGAGGACCAGCTCGGGCTCGGTCTGCGCGCGCAGTTCCTCGACGGCGGCCTTGGCCTCCTCCCAGTGCGCGGGCAGCCGTCCGTCCGGCAGTTTGTGCACGGTCAGCCGCAGGTCGGCGCCCGGGCAGAAGGCGGTGAGCGCGGCCTGTTCCTCCTGCTCGCGCTCACTGCCGCCGCCGGAGAGCACCAGCGCGTCGACGCGGACGCCGGGCCGGGCCCGGCAGAGCGTCAGCAGGGTGCCGCCGGCGCCGATGGCGATGTCGTCGCAGTGGGCGCCCACGACGACGATCCGGTCGAGTCGGCCGGCTCCGAGCCTGATCACGCACGCACCCCCGCGCTGTCCTGCTCCCAGACGGCCCAGGGGCGGTCGCCCCGGGCGTGGGCCTCGTCGAGCGCGGCCCGCTCCTTCACGGTGTCGGTCGGCTTCCAGAAGCCGCGGTGCTGGTGTGCCACCAGCCGTCCCCGCTTGGCGAGTTGGGAACATCCGTCGGCGACCAGGTCGCCGTTCTCCGGTATGTGGTCGAAGATCTCCTGGCGGAGCACGAAGTAGCCGCCGTTCTCCCACAGCGGCATGTCGCTCACCGCGGTGATGCCGCCCACCAGTCCGTCCTCGCCCAACTCCACACAGTGGAACGAGGATTGGGGCGGTACGACCATCATCGACGCGCCGGCGTCGCGCTGGGCGAAGCGGTCGATCATCTCCGGCAGCGGGGCGTCGGTCAGCACGTCGGCGTAGTTGGCGAGGAACATCTCGTCGCCGTCCAGGTGGTGGCGCACCCGGCGCAGCCGCTCCCCGATGGGCGACTCGATGCCGGTCTGCGCGAAGGTGATCGTCCAGTCGGCGATGTCGGTGGAGAGCAACTCGGTCTGCCCGCCGCGCAGTACGAAGTCGTTGGAGGCGGTCTCCTCGTAGTTGAGGAAGAAGTTCTTGATGTGGTGGGCGCCGTAGCCGAGGCACAGGATGAACTCCTTGTGCCCGAAGTGCGCGTAGTAGCGCATGACGTGCCAGATCAGGGGTCTCGGCCCGACCATCGCCATCGGCTTGGGGACGTCGTCGGAGGTTCCGTTGCGCATGCGCATCCCGTAACCGCCGCAGAACAGGACGACCTTCATGCTGTGACCTCTTTCGACTGCGCCGCCTCGACGATGCTCAGTTCCGGGATGGGGAAGACGAGCCGACCGCCCCACTCGTGGACGAAGGACAGCTGCTCGACCAGTTCGGCCCGCAGGTTCCAGGGGAGGACGAGGACGTAGTCCGGCTTGTCGGCCGCTATCTGCTCGGGCGGCAGGATCGGGATGCGGGTGCCGGGGGTGAACCGGCCGTGCTTGTACGGGTTGCGGTCGACCGTGTACGCGAGCAGGTCGGGGCGGATGCCGCAGTGGTTGAGCAGGGTGTTGCCCTTGCCGGGGGCGCCGTAGCCGACGACCGTCTCGCCGCGGTCGGCCGCGTCGATGAGGAACCGCAGCAGGTCCCGGCGCACCTTGGCGACCCGGGCGGAGAACTCGGTGTACCCGGCCAGCTCCTGCAGCCCGGCGGCCTTCTCGCGGGCCAGCACGTCGGCCACCCGTTGTGAGGGCTCCCCCGCCACCTCGGCCGGGCGGGCCCACAGGCGGATGGAGCCGCCGTGCGTGGGCAGCAACTCGACGTCCACAAGGGCGAGTCCGCCGCTGGCGAGGGCCCGGATCGCGGAGGCGACCGTGTAGTACTGGAAGTGCTCGTGGTAGATCGTGTCGTACTGGTTCTCCTCGATCAGGGTCAGCAGGTGCTGCACCTCGATGGAGACCCAGCCGTCGTCGGCGACCAGGGAGCGCAGGCCCTGGGTGAAGCCGACCACGTCGGGGATGTGCGCGTACACGTTGTTGGCCACGACCAGGTTCGCCGGGCCGTGCTCGGCGCGGACGGCGGAGCCGGTGTCGGGGCTCAGGAAGTCCGTGAACGTGGGCACACCCGCCTCGCGGGCCGCGGCACCGACGTTCACCGAGGGCTCGATGCCCAGGCAGCGGATCCCCCGGTCCACCACGTGCCGCAGCAGGTAGCCGTCGTTGCTCGCGACCTCGACCACGAAGGAATCGGAGCCGAGGCCGAGACGGTCCACCGCACCGTCGACAAAGATGCGCGCGTGCTCCACCCAGGAGGTCGAGAAGGAGGAGAAGTACGCGTACTCCTTGAACGTCTCCTCCGGCGTGATCAGCGGCGGTATCTGTGCCAGCCAGCAGTCGGTGCACACCCGCAGATGCAGCGGGTACGCCGGTTCCGGCAGATCCAGTCGGTCCGCGGCGAGAAAGCTCTCGCACGGCGGTGTCGCCCCCAGGTCGACGACGCTCGCCATCGCTTCCGAGCCGCAGAGTCGGCATCGTGTCATGTGCTGTCCCCATCCCCCCTGCCCGCGTGGGTGTCCCCACCGCGAGCCAGTGCTGACCGCCCCGCGATCGCGGTGCGGTACTCCTCCAGCAGGCGCTCCAGGCCGACGGCCGGGCTGAATCCCTGCTCGTAGCGGCGCCGGGCCGCCTCGCCCATCCCCCGGTTGCGCTCCGGGTCGGCCGCGATCCGGCGGATGCCGGACGCGAGCGAGGCGGTGTCGCCCGGCTTGTGCAGCAGCCCGGTGACGCCGTCCTCGACGAGTTCGACGAAGGCGCCGTGACCGGCGGCGACGGTCGGCACCCCGGCCGCCATCGCCTCCACGACCACCAGGCCGAACGCCTCCAGCCAGGTCGAGGGCGCGACGACTGCGACGGACCGTGCGATGGCCTTGCGGCACTCGGCCGGATCCAGCAGGCCGACGTAGCGCACGTCGTCGCGACCCGCCGCCCAGGCGGTGACCTCTTTCTCCAGCGGGCCGGTGCCGGCGATCGCGAGCGGGACGCCCACACCGCCGGTCGCCGCGACCTCGTCCCACGCGGCCATGAGCAGCCGTACGCCCTTGGCCTCCGCGAGCCGGCCGAGATAGAGCACCTGCTCGCCCCCGCCCTCCCGTCGGATGCCGGGTTCGGGGACGAAGTTGTGCTTCACCGCGAGGCGTTCGGCCGGCATGCCGGAGCGCACCAGGACGTCGCGCTGCGCGGCGGAGATGCACAGGAAGCGCTCCACGCCGGTCCACCAGCGCCGCCGGTTGACCGACAGACTGACCGCGAGCGGCACGGTCGCGAGGCGGGAGTTGCGGTAGCAGCCGTGCCGGACGGCGGGCAGCGGTGTCGAGCCGACGCACTCGGTGCAGGGCCGGCCGTCGCGCTGGAGTGTGCCGGGCGGGCAGACCTGCGTGTAGTTGTGCAGCGTGGCGACGGCGGGCACTCCGGCGTCGGCGCAGGCGGCGAGGACCGCGGGCGACAGGAGCGGGAACACGTTGTGGACGTGCACCACGTCCGGCCGCTCGGTGCGCAGCTTCGCGGCGAGTTCCGTGCGCACGGCCGGGTTCCACGGCACCAGGAGCGGTACCGCGACCTTGCCGAGGAGGGAGCGGGCACCGATGTCGTCGCTGCGCCGCTCGAACAGCTCGACCCGGTGGCCGGCCGCGCGCAGCAGCTCCACCTCCTGGTCGACGACCTTGTTCTCCCCGCTCGGCTGCGCCGAGTTGTAGCGGTTGTGCACCACGAGGACGTGCATGCTCAGTTCACCTCCGATCCACGGGCCCAGCGCGGGACGCGCCGTCGAGGGGCTTCGGGCAGCGCGAGCGGAACGGCCCGGGCGGGTGCCGCCAACAGCGAGGCGGCCAGGGCCAGATGGAGCAGATAGGGCGAGGCGTCGCCGAGGCCTGCCTCGGTGTACGAGGCGATCGCGCAGTAGCTGATCAGGAAGATCGCGCAGGCCCGCTGCAGCGACGGCGGGCGCAGCAGCGCGACACCGCCCAGCACGACGATGATCACCGCGACGAGGGTGACACCGATCAGGCCCTGTTCGTTGTAGACGGCCAGCCAGCTGTTGTCGATCGGCAGCCCGCCGAACGACTTGTCGCCCAGGCCCACGCCGAACAGCTGCTGCGCGGTCGACCGGGGCTCGGCCAGCAGGGCGTTCCAGACCTTGGCCCGGCCGGTGAGACTGGAGAAGTTCTCCTGGCTCTGTCCGCGCAGGAACCACGTCTGCAGCGCGGAGGCGAAACCGACCGCGGCCACCACCGAGATCAGCACCGCCCAGGTGAAGAAGCGGCGGGCCGCGCCGCTGGTCAGGATGAGCGAGCCGATCGCCAGCGTCAGCCCGAGCAGCAGGCCGAGCGTGGCCGTCCGGGTGTGGGTCAGCGCGAGCAGCACCAGCGACGGCACGATGACCAGCACGGCGCTGGTCCGGTCGGTCCGCTTGCCGATGACGAGCAGCGCGGTGAGCCCGATGATCACCGCCGCGTACTGCCCGATCTGCGGCGGGGTGAGCGGCCACAGCGCGCCGACGAGGCGCCCGCCGTAGAGGCCGGGCAGGGCCTTGCCCGGGGAGACGAGCAGGCCGAGGGTCACCGAGCCGAGGACCGCGAAGTACGCCCGGATGTGGTACCGGACGAACGTGAGGCTGCCGTCCCACCAGCGGCTGAGCAGCCACAGGGTGCCGACGAAGAGGGTCAGCCGGAAGCAGCGGAACAGCGCGCCCATCCCGGACTCCAGGCTCGCGCTGGAGATCACGCTGGACACCAGCAGCAGGCTGAGCAGCAGCACGTAGGCGCTGGACCGGACGCGCACCCGCTGGTTGACCAGGAGTGCCAGGCCGAACGCGGCGACCAGCGAGCCCATCGTGACCATCTGGATGAGGGAGCGGGGCAGCGGGACGATGGTCTTCGCCCCGGCGGAGCCGAGCGTGTTGAGGACCAACAGCCCCCAGACGATCCCGACGATCTTCGGTGCGGCGGCGGGGCGCGGTTCGGCGGCGGGCAGCTTCGCTGCCGTGTCCGGTCCGCGGGTCAGGTTCTCGCCCATCTCAACCACCGGCCTGTAGGTCGAGGGTGCTGTCCTTGTCCTGCAGGTACGGCGTCGCCTGCCACTGCCCGAAGTCGAGCACCTTGCTCTGGTCCTCGGCGACGAACTTCCACGGCCCGACGTAGGCGTTGCCGTGCCAGCGGTTGTGCTGCTGCTCGGTGATGGCGTCGGCCACCCCTTCGCCGTGGTACGGCGACCAGTCCGGATAGGTGCCGTAGTTGGACAGCACCGCCATGCGGTCGCACATCTCCGTGCACTTGACCACGGACTCGTCGAGCACGAAGCGGTTGTCGTGGATGTCCACCCACTGGGTCTTCCACCGGCAGTCCGAGTAGAGCGGCGCCTTGGCGATCGCCGGTCGCACACAGCTGCTGGTCTTCTTCACCAGCAGGGTGCAGTCGCCGGACGAGGTGTTGGCCGGGCTGTTGCAGAACCGGTCGGCGTTCTCCCACAGGGTGATCCCGGACCAGTTGTCGTCCAGGACGTTCCCGTAGATCTCGATCTTGTGGGTGCGGGCCTTGACCCGTGGTTCGCCGCCGGACTCGGACAGATAGATCGTCGCGTACGGGAAGTTGTCGCCGCTGTCGGCCGCCTTGCGGCCCTCGACCCAGTTGTTGCGGCGGATCGTGTTGTCCCGGATGACCGCGTTGTAGCTCGTCTCGTAGATCAGCGCGGCACCGTCGTTGGCCTCGATCACGTTGTTCTCGATGAGGAAGTCGTTGTTGTTGGTGTCCGCCCACAGCCCGGTGCCGCGGTTGTCGTGCACCCAGTTCCCGCTGATGTCGGCCCCGTTGACCTCCCAGAACTTGATGCCTCCGGTGCAGCCGCAGCCCTTCTGCTTCCGCTCCCAGTCACCGGTGTTGTTGCCGACGATCTCGTTGCCCTGGACCACCAGCCCGGTGAGGGGGCCGTTGCCCTTGTAGGCGTTCATGCCGTACTGGCCGTTGTCGCGCAGGCAGTCGGCGCGGACCTGCTGGCGGGCACCGGCCATCAGTCCGGCGCCGGAGTTGTCCTTGATCGTCGTGTGTTCGACGATCCACCCGTCGGCCGAGTCGTGGTTGACGACGCCCTCGTCCTGGGGCGCGACGAATCCCTGGACGGTGAGATAGCGGATGGTGACGTCGGCCGCGTTGCCGGTGAAGGCGTACTGGTTGACCTTCCGGCCGTCGAGCACCGCGCCGGGCGCGCCGATGTAGTGGTCCCCCTTCTTGGGGATGACCTGGGCGTAGCGGTCCCGTTCCAGCTTGTGCGTGCCCGGCTTGAGCCAGAACGTGGTGTTCGGCGGGCTCTTCTTGGTCTTCGCCGCCAGATCGCCGACCACTGCCGGGTCCACGGTCACCGCGCCCGTCGGCGCCTTCGCCGGTCCTGCGGCGGGGTTGGCGCAGACCCGGGCCACGGACCGGGTCGCGGAGGTGGACGTGGACGGCGCCGCGTCCGGCTTCGTCGCGGCCGGGGCGCTCGACGTGTTGTCGCAGCCGGTGACCGTCAGGAGGAGCAGCGCCAGCGGTGCCACCGCCGGTGCCCAGTGCCGTCTCATGTTCCGCACTCGCCCCCCTGGCCGCGGAACCCGAGCACGGTGGTGAACCCGTCCGTGCCGTCGGAGGAGCCGGTGCCGATCAGTGTGGTGGTGGGTTCCTTGCGCCCGAATCCGGCGGAGTACCAGCCCAGCGGCGGTTCGCTCTCGCCGCGGTGCGCGCGCCAGGACAGCTGCTGCGGCAGGTCGAGCACCGCGGACCGCCCCTCGCCGTCCCGGATCCAGGTGAGCACCGCGCGGTGTCCCACCAGGTCCGCGGTGATCGCCGGGCCGAGGTGGAACGCCAGTCGTACGTCCCGGCGCGGGCCGGTCACCTCGTCGACGATCCTCAACTCCTGGCTCGCGGACGTCAGTTCCACCCGGCGGCGGTGCACCGAGCCCTGGTAGCCGTCGTGCTCTGCGGCCCAACGGGCCACCCCCACGCCGGAGTTGTCCACGTCCAGGACGCGGGTGCGGGCGTGCCGGGTCCACAGGAACGGGCCGCCGGAGACGGACTGGTCACCGCCGTCCAGCTGGAGGGTGTTGTGGCCGAGGGTCGAGCGGAAGTACTGCCGCCACTCGGGCTGCCCGTGGTAGCAGTACGTCCCCGGGTCGGCGAGCACGTCCACCCCGTCGTGCCGGACCTCCACGGACAGCGCGTCCGCGTGGGCGTGGGCGGCGATGGACAGGAAGCCGTGCGGACCACCGTCGCAGCGGCACCAGATCTCCTCAGGACCGCGCAGGACGGTGAGCCCCGCGTCGGCGAAGTGGGCGGGTCTGGTCGCCGGGCGGGCGGCTGCCTCCGTCGCGTACGGCCGGACGAGCGCGGCCAGCAGCGGGGTACGCACGTCGGTGCTGGTCACCTTCGGCCACCAGTCGAGTCGGCCGAACACGGCGTCGCCGGTGGCAAGGAGCGAGCCCCAGCGGTCGGTGCCCTCGCCGTCCAGGATCAGGCCGAAGCCGTCGTCCGCGTCCCCCTGGCGGGGCGGGCGCAGCCGATTGTCCACCACGGCCGCCAGCGCGTCGGTCATCCGCAGCAGTACCAGCCGGAGCGACTCGGGGACCGGCACGTCGGCGGCATCGGCCTCGGTCAGCGCGGCCAGGCCGAGTTCCAGGACGAGGCCGTGGTACTCGGTGGCCAGCTCGCGGTTGAGGCCGGAGTCGAAGGTGTTGGCGCGCAGCTGCCGCTCCAGCGAGCGAAGCGCGTCGGAGCGCCAACGCGCCGAGGAGGGGAACCAGTTGAACGCGCAGGCCGCCGCGAACTGTCCGGCGGTCTCGGCGATGACGTGATTGTTCGCCGAGGAGCCCCGGCTGGGGAAGGCGGCCAGCCAGCGCTGATGGTGCCAGATCTGGTTCAGCGCGACCGGGTTGTCCTCGAACAGCTCGGCCGCGCCTGGCCAGCCGTCGAGCAGCCGGCGGATCCACACCCAGGACAGCAGCCGGATGCCCAGCTCGATGCCGCTGATCCAGTGCACGCCTCGCAGCGGCGGGTTGGCCGCCCACCAGGACCGCAGGTGCGCGGCGACGCGCTCGGCGTACCGCTCGTCCCCGGTGACCGCGTAGGCGGCGGCGAGCACGGTGAGGTACTGGTGCCGCGACGGCTCCCAGATCTGCTTGATGTCCCCGGCCAACTCCTCGTTCCGGTACGGCACGTCGAAGGCGTAGCCGGACGGGGCCCGGCGCCCGGTCTTCGGGTCGTACGACCAGTCCGGGTCCATGAGGTCGTCGCGGTCCACACCGAAGAACTCGGCGTACCCGGCCATCAGTTGGTCAGCCTGGGCGACGAGACGTTTCGCGGCGTCCGGGGGCACCTCGGCGATCGTCCCTGCGGGCAGGACGGCGGTGAAGCGGGCGCCGGTCACGCTCGGGCAGTCGGGCCGCGCCGACCGCCAGCGCCGTCTGCGCACGGTGTCGCCCGCCCGGCCCGCGATCTCACGCGGGCCCATCCGGGAGAGGCGGCGCAGGTACCAGCCCGCGCTCATGGTCATGGCGTCCTCGCCAAGGTCACCGGCGCGCCGCCGGCCAGGCCGGGCCCCACGGCGAGGGTGGCCGCCGTGGTGGCGACCAGCGACTCCAGCGGCACCGGCATCGGCCCGCCGGTCCGCACGGCCTTGATGAACGCGGCGAGTTCGGCGTTCTGGCCCTTGTCCCTGGCCTTGGGCAGCCGCGAACTGACCCACTTCTTGCGGCCGTGGACCGAGGCACGGACGAAGTCGTCGAGCCGCAGCACCTTGCCGTCCGCGACCAGGTCCAGCGTCTCCTTGGGGAAACCGGGGGCGCCGGTGGTGACGTAGCTGATGGTGGCGGTGGAGCCGTCCGGGTAGCGCAGGACGACCTGGAGGTCCTCGTTGCCGGGCGCGGCCGTGGCGTACACGGAGACCGGGTCGGCTTCGAGCAGCCAGCTCGCCGTGTCGATGAAGTGGCCGCCCTCGCCGGCGAACCGCGAGCCCTCGGCGCCCTGTTGGAGGTACCAGCTGCCGTGCTGGAGCTTGCCCGCGTTGACGAGGTAGCGCAGGCTCGCCGGACCGGTCCGGGCGCCGAACCGCTCCTTGGCATCCTGCAGCAGCGGCGCGAAGCGGCGGTTGAAGCCCACCTGGAGACGGTCGTTGCCGGACTCCTCCACCGCCGCGAGTACGCCGGCCAGCTCGTCCTCTGTGAGGGCCAGGGGCTTCTCCACGAACACGGTCTTGCCGGCCAGCAGTGCCTGCCGGGTCAGTTCGGCGTGCGAACTGTGCCGGGTGACCACGAACACGGCGTCCACGGACTTGTCACCGAGGACGGCGTCGAGGTCGGTGGTCGCCTTGGCGAAGCCGAACTTCCGCTGCGCATTGGCCCCGGAGAGTGCCGTCGTGGTCACGACGGTCGACAGCTCGACGCCCTCGCGCTGGGTCAGGTGCGGAAGCAGCATCGACGTCGCGTAGTTGCCTGCACCGACGAACGCGAGGCGCACCGGACTCTTCGCGGACCGGGCCGGAGCGGCCGTTCCCTCGCCGCGGCGAACCGCGGGCACGGCCACCGACGGGACCTCCGTCTCCCCCGCTTCCTCCGTCTGCTCGGGGTAGCGGAACAGCACGGCGACGGCCTTGAGTTCGCCGTCCTTCAGGCGCTTGTACGTCTCCACCGCGTCGTCGAAGTCGGCGATGTGGGAGACCAGCGGGTCCACGTCGACCCTGCCGCGGGCCACGAGGTCGAGGAAGCACGCCAGGTTGCGGCGCTCGGTCCAGCGGACGTAGCCGATCGGGTAGTCGCGGCCCTCCAGCTCGTACGACGGGTCGTAGCGGCCGGGGCCGTAGGAGCGCGAGAAGCGGACGTCGAGTTCCTTCTCGTAGTACGCGTTCCACGGCAGGTCGAGGCGGCACTTGCCGATGTCGACGACCCGGCCGCGGTCCCGTGCGAGCCGGGCGGCCAGCTCGACGGGCTGGTTGCTGCCGCCGCCGGCGGCCAGGAAGACCTGGTCCGCGCCGTGGCCGTCGGTGAGTTCGGCTACGGCCGCTTCCACGGCGGCGGAGGCGGGGTCGCCGCAGGCCGCGGCGCCGAGGCGCTCGGCGAGTTCGCAGCGCGCCGGGTCCGGGTCGGCGCCGACCACGCGGACGCCCGCTGCGGTGAGGAGCTGCACCACCAGCTGTCCGATCAGGCCGAGGCCGATGACCAGGGCGACCTCGCCGAGCTGCGGTTCGCCCTGGCGGACGCCCTGCATCGCGATCGAGCCGACGGTGCCGAAGGCCGCGTGCTGGGGTGCGAGGCCTTCGGGGACCGGGGCGTAGAGGTTCTTCGGCACCCAGTTCAACTCGGCGTGCAGCGCGTGCTCGTTGCCCGCGCAGGCCACCAGGTCGCCGACCTTCACGTCGTCGATCCCGGCGCCGACCTGCTCGACCACCCCGCACAGCGAGTAGCCCAGCGGGGTGTAGGAGTCCAGCTTGCCCATCACCTTGCGGTAGGTGGCGGGCACCCCGTTGGTGGCCACGCTCTGCATGACCTTGGCCACCTGGTCCGGCCGGGAGCGGGCCTTGCCCAGCATCGACATGCCGGCCTCGGAGACCTTCATGAGCTCGGTACCGGTGGATATCAGCGAGTAGGCGCTGCGCACCAGCACCCCGCCCGGCTTGCACCCCGGTACCGGAACGTCGAGCACCGCCAGCTCGCCGCTCTTGTAGTTCTGTACAACCTGCTTCACCAGAACTCCTGATTCCTAAGCCGTCGACCGAGTGCTCTGGGCGGAGCCAGAGGTCGCGTCGCGATACCAGTACTCGAGGGTCAGTACGTGCCACAGATGCTTGGAGTAGTCCGCCTGTCCGGCGGCGTCCTCGGCGACCATCCGGGCCAGCGCGTCGCGGCGCAGCAGCCCGGACCGGACGAGCTCGCCGTCGTTGACCACCTCGCGCACCAGCGGTGCCAGGTCCCGGCTCATCCAGGCCCGCAGCGGGGCGCTGAACAGGCCCTTGGGCCGGTACACGATCTCGCGGGGCAGGACCGAGGTCGCCGCCTCCTTGAGGACGGCCTTGCCCTGCCGGCCGACGATCTTGCGGTTGCCGGGGATGGCGAACGCCGCCTTGACGACCTCGACGTCGACGTACGGCGTCCTGACCTCGGTGGAGGCGGCCATGCTGGAGCGGTCCGTGTAGGTGAGGTTCAGGCCCGGCAGGAACATGCGGGCGTCGGTCAGGCACATGCGGTTGACGAAGTCGTCGAGGTCGTTGTCCTGGTAGACGTCCGTGTGTTCGGTGACCACGTCGTCGACCGTCCCGGCGAGGTCCGGGTTGAGCAGGGCGAGCAGTTCGTCCTGGTCGTACATGGTGTAGCTGCGCCGGAACGCGGTCTCCTCCGGCAGATCGGCGAAGGAGAGGAACCGCTTCGCGAAACGCACCGACCGGTAGCCGCGCCGGGCCGAGGCGACCGGCAGCCGGTCCACGACCCCGGACACCCCGCGCCGCAGGGGTCGCGGGACGCGCTGGTAGCGCAGCGCCAGCAGGTTGGCGAAGTGCTTGCGGTACCCGGCGAACAGCTCGTCCGCGCCCATGCCCGAGAGCATCACCTTGACCCCGGCCTCCCGGGCGGCCATGCAGATCAGGTACGTGTTGATCGCGGCGGGGTCGCCGATCGGCTCGTCCAGGCTGTACGTCATCTGCGGCAGCAGGTCGAGCACGTTCGGGGCGATCTCGATCTCGTGCAGGTCGACACCGAACTGCCCGGCGACCTGCCGGGCGTAGCGCAGGTCGTCGGGCATCGCCTCGAACTTGGCGTCCTCGGCGCGGAACCCGATGGTGTAGGCGGAGATCCCGGGCTGGTGGCGGGCAGCCAGCGCGGTGAGATAGCTGGAGTCGAGGCCGCCGGAGAGGAAGGTCGCCACGGGCACGTCGGAGATCAGGTGGCGCCGGGTCGACTCCTCGACGATGGCGGCCAGGTCGGGCTGTTCACCGGCCAGCGCCCGGTCCCGGCCCTCGGCGGCGACGTCCTTCAGGTTCCAGAAGCTGCCGCGCTCCACCCGGCCGTCGGGCCGGCAGCGCAGCCAGCTGCCCGGAGGCAGCTTCTCCGCCTCGCGGAACGCGCAGCGCGAGTCCGGCACCCAGTAGTAGAGCAGGGACGCCACCAGCGCCGCGTGGTCCACCTCCAGCGACTTGCCGGTCGCGGCGGCGAGCGCCTTGAGCTCGGAGGCGAACATCAGGCCCTCGCCGCGCCGGAGCAGGAACAGCGGCTTGATGCCGAGCTGGTCGCGGACGAGCACCAGGTCGCCGGTGCGCTCGTCGAAGATGCCGAACGCGAACATGCCGCGCAGCCTGGGCAGGCAGTCGGTGCCCCAGCGCCGCCAGGCCTCCAGGACCACCTCGGTGTCGGAGGTGCCGCGGAAGCGCACCCCGGTGGCCTCCAACTCGGCGCGGAGTTCGGGCGCGTTGTAGAGCTCGCCGTTGTACGTCAGGGCGAGACCGTCCGAGACCATCGGCTGGGCGCCGGTCTCGGACAGGTCGACGATGGCCAGCCTGCGGTGTCCGAGCTGCACCTCGCCGTCGCCCAGGGGGTGGCCGTAGCGGCCCGAGCCGTCGGGGCCGCGGTGGGCGAGGGTGTCGGTGAGCCGGTCGGTGACGGCCTTTCCGTCCGGCCATCGGTATGTGCCCGCGATGCCACACACGTCTACCGCACCTCCTGGTCGTTGTCCGGGACCCGTGCGGCCCGTATCGGCTGCCGTTCGGTGAGCCGCCGGCCGTCCCCCACTGCCTGAACGGCGTGGGAGGTACCCCCGGCGTTCTGCCAGGTCGGCCGCTCGGTCCGGCCGCGCAGCGCGTTGGCCAGCCCGTCCCACAGGGTGCCGTCGGTCCGGTCGCGCGGATCGGGGTCGATCAGTACGACACCGATCACCGGGATGCGCTGGTCCGCGAGCTGCCGGGCCACGGTGTGCAGCCAGGCTGCGTCGCCGTGCCCGGCGCGGACGACGAGCACGGTGCGGGTGCCGAGGTACTGGAGGTCGGTCCACGCCGTGCCGGGTGCCACCGAGCCGACGCCGATCCGCTGGTCCTGCGGGGACACGGTGGCGGCATGTTCGCCGCCGACCACGGTGGGGTCTCCCGGTTTCGGCCGGCGGCCCGAGAGCTGGGTGCCGGGGAGGCCGTCGACGACGGTCACCGGTCCGGCCTCCCCCAGTGCCCGGGCGAGGCCGAGGGCGATCCCGGCCGTGCTGCGCGCGCAGCCGAGTTCCAGGAGCGACAGCGGTTCCGCCGATCCGCGCGCGGTGCGGGCCAGCGTGGTGGTGAGCCGTTCGCGGGCCACCCGGGTCCGCCGCCGCTGCCACAACCTGCCGGACCGGCGCGGCAGTTCCGCGATGACCGAGGCGCCGAGGTTCGCCGCGATGTCCCGGCGCAGCACGGGCCGGTCCGCGACGACCACTCCGACCGCGGCCAGCGCGAGCCCGAGGAAGAGCCCGAGGACGAGGCCGATCACGCCGTCGGTGACGAGGGCCTTGGGCAGGGAGTGCGCCACCGCGCGCGGGGCGTCCACGATCTGGGTCCCCGCGACGAGTTGGGGCGCGCCGACGCGGGCCTCCTCGGCGCGCTGGCCGAAGTCGGAGATCTGCGAGGTGAGTTCGGCCCGCCGGGCGAAGAGCGACTCCAGGTTCGCCGCGTCCTTGGGGTCGGTGTCGGGCGACCGGCCGCCGATCGACTTGTTGACGTCGGCGAGCTCCGCCTGCATCCGGGCCTGCTGATCGAGCAGGCCCTGGGCGTTGGCGTTGGCGATGTCGTTGATGCGCTTGGCGTGGTCCGCGACGAACGCCTCGGCCAGGGCCTTGGCCCGGGCCACCGCTTCCGCGTCGGTCTTGCCGGTCACATCGATCTCAAGGACGTTGTTGGTCAGTCCGGTGCCCCGGTAGTCCTTCATGAAGTCCTCGGGTTTCTCCGGGGACTTGAGGATCTTCAGGGCCGCACCGGCGATCCGCGAGGTCGCCAGCAGCTGGGCGTCCGTGCGGATCAGCGTGCCGGTGTCGTTCGGCTGGTCCTCCTGGTGCGCGACCAGCACCTTGGTCACGGCGGCCGGGGCCGGGGGCAGCAGGACCGCCACGGCCGCGCCGGCCAGCAGTCCGAGGAGCGCCATGGCGCCCCACAGCCGGCGGCGTCTGCGCACCGCGACCACCAGCGCCTGGAGGTCGAGGAGCGGGGTGGCGGCCGACGACTCCGAAGTCGTGCTCGTCGTCACGCTGAATCTCCTGTCGCGCGGCCGTGTACCGCGAACGTCAAAGTGGCGTCGTCGGAAAGTCGGTCGGTGGTCTCCGCCGACCGGATACGGACCGTGCCGGCGACGACGACACCGACGAGCTCGTGGCCGCCGTCCACGCACGCCTCGGCGATGCCGGCGAGTTCCCCGGCGGTCCAGCTCCCCGCGCTGAGGACGGCGAGGGCACCGGACTCGGTGTCGCGGTCCGGCACGATCGGCCGGTCCACCGAGACCTCCACGATCCGCAGCTGCGGGTCACCGATGGCCTCGGCGACGAGCTGTCCGGCGGCCAGCCGGGCGACCTCGTCGCCTTCCGGTACGACGACCAGCAGCCGCCGGGGGGCGGGCAGTTGGTCCCGGAGGCGGGCGCACACCCGCCGGTAGCGGATCCGCCGCTCGGCCTCGTCGCCGGACCGCTGCGGGGCCGGCACGTCCCACCGGACGTCGGTGCCGAGCAGCCGACGGAGCCGGGTCCGCGGGCCGTGGCTCTCGGGCCGGTGCCCGTGCCGGTCGCCGGGCACGTCGACGGCGCCGAGGAACGGCGAGCCGAGCGCCGCGGCGATCTCCGGTTCGGTGCGCAGCCGGCGGCTCACCCGCGCGGCGGCGAGATGGCCCACGACCGCGAGCACGAAGAACAGCAGCGCCCCGCCGACGATGAGCTGCGTCCTCGTCGGCGCTGCCGCGCCGTTCGGCCGGGGCGCCGGCCCCATGACGACCATGTTGGCCTTGGCGCTCGCCGGGTTGGCCTCCTCCAGCTTCTTCATGGCGTCCTGCAGCCCGGTGCGCAGGCCCTCCAGCTCCGTGCGGGCCTGCACGCCCTCCACGGTCTGCCCCGGATCGGCCGCCTCGGCCAGCTCGGTGATACGGCGGTTGGTCTCGGCCACCTGCTTCCGCAGCGCCGCTGTCGCCGTGTCCGCCGCGGGGTCGGTGTCGCCGCCCGCGATACGGGTGGCGAAGGTGACGAACTGCTGGGCCAGCTGGTCGGAGAGCCGCTGCGCGCGCTCCGGGGTGTCGGCCGTGCCGGAGACCTTGATGATGTTCCCGTCGTCAGCCTTGGCGCTGACGTCTTTCTGCAGTTCGGTGCCGTCGACGCCCTGCCACTTGAGCGCGGCGGCGGCACGGTCGACCACCGCCGAACTGGTGGCGATGTCCACCTGGGTCAGCAGTTCGCGCTCTTCCCACTGGCCCGGCAGCAGGACCGATGCCTCTGCCGTGTAGCGCGGCGGAAGCAGCAGCACCGAGGTGCCGTAGCCGAAGAGCGCGCCCGCTACGGCGAGGACGGCGAGGAGCCGCCAGCGCCGCCGGAGAATCCGTCCGATCGTGACCAGGCGGATCGTGTCGTCATTCAATGGTGCGGCCTCTTCCCCGTACGGAGCGGCCCACCCGCCGACACCGGGGCTTGGTCCCGGCAGGCGGCGGCATAGGCGGCGAGCAGTGACGCTTGAGAGTTCTCCCAGGACAGCGGTCCGCTGATCCGCTCCTGGCCGATCGTGCCCATCCGGGCCCGCTTCTCCGGGTCGTCGAGGAGCAGCGCGACGAGCTTGGCGAACTGGGCCTCGTCGTTGGCGGGCGCGTAGACGGCGGCGTCACCGGCGGAGACGCGGGCCTCCCGGAGGTCGAACGAGACGATCGGCCGTCCCATCGCCATGTACTCCAGGACCTTGTTCATGGTCGACACGTCGTTGAGCGGATTGTGCGGGTCGGGGGAAAGGCATACGTCGGCGGTGCACAGGTAGCGCACCAGGTCGGCGTCCGGGATGCGGCCGGTGAACTCCACCTGCTGGGAGAGACCGAGCTCGCGGGACAGTTCGACCATCGCGTCGAAGGCGTCGCCGGCGCCGACGAAGACGGCGTGCCAGTCGGTCCGGCCGACCTCGTCGCGCAGTTTCGCGAGGGCCCGCAGGGCGTAGTCGACGCCGTCCTGGGGGCCCATGACGCCGAGATAGCACAGGAGATGGGGCTTGCCCTGCTTCAACTCCGGCTCCGGCGGCACCGGTTGGAACCGGTCGGTGGCGGGCGCGCTGCGCACCACGAAGACGTCCTCGGGCCGCTGGCCGCCGCGGCGCAGCGCGACGTCCTTGTAGCTCTCGTTCGTGGCGAGCACGATGTCCGCGGCCCGGTAGGTCCGCCGCTCCAGCGCGCACACGGCGCGGTAGAGCAGGTCCTCACCGCGGTCGAACCGCGAGAGGTACAGCTCGGGCACCAGGTCGTGCTGGTCGAAGACGAAGCGCGCGCCGCGCCGCTTCATCCACAGGGCGGGCAGGAACAGCAGGTCGGGAGGGTTGCAGGCGTGCACCACGTCGACCGGGCCGACCTTGCGGGCCAGCCGGAGCGTGTGCCACAGCGCCGATCCGTACTCCCGCAGATAGCCGGCCGGTCCTCCGGTGGCCGCGCGCAACGGGTAGCGGTGGATCCGCACCCCGTCGATCACCGCCTCGGCCTCCGTGTCCCGCTTCTCCCCCCGGGGGCAGATGACGTGCACCTCCCAGCCCGCGTCGCGCAGCGTGGCGCACTCCTGCCACACCCGCCGGTCGAAGGGGACCGACAGGTTCTCCACCAGGATCAGCGCGCGACGCTTTGTGCCGTCGCCACTGGTCTCGTTACCAAGCAAGGCCTGTGTACCCCGGTTCGGTCCGGCGCGCCTCGGCGTCGGGAAGGCGGATGAGGTCGATGATCGCCGGTCCGCCCGCATGGGGCAGCGCCGACAGTACGGCGGGGTCCTTGGTCCCCACCAGGCACACCTCGGCGTGCTCCAGCACCTCGTCGACGGAGTCGGCGAGCAGCTGCGCGAGGTGCGGCAGCCGGCTCTCGATGTACTCGCGGTTCGCGCCGAGCAGCCGGGAGAGGCTCACGTTGGCGTCGTAGATCTTGAGGTCGTAGCCCTTGCCGAAGAGCCGCTCCGCGAGTTCGACGAGCGGGCTCTCGCGGAGGTCGTCGGTGCCGGGTTTGAAGGAGAGTCCGAACAGGCCCACCTTGCGCTTGCCGGTGCGCTCGACCAGGTCCACCGCGCGCTGGAGGTGGTCGGAGTTGGAGGCCAGCACGTGGGAGAGGATGGGCACCGAGACGTCTGCCCGCTGTGCCGCGTGGACCAGGCTGCGCAGGTCCTTGGGCAGGCAGGAGCCGCCGAAGGCGAAGCCGGGGCGCAGGTAGGCGGGGCTGATGTTCAGCTTGCGGTCGGCGAGGAACACGTCCATCACCTGGTGCGAGTCCACGCCGAGGGCCTGGCACACGGCGCCCAGTTCGTTGGCGAAGCCGATCTTGAGGCCGTGGAACGCGTTGTCGGCGTACTTGATGGCCTCGGCGGTCGGGACCGGCACCCGGAACACCTCGCCGGGCAGACCCTCGTAGAGCGCCGCCACCGCGTCGCCGCTCGCCGGGTCGAGTTCACCGATGACGGTCTTCGGCGGGTCGAAGAAGTCCTTCACGCTGGTGCCCTCGCGCAGGAACTCCGGGTTGACCGCGACCCCGAAGTCCACCCCGGCGGTGCCGCCGACGTGCTTCTCCAGGATCGGCACCAGCAGGTTCAGGCAGGTGCCCGGGAGCATGGTGCTGCGGAACACGACGGTCTGCCGTCCGCCCCGTTCGGCGAGCGCGGCGCCGATCTCCTCGGTGACCCGCTCCAAGTAGGTGGTGCACAGGCTGCCGTTGGGCTCCGACGGGGTGCCCACGCAGATCAGCGACACCTCGCTGCCCGCGATCGCCTCGCGGACGTCGTCGGTGGCGCGGAGCGCTCCGGTCCGTACGACTTCGGCGATGAGTTCGCCGATACGTTCCTCCACCACGGGTGCCTTGCCGTCGTTGACCAGGTCGACCTTCACCTGGTTGACGTCCACCCCGATGACCTCGTGGCCCATGCTGGCCAGGCACGCGGCCGACACACAGCCCACGTAGCCGAGCCCGAAGACGCTGACTCTCATGACCGGTCTCTCCCCCCAGGCAGGCCCCTGCGGCCTGCGTTCCGCGCGCCGGTCGGACGACCCCCGCGCATCAGTAGGCCCCCTGCCCGTGGATCACGGCACGCAAGGTCTTCCACAAGATCACTGTGTCGAGGGCGAGCGACCAGTCCTCCACGTACCTCAGGTCGAGGCGGACGGCCTCCTCCCACGGCAGGTCGCTGCGTCCGCTGATCTGCCACAGGCCGGTGAGCCCGGGCTTGACCAGCAGCCGTCTTCGGATGTCCGGGTCGTACGCGGCGGACTCCTCCGGCAGCGGGGGCCGGGGTCCGACGAGCGACATGGACCCGGTGAGCACGTTGAAGAGCTGCGGGAGTTCGTCGATCGAGTACCGGCGCAGCACCGTTCCGACCCGGGTCACCCGGGGATCACGGCGGAGCTTGAACAGCAGGCCCGCGCCCTCGTTGCGGTCGGCGAGCTCCGCGCGTCCCCGGTGGGCGTCGGCGACCATGCTGCGGAACTTGAGCATGGTGAACTCGTGGCCGTCCTTGCCGACCCTGCGCTGGCGGTAGAACACCCCGCCCCGGCTGTCCGTCAGCACGAACAGCGCCACGAGGATCATCAGTGGAGCGAACACGAGCAGCAGGATCGCGGCGCCCAACCGGTCGACGACCTCCTTGATCGCCCGGCGGCCTCCGGTGAACGTCGGCATGCTGACCCGCAGCAGCGGTATCCCGAGCACCGCGTCGACGTGCAGCCGCGGGCCGGCCACCTCCATCAGCACGGGGGCGACGATCATCTCGGCGTCGCTGCCTTCGAGGTTCCAGGCCAGGCGCTGCAGCCGGTCCGGTGACCAGTGCGGGTCCGGTGTGACCGCGACGACCCGGTAGCCGTCGTGGCGGACGTGCTTGGCGACGTCCTCCAGCAGCCCTATGACCGGCACTCCGTCCAACTGGTCGCCGTCGAGGCCGCCTTGATCGCCGTCGACCCCGCGGCCGTCCGTCGTGCACACGGCCTCCACCCGCCAGCCGAGGTGCGGGAACTTGCGGGTCCGGCTGATCAGATCGCGCACGGTCGCCGGGCTCCCGGCGGCGAGCACCGGTCTCAGGCAGCGTCCTTCGTAGCGCTGTTTGTGCAGCCAGAGACGGAGCACGTACCGCTCCGTCATGGTGACGATCGCGATCGCGGGGATCGCGACGAAGATCCAGAGCTTGATGTTGCGCGAGGTCAGAGCGATCCCGCCGAGCGCCAGCACGACGGTCGCCGTGAACAGCGAACGTCCCAACCGGCGGAATTCCTCGGCGCCCTGGCCGAGTACGGCCGGGGACCACGAGCGGCTCACCGCCAGCGCGCCCAGCACCAGCACCTGGGTGCCGAAGGCGAGAATGCCCCACTTCTCATGCCAGTTGGCCGCGTCCCGGGCCCCGAAGAAGCCACCGATCGACGCCACCACGCAAGCGGTGGCCACGGTGTCGCTGATGATCACGGTACGTCTGTACCGCTGCTCCCATTCGATCGCCGGTTGGCCGATCGCCCCGTTCGCCAGACGCTCGCGCGCCGACGGAAAAGGCCCGACTATTCCCCCCTGTCGCACAGAACCCCCCAAGGTCCCCAGTGGTTTGACGTGATCGCCGCACACTGTCCCGCCCCTGCGGGAGGCCCCCGCCCCCCGCGCTGCAGCTCCCTCACGGAAGCTCGCACTCCGCTGTTCCCCCTCGGGAAGTCCGCGCCCCCGGCGCACGACGTCCCGCCCACATCAGATCTTCGCGAACAACCCACCCTGGCAACACCGGACCCAAAGGCCCTGCCAGCCTCTTGAAGCGCACGGGAACCCGTCGCAACCTCGGATGCTCTCCACGCCCCAAGCCCCCCTCGGGCTAACAGAATCGATCACCCCCAAGTCCGACGCGAGCGGCACAACTGCTGGCCATCCGCATCGCCGGACCCATAGATCATCCTTTGTCGCCCGGTGTCACACCGTGCGAAGCAAGGTCAATCTAGACCATGTGTGCCCGCCTGGAGAGAGGTCTGTGTGGAATTTGTGCACAACATTTGACGCCGAGTCGATAGATCTGTGACTGCCCGCAGGTGCACCGGGGACGGAAAACATGCCCTGCGCCGAGTGACGGCGGGGAGTTTTCCGGACCGTTGGCACTGGCAACCCACGGGTCCTGACACTGATCGACGCTGATCGACACTGATCAACCGCACGGGGAAGGGGAGTTCACCGCTCCGGGTACGGCTGAGGCAGTTGGCGCGAACCCGTGGGCCCGGCCGTCGCGGACATGGCCGGCGATTGGCGGGAAAGCGACGACGGCAGGCGAGTCGGACGTCGGGGGGCGGCGACGGTGCGGCCCGCCGGGGTCGCGGGGCGGCGCACCTGGTGCGACCGACGGCCGGGGGTTCCGGCCGCGCCGGATCACCTGCCTCGCTGGTGCCGCTCGATGAGTTCCTCGGCCACGACCAGGTCCTGCCAGGACATCCCCACGCTCTTGAAGACCGCGATACGGTCCTGGGGAAGCGTTCGCGTACCCCGGACGACGTCCGCCATCGGGATCAGCTCGTCGGCGTCGAGGTGGCCCTCGCGGATCGCCAGCACGACGTCCCCGGCCTCGCGCAGCGCCGTGCGTACGTCTTCGACGACGACGTGTGCACGTGCCATCAACGGGCCGTCCAGTTCACGCACTTCGGGCTCATGGGATCCGACCGCGATCACGACCGTACCGTCCGCCAGCTGCGCGGAGTCGAACAGCGGCGTACTGGCGCTGGTTGCGCACACCACCACCTGTGCCCGCCCGAGCAGCGCCGCCAGGTCCGGTGAGTCCGCGGCGACGACGGCGGCGCCGGGCGACAGCTGCTCGCGGGCCCGCTCGGGGTGGCGCACCACGTAGGTGACGTCGGCCAGTTCGACCGAGTCGACGGCCCGGATCGCGTCCACGTGGCCGACCGCCTGGGGACCCGCGCCGAAGACCACCAGCTCGACCGGGCGGGTGAACCGGGTGAGCAGCGGACCGGTCGCCGCTACGGAGACGGCCGGTGTCCGGAGGTTCGTCACCGCGATCCCGTCCATGATCGCCCGCAGTTCGAGCGTCTCCGCGCCGAACAGCAGGTAGGCGCCCTGGATCCGGGGCAGTCCGCGGCTGGGATTTCCCGCGGCGAGCGTCACCGTCTTCAGGCCCACGGCGGATGTCCGCGCCGACGGCATGAGCAGCAACTGGCCGCCGGTCACTTCGAGTACGGACCGTTCCAGGTCTTCGCTCGGGTCCAGTCCCGCCCGGAGCGCGCGGGTGAGGGCCGCTGCCGCCTGCTCCCGGGTCAGTGCCCGCTCGACGTCGTCGGCGGAGAGGATCGGAAGATGCTTGAGGGATGTCATCGCAGCACGAATCCTGACGCGAGAGGATCTCTGGGATCAACGGTGAACCGGCTCGAACCGCAGGGGTAGGCCATGCCGGTCACGCTCGGTACGACGGCCGCCGTTCCGTCGTCCGCCGTGGTCTCGGCCACGACCGCGCAGACGAAACGCGAACCCACGACGGACTCGTGCTGCGGCCGCCTTCCCATCCTGAGCGCTCCGCTTGCCGCGAGTACCGCGACCCGTGACGCGGAGCCGGATCCGCAGGGCGACCGGTCGAGCGCGCCGTCGGCTAAGACGGTCGCGCCGCGCTGGTCGAGATCGCCGTTCGCCTCTTCGTCCAGTTCGTCGTAGAGGATCGTTCCGTAGATCCCGTTGTGCCCGTGGTCGGTGGGGTGTTGGGCGTACGGCGCGCCGGTGAGCAGGGACTTCACCTCTCTGCGGAGGGCGATGAGCGCGTCGACGTCGCGCGGCTCCACGCTCAGGCCGACGTCCGCGGCCCGGAGGCGGGCGTAGACACTGCCCGCGTATGCGAGGTCGCCGAGGACGTTTCCCCGGCTCGTCCCGCTCTCGACGTCGGTGGCGAGCACATGGCTGGGCACGTTGACGAAGTCGACCGCGGTGAACTGCCCGGCCTCGGTGTGGACACGCGCCACGACCCGGCCGGACGGAACGTCGGTCGTCACGTCGGTGACGCCGGTCGGGTCGGCCGCGACCCGGCCGCTCTCGACCGCCCAAGCGCCGAGCGCGATGGTGCCGTGCCCGCACGCGGACGAGAAGCCGTCCTTGTGCCAGAACAGGACGCCGAAATCCGCGCCCGCGTCGTCCGGTGGAGTGAGGAAGCCGCCGAACATGTCGGCATGGCCTCGGGGCTCCAGGCAGAGCAGCCGCCGCAGGCAGTCCACGGCCACCCCCAAGAGCGGGCGCCTCCTGCGGAAACTCCGCTGCACCACCAACCGGATCACCGACGTCGTGACGGCCGTCCTCGTCCTTCACCACGTATCAGCCCGAGGGTGGAAAGGGCTCAAGGTCCGGGCGCACACAGGCATCGAGCGAACCGCACGAACAAAACCGGCGCTATCGACGGTGTCCCGCCGAGTGGTGCCACGCCGTGGCATCTGGTCTCATGCCCTACCTGAGGTCCGGCGGGAGAACCGGTGTGCCGGGCTGGGCTGCCGTTCAGGGCCGCGGCACGAGCCGATGCCTTCGTCCTCGCAACCGGCCCACATCGAGGGGTCGTACGGCGTGCGGGGAATGAAGACGATCTGCGGCTGCGCGGGATCCGGAGTCGGCTCCTCGGCCGCCGCGCTCCGCCGCAGCAGGTCGAGATCCGCTCGCAGGTGATCGGCGTCCACTCGGACCCGGCTGATGTCCAGGCCGTTCCCGAGGGGGATCCGGAGTCGATCCACCACTCGGACCAGGTCGTCGAGGGCGTGTCGAGCGCGCACCAACTCGTCGTGAACCAACATCGATCACTCACCTCCGGACGTGTTCGTGACGGAACGTTCCACGGTCCGCCGCGGCGCGTTTGAGCGCCGTCGTTCCAGACTGGCCGGGTCGACGGCCTCCGCCCAGGGGCCGTCCGGCCCTCACGCGGAGGCCGGACAGCAGGGCCGGAACACCGTCGGGAACAGGTCTGTTCGGAGTGCAGCGCGGTTGCAGCGTTGGCGGTTCCAGTGTCCTGGTATCGGACGTGAAAGGAGCTGAGGACCATGCCCGCATCAGCGACCCTGCGCAGTCTGCTCGGCCTGGCCGACCGGCCGGCGGCGCTGAAGGACTCCGTACTGATCATGATCGACTGTCAGAACACCTACCGGCGGGGTGTCATGAGGCTGGAGGGCGTCGAGGACGCGCTGGCCGAAGCGGCCCGAATGCTGTCCCGGGCGCGTGCGGCCGACATCCCGGTCGTCCACGTGAGGCACGACGCGGGCGAGGGGTCACCCTACGATCTCGGTGCCGACGTCGGCCGGATCAGCGCCGAGGTGGCGCCCACCCCGGGTGAGCCCGTCGTCACGAAGGACCATCCCAGCTCCTTCTTCGGGACCGACCTGGACGAACGGCTGCGGCAGACAGGCCGCCAGGACCTCGTCCTCGTCGGCTTCATGACCCACATGTGCGTCAACTCCACGGCACGTGACGCCTTCAACCTCGGCTACCGGCCGACGGTCGTGGCCGCCGCGACCGCCACTCGCGAACTCGCGGGAGCGGACGGCACACCGGTGACCGCCGCGGAGCTGCAGGAAGCCTCGCTCGCGGGGATGGCCGATCTCTTCGCCGTCGTGGTCGGCAAGGCCGACGAGATCCCGGACTGAGAAGCCCGTGCCACCCGGTGTCGCAGCGCCGGGCCCGTGCCCGGCGTCGCGGTCCCCTGGAGAAGGGCACAGGCGTGAGCCCGCGTTCGCCCGCCCGTGTACCGGCCACCCGGCCCTTGGACGGGACGTTCGGTACCTGGCCGGGCGAGCTTGGCGAGGCGCTCGATGGAGGCATGACGAACGTGCGTGACATGCCCCAGGCAGCCCCGGCACCAGAGGCGGGCGGCGGACGGAACCGCTGGATCGCTCTCGTGGTGCTGTGTGTGTCGCTGCTGATCGTGACCTTGGACAACACCATCCTGAACGTCGCCCTGCCCACGCTGGTGAAGCAACTCGGCGCGACGACAACCCAGTTGCAGTGGATCGTCGACGCGTACGCGCTGGCGTTCGCCGGACTGATGCTGGTGGCGGGCAGCGGTGCCGATCGCTTCGGTCGCAGGCGGGTCTTCACGGCCGGACTCGCGGCGTTCGGGGCCGCCTCGGCGTGGGCCGCCTACTCCGGCTCGGTGGGGATGCTGATCGCGGCGCGCGCCGGGATGGGGGTGGGCGCGGCGATGATGATGCCCGCCACCCTGTCGATCATCACGGACGTGTTCCGCGATCCCGGCGAGCGCCGCCGAGCCATCGGCATGTGGGCCGCCACCAGCGGGCTCGGCATCGCCATCGGTCCGGTGGCGGGCGGGCTGCTGCTGGAGCACTTCTGGTGGGGATCGGTCTTCTGGGTCAACATCCCCTTCGCGCTGGCCGGTCTGGTGTGCGCACGGCTGCTGGTGCCGGAGTCCCGCAACCCCGCCGCGCTGCGGCCCGATCCGGCCGGGTCGGTGCTGTCGATCGCCGGTCTGGGGCTGCTGCTGTGGGCGATCATCGAGGCGCCGGTACGCGGCTGGTCGTCGGGGATCGTGCTCGGCGCGGGCGGGACCGGGGTGGTCGTGCTGGTGTGCTTCGCGCTGTGGGAACGTGCCACGTCCCATCCCATGCTGAACCTGGGATTCTTCGCCGACCGGCGCTTCTCGTTCGCCACGTCCTCCGTGGCCCTGGCGATGTTCGGGCTGTTCGGGGCGCTGTTCGTGCTCACGCAGTACCTGCAGTTCGGCCTCGGCTACTCCGCCCTGGCCACGGGCGTCCGTATCCTGCCCGTCGCCGGACTGCTCGCGGTGGTGGCACCGCTGTCGCCCGTACTGGTGCGTGCGGTGGGCACCAAGGTGGTCGTAGGAACGGGGCTGCTGGTCGTCGCGGGCGGGCTGTGGCAGCTGTCCCGCGCGGACGTCACCGCCACGTACGGGGACGTACTCGTCGGCATGCTGCTGCTCGGTCTGGGCGCGGGGCTGGTGGTTCCGGCCTCTCTCGACTCGCTGATGGGCACGCTGCCGCCGGGCGACACCGGAGTGGGGTCGGCGTCGAACGGCGTCTCCGTGCAGTTGGGCGGCGCGCTCGGAGTCGCCGTGATCGGCAGTCTGCTGACGACCCGTTACCAGGACCGCATGGGGCCGCCGTTGGCGCCGTACCACCTCCCGCAGGCCCTGTCCGACAGCGTGCTCGGCTCGCTCGGCGGGGCGCTGGAACTCGCCCAGCGGGTGGGTGGCACTTCCGGCCGGCTGCTCGCGGCACTGGCCCGCTCGGCGTTCGTCAGTGGCATGAGCCTGGGCCTGACCGTGGGTGCCGCGGTCGCCGCGGGCGGAGCCGTACTGGCATTCGCGGCGCTGCCGTCGCGGCCGTCCGCCGGGACTCCGGCACCGGCGAATCCCCCGAACCCGGAGAAGGGCTGACCGCGCGGGTCCTGTCCTCCGAGGAGACACAGCGCCCGCCCGGTCTCGCGGTCTGCCGGAGGAGTTCGTGTGCCGGAGGAGTTCAAGGACGCGAGGGCGAGTCCCACACGTCGACGGTGTGCGGTCGAAGCATCGAATGCGTCGAATGCGGCGGGACACAAGGGATACAAGGGACACGGCGGTGACCCACGACAATCACCCAACCACCGCCCACCGCCTGCTTGTTGGGCGTACGAACGGTCAACTAGCCGTGCCCGGAGAGCGATACGGCCGACGGCCGGTCCCGGAAGACGGTGGTCGCGTCGGCGAGCACCAGCGTGTCGATGGAGGCCCGGTAGTGGTGGCCGCACAGGTACAGGTCGACCGGGCGGCCGTTGCGAAACGGCATGAGGACCTTGACCTGTGGCGGGGCGGAGCAGCAGCACGCCCGCGTGGGCCAGCCGTGCGTGCCGGCAGCTTCGGTATCGGTGTCACGGATCGTTTCCCTGGGATGAAGTGGTTGTCGCATGACGTCGAGGGCTTTCTCCGGGGAGTCCCGGTGTCGGAGGCTGCCGGTACTCCAGCGGGCGGGGCCGCTCACGGGAATCGTGAGCACCGGGCAGGTGGCGTGTGCAGTGCAGTAACGGCACGTGGAGCAGCGAAACCAGCGCCACGGCCGGACTCGTCGCAGGCGGCGTGCGGTGAGCCCGCCCACGACCAGCAGGTCGTCGTCCCGGTGCGCCGCGGCGACCAGCACCCGGCCGGGTGGGCCGACCGACGCCACCTGGTGGACGCGCACGTCTTGGGGAACGCCACCCAGCGCCTGCTCGAAGATCCGCTCCACCGCACCCAGTTCCCGTTCCTCGCAGGCGGCCCGCAGCCGGTGCCAGGTTCCGGACGTCGGAGGCTGCGGCAGGCGGGGCAATCGCCCATCGGACGGACTCTGCCAGGCGGTGCCGCCTCCGGCCGGCGCCGGGTAGGCGCGTATCGCGATCAGTTCCCGGTCCAGTCCCCTGGCCTGTGCCACGGCGGCCCGCAGGGCCAGCAGGCCGGCCGTGGAGTCGTCCACGCCGACGATGACACGACCGCCGGACGATCCGCTCATCACCGATCACCGTCCCTCGGTCGCAGTCCGTCTCTCGGCACCAGCATCCGCGCGAGCACGCAGGCAGGACAGGGGCCACTGGTACCGCGTACCGGGACGCACGGCCCCAGTGCAGGCGGCTCCCGCGGACGGTCGCACCGCCGTGGTCGAGTGCGGCCTGCCTCGCCCCGGGGTGTGAGGACCGGACCCGCGATCGGCTCTGGCCCCGGCTCCGTGCGGCGGGATGGTGGCGCTGTGCTCGTACGCAAGGAACCTCACCATGGGCACGCCCGCCACGACGCCGAACGGCAGCCCGGCTGGACCGCACCGGCAGTTCCCGGGCAGAGCGCCGACCGCGAACCACGAGACGGCCCGCCGACTCTCGTCGCCGGTTCGCAGAGGCGCCCGGTGAACCCCCCAGGAGCACGCCGCCTGTCCGATGGGCGCAGCCGGTCGAACAGGCCGTACAGACGCGGCTTCCTCTGTTGCGACGAGCGACCGTGCGTCGCGAGCTGGTCGGACCCACGAGGGCGGTCAGCAGCAGGGGGCGCCCTGAGCGGTCACGCGGGGCTTCGCCCCCCGTCCCGCCGGGGATGAGACCCTCGTCGGCCTGCGGTTCCTGCATCCGGCTCATGTGGCGTCGGCCGGTGCCCTCGTCGGGCAGGACGAGGTCCCAGGGCACGCGGACATCGTCCGGCACCGGGGTACCCAGATCGCGTGGGGCGTCCAGCAGGGCCTGCACCCCGGCCACGCACTCCCCCACCGCGGGCGTTCGAGAGCCGCGAGATGGCTGGCGCACGCCTCGTCGCCTCCCTGTCCGTCCCGTGACGTCAAGTCCCCGGAAGCGCGCGAGGCGCGTCAGCGGGCGCGAACCGCGAGGGGGCCCGGCATCGCGCGGGTCCGGTCGGCCTCGGGGACGGCGGTGTGCAGAGTGACGTTGGGACCGAGATCGACGAGGTGGAGAAGGCGTCGATGGAACGGGTTCGTGACCACGACGGCGAGGGTGTGACCGCGGGCCCGAAGCCGTTCGGCCGTCCGCAGCAGCGCGTCCAGGCCGCTGCCGTCGATGAAGGTCACGTCTCGCAGGTCGACCACGGCTTCGGCGTCCGCGCCCGCCCCGCCGGGTGTGTCGTCGAGGAGGTCACTGCCGGACGGTACGGCGAGCACGTCGATCTCGCCGTACAGCTCGATGAGCTGCCGTCGGCCGTCCCGGCGGTGGTGAACGGCGAAAGGCGGGCCGGCCTTCGGCTCTGACATCGTGTCCCTCCGTGGCGTGGAACGGATGAGTTCTCGCGCGGCGTCGCTCCGGGCGGCGGCGCGCACCCGAGCCGGTGCGCGGCGTATCGGAGGCACCACGCACCGGCGTTGTCCACAGAAGTCCGACACTCACTCGGCGCGGCGGACCTCGATGCGGGTGGCCGGTGGCTTCTCCCCGGCGGTGAGAGGCACGGTGACGGTGAGAATGCCGTCCTTGTACTCGGCCGTGACCTCGTCCTCCTTGGCACCTCGTGGCAGGCGCACGGAGCGGGCGAAGGTGCCGTAGCGGAACTCGGTGTGGTGCCGTTCCCCGGTCTCCTCGCCGCGCTCCGCCTTCAGTGTGAGCACGCCCTGCCTGATGCCGATCCGGATGTCCTTGTCGACATCCAGGCCGGGAAGCTCCGCCCGCAGGCAGTACGCCTCGTCGGTGAGCCGCTCCTCTACACGGATGCCGTGTGCTCCGGCCCCACCCCGCCTGGCGGGGAGACCCGAATCCAGCCAGTCGAACAGGTCGGTCAGCGTCGGCCTGCGCCGTTCAAGCATGCCAGGCATGTCAACTCCCTTCCTCTGCATGCCTCTTGACCCCATGTCGGCACCTGGGCCGGGGGGCGGGGCATGCGGATCTTCGCCTCACTTCTGGCATATCGGTAGCGGCCGGTGTCTCGCGAGGGCCGATCGGCCCTGTACCGGGTCCGCGAGGCACTGGCGCGGGCGGGCGGCCGGAGCACACGGTGACGGCCCGGCCCCGGGAGACACCGGCCGTCGTCGCGTCCCGGCCGTCCCCGGCAGGAGCCGTGGTGCACGCCTCAGTGCGGGGCCGCCCCGCCGAGGTCGGTGACCGGCTTTCCCTGGGTGCGTTCGACATGGCGCAGGTGCGCGTCGGGACCCGGAAACACGAGGGTCACCTCGTGCGTGTCCGACCAGCGCACCTCGTAGGGGGGCGTTCCGTCCTCGTGGTGGAGTCCGACTATCTCGCCGTCGCGCTTGCCGACTCCGGTGGTCGGGCTTTCGACGACGAGTACGTCACCGAGCTGGGCATTCATGATCGTCACCCGCTTCCTCGATCCGCTCCTGTGTCCAACATGGCACGCGTGGGCCGCGGCCGCTTGGGCTCAGGAACCCTGGTCAGGGGGACCGGACGGACCTGTTTCAGAGCCGTCCGGCCCTGAAACAGGTCCCGGACGGCTCTCCGGCGGACGACCTGCCACTGACACGCTCGACATGAGACTGCGTCCGTTGTCACACCACGAAGGGAGGACGACATGCGGCACCGTACTGTTGCCGACCTGATGACCCGGGTCGTCGTCCGTGCCAGGCGCGACACACCGTTCAAGGAGATCGTCGAGCTGCTGGCCGAGAACGACATCACCGCGGTACCCGTGGTGGACGAGATGGACCACCCCGTGGGTGTGGTGTCCGAGGCGGACCTGCTGCGCAAGTGCTCCGCCCAGAACGACCCGTCCAGCCGGGCACCGCTGCCGCACCTGGAGGCCTGGGAGCGGGCCAAGGCCGAGGGCGCCACGGCCGAGGAGCTGATGTCCGCCCCAGCCGTCTGCGCCGGTCCGGAGTGGACCGTGGTCGAGGCGGCCCGGCTGATGGCACTGCGGAACGTCAAGCGTCTGCCCGTGGTGGACGACGCGGACCGGCTGAAGGGCATCGTCAGCCGCAGTGACCTCCTGCGGATCTTCCTGCGTCGGGACGACGCCATCCGCGACGAGATCACCCAGGACGTACTGGAGCGGACCCTGTGCCTCGCGCCCGCGGACGTGGCGGTCCAGGTGCACGCGGGGAAGGTGACCCTCGAAGGAACCGTCGAGTCGAACAGCCTGGTCCCCGTCATCGAACGGCTCTGCCGCAACGTCGACGGCGTGGTCTCGGTCTCCGCGCACATCGGACACCGGTTCCACACCTCCAGTACGGCCCCTGCCGGGAAGTGAGCGGCACAGGAGCTGTCGCAGGCGCCGGTAACGCTCACACGGGCCGGCCTCCGACGGAGGCCGGTCACGGGGCCGAAGGTCCTCAATGACGGGCCCAGAGCGAGTCGCCGCCAGGTTCTGAGGCGCTCATCATGGAGGGAGACACCTGGCTCCGGGTGCACATCCGCGGAGGTGGGCCAACGCTCCGCCGAACGCGAAGGCGGCCCGCGGCGCATCACGCCGAGATCGAAGACCTCCCTCCGCCCGGAGGGAGAGGGAGGAAGCCATGAAGATCGCAGTGCTGACCGGCGGCGGTGACTGCCCCGGTCTCAACGCCGTGATCCGCAGCGTCGTCCGCAAGGGCGTCCAGCAGTACGGCTTCGAATGCATCGGCCTGCGCGACGGCTGGCTCGGCGCGCTCAAGGACAAGGTGACGCCGCTGGGCATCGACGAAGTACGAGGGATCCTGCCACGCGGCGGAACCATCCTCGGTTCCTCCCGCACCAACCCCCTCAAGCACGAGAACGGAGTGCAGCGCGTCCGGGACACCCTGGCCGCGCACCAGGTCGACGCTCTCGTCGTGATCGGCGGCGAGGACACCCTCGGCGCGGCCACGGAGCTGAGCCGGCAGGGGATCAAGCTCGTCGGCGTTCCCAAGACCATCGACAACGACGTGGCCGGCACCGACTACACCTTCGGCTTCGACACGGCCGTCGGCATCGCCACCGAGGCCATCGACCGCCTCCACACCACCGCCGAGTCGCACATGCGGACCCTGGTGGTGGAGGTGATGGGCCGCCACTCCGGGTGGATCGCCCTGCACGCCGGCGTCGCCGGCGGCGCCAACGTGATCCTCCTCCCGGAGCGGCCGTTCGACATCGACCAGGTCTGCGCGTGGGTGAAGGACCGGTTCAGGATCAACTACGCGCCGATCGTGGTGGCCGCCGAGGGAGCCGTCCCCGTCGAAGGCCAGATGATCGTCAAGGACCGGTCGCTGGACGAGTACGGCCATGTCCGGTTGTCCGGCATCGGCGAGTGGCTGGCCCAGGAGATCGAGAAGCGCACGGGCACCGAGGCCCGGACCACGGTGCTCGGCCATGTCCAGCGCGGCGGCACCCCGAGCGCCTTCGACCGATGGCTCGCCACGCGCTTCGGGCTGCACGCCGTCGACGCGGTCAGGGACGGAGACTTCGGCACCATGGTCGCCCTCCGCGGCACCGACATCGTCCGTGTCCCCCTCGACGAGACACGGGGCAGGACCAAGGTGGTGGATCCGGCGCTGTACGACGAGTTCGGGGTGTTCTTCGGCTGAAACCAGGGCCGTTCGACCCCCTTCGGGGGCCCTACCGGCTCTGCCGGACGATCACGCCGCGGCGCACGGTGGGCAGTGAGCCGAGAGACGGCCGTACGAACCTCTTGGGGGTACGACGATGACCGACATCCAGGCCCTACTGGGCGACGAGGCCAAAGACCTGCTGACCCACACCGCTCACGGGATTCCCGGGGACGATCTGGTGCTTCCGGGAGGTGACTTCGTCGACCGGGTCGTGGCCGCGACCGACCGCTCGCCCCGGGTTCTGCGCAACCTGCAGTCCCTCTTCGACCACGGCCGGCTGGCCGGCACCGGCTACGTGTCGATCCTGCCGGTCGACCAGGGCATCGAGCACTCCGCGGCATCCGCGTTCGCCGCCAACCCCCGCTACCTCGACCCGAAGAACATCGTGGAACTCGCCCTCGACGGCGGCTGCAACGCGGTCGCCAGCACACTCGGGGTGCTCGGCGCGGTGTCGCGGCGCTACGCGCACCGGATCCCGTTCATCGTGAAGCTCAACCACAACGAACTGCTGACCTACCCGAACCACTACGACCAGATCATGTTCGGCGACGTCCAGCAGTGCTTCGACCTCGGCGCGATCGGCGTCGGCGCCACGGTCTACTTCGGTTCCGAGCAGTCGGACCGCCAGCTGCGGGAGACCAGTGAGGTCTTCGCCCGCGCCCACGAAATGGGCATGTTCACCGTGCTGTGGTGCTACCTGCGCAACCCGGCCTTCAAGAAGGACGGCACGGACTACGCGGTCTCGGCCGATCTCACCGGCCAGGCCAACCACCTCGGCGTGACCATCGAGGCCGACATCGTCAAGCAGAAGCAGGCCGAGAACAACGGCGGCTACCGCGCGCTCGGCTTCGGCAAGACCGACGACCGCGTGTACGGCGCCCTCACCACCGACCACCCGATCGACCTCACCCGCTGGCAGGTGGCCAACTGCTACATGGGCCGCGTGGGGCTCATCAACAGCGGCGGCGCCTCGTCCGGCCAGGACGACCTCGCCCAGGCCGTCCGCACCGCGGTCATCAACAAACGGGCCGGCGGCACCGGCCTCATCACCGGCCGCAAGGCCTTCCAGCGGCCCACCGCCGAAGGCATCGAACTCCTCCACGCCGTCCAGGACGTCTACCTCGACGACAGCGTCACCATCGCCTGACGTCCGCCCCCGGGCCGGGGTGCGCCTCACACCGGCGTCACCTCGCCGACGGGGTCCGGCTCGGAGACGGTTCCCGTGTGCCGCAGCCGTTGCCCGGTCTGTTCCGGGGAGGGCGGTTCACGGGTGAAGACGTCCTGCCCCACGGCCGTGGCCTCCCAGGTGTTGGCCGCGGTCGCGGAGGCCGTGAGCAGCCAGGTGGCACAGATCCGCTCCGGTCCGTCGTCGTAGTACTGACCGCTCCAACTGGTCACCGACCCGGCGTCGGTCCGCCCGTTGCGCCAGACCACCGTCCAGCCGAGCGGGGTCCCGTGCTCCGGATCGGCAGCCGCCTCGCACCTGCCGACCAGCGGGTACGTTCCGACGGCGTGTCCGGCGGCCGAGACGTAGGTGCCTGTGACGCAGCCGCCCGGGTCCAACGTGACCCGCATGTGCGAGCCGATCTCGTTGTACCAGTCACCGCTGATGCCCATCGTTCGGCCCTCCCTGGCGCCGGCCTCTGCCGTTCGCCCTTCCCCTCCAGTACAGGCGCGTCACCGCCGGAGCACCAGGGCCGAACAGACCGTCTGACGACCCGATGTCCTCCTGCCGCCGGGGCGAGTCTCCTGCTCCCGCATCAGCTGCCGGGCCGGCAGCGTCCTCGACGACACGGTCGTTGGTCACGAACACGCCGTCGTACGTCATGCAAAGAGCGGCACCGATCTCGATTCCGACGACGTCCGTGCTGACGGTGATCGACACCGCGCTCGGCCGGATCAAGGCCGCCGACATGGCCGGTTGCCGAGTCGGCACGCACTCGTTCCCGACGCGTCGGGCGCGGCGAGACGGTGAAGCGGCGCCGCCCACGAGACACACCACACGGCCATCCGTGATCGCCGCCCTGTACGACCATTGGGGGTGTCGACGACGAGGAGCTGTACGGACGAAGCCGCTCCCCGTTCGCCGCCCCACTGGCCCGCCTCGAACTCCCGCACCACGTGCGGCTCCCGGGGACGGGGCGAACGACTCTCCCAAGGGGTCGACGGGCCTGCGGAGTCCCTCCAGGCCCACGAGATGGAGATCATCGTCTTCCACGATCGACCTGTCCCGGCCGGACACGGTGAACTACACGCAAACCCTGCGGCACCGCTTGCCCGCAGACGTGGGTTCGTCCTCACATGTGGCCGGGGGCCCCGACGACGGACCGTGTCCGAGCGCTGGTCGGGCGATGGGTCAGGCGACTGACGACCCCCACGACCCCGTCCACGTGACCGGCGATCCGCACCGCGAGTCCGACGGCGTCGTGCCGCTCCAGATGTCCTCTCAATGTCACCACCCCCTCATCGACCGCGACGTCCACCACGTAGCGGGGAACGTCGAGCCCCAGGGCCACCCTCCGGGACACCTCGCGGCGGATCTCCTCGTCCGTGCGCAGAAAGACCCGCAGCAGGTCACCGCGGGTGACGATGCCGACCAGACGATCCTTGTCGTCCACCACGGGCAGACGTTCCACGCCGTGCTCTCGCATGATCCGTGCGGCCTCCGTGACGTAGTGCTCCGGAGTGGCGGTGACCGCGGGCCGCGTCATCAGATGATCGGCGGTCGTGGCCCGAGCCTTGGCCGCGGCCGTACGGGCCGAGCGCGTCAGCTTCGGCCGACGGACGCGCCTGCTCCCGTAGCCCTCGGTCTGATGCGCCTGGTGCTGCAGGAGGTCGGTTTCGGAAATCACCCCGACAACCTTCTCCTCGTCGTTCACGACGGGCAACCCGCTGATGCGGTTGCCCGACAGCAGTCGGGCAACCGCCTTGAACGGCGTCTCACCATGGGCGCGCACGACCTCGTGGGTCATGACGTCCTTGATCCTGCAATACATCATCGCCCTTTCTTCCTTTCGTGCTTCGTGCTTCGTGCCTCGTCCTTCGTCCACCGATCCCATCCGCCGTTCTGGGCAGACGGGTGCGGGTACGCCCGGACAGTGCGCTGCGTGTACGACCACGTGGGCCGCGCGGGTGGCCTCCGGAAGCGACTCCGCGAAGCGAGAGGCGTGCGGCTGGAGATCGCGACGGGTGGCGCGGCGGCCTGCCCCGGTGGGTGCCGACTGACGTGAAGGAACCGCAATCGCGGGCTCTCCGGCGACAGTTCCTGGTACGGGTGCAGCACCCGCGCGTGGGCATCGGTCCGCGCCGGCCGGAGCTGCAGCGTGGTGCCGTCTGTCGGCAACACGTGACTCCGCCGGAATGCGGACAGCGTGCTCGGCATCAACGTTCGGCTCTTCTCTCCTCCTCGCCGGGTTGACGCCTGGTCAACTCCTCATCCACATCCAGTCTTTGACCGTGCGCCGCACGAAGCATGAGCCCGACAGGTCACAGGCCGTGCCCAACGGCCCATTGCTGCCGAGGCACTGCGAGTCCCCTGCGGGAGGTGCACCCCACCACTGCCGCGGCTCGGGGTGAGCCCGCGAGGCGGCCGTGTGGACTTCGCCGCACCAGACGGGGCGCAACGGGAGCTCCGGGCCGGAGCTGGTCACAGGCTGCGGCACCGCCCTGCTCGACGTGCGGATCGCCATGCGGCGTCGTTGCTTCCTGACCCGGGCGCGCCTTCCCGGACACGGCCGCTCCCTGGCACCCGGAGACCCTGCTCAGGGGACCGTTTCGGCGACCGGAGGCGGATGAGGAGGCGAGGTACGCCGGCCGAACGGGCCGCCGTAGCCACTGCGGCCCGTTCCAGCCGGACCCGCTGCCTGTGCCCCTGATCCGGGAGCCGCAACAGCACGCTCGCCACGAGGGCAGCGCTGTCTCCCCTCAACTGCACCGCAGATCTACGCAGGTCCGCCGACCTGAGGCGCTGGACCGAGGCCGTGCGCCGCAACCGCCCCGCCCACAGCGGCGAGCTGACCGATGGACCACTCCGCGGGGCAGCGCCCGCAACGACGGCCTGCCCTTCGACACCTCTCCACGCGCCCCGGCACCACCGTCTTCGCCGACGCAACTACGCCGCACGCGCCCACCTGGGCCGCGGGATGGACACCCCGTCCCGCTCCACTCATCCGCCCCTTGGTCCGGCCGTCCTTCTCGACAGCGGGAACGACCTCCCAAGGGCATCAAGTGAAAGCACGCCCGGAAGGTTCCCATCATCGAGGAGATCCGCCCGCTCGTGGCGCAGCCCGTCCTCTCCGTCGTCCTGGGCGACGCGACCCACTGGGACGAGGGGGCACCCGGCTCGGCTACGAGCATCTGCGCCGCCACGATCTCCGCCACACCGGACTGACCCGGCTCGCGGACGCCGGCGTCCCCCTCCAGATGCGCGCTGAACAGGCTTCCGTTGTCATGTGGGGGATGAAGTGCGGGGTCCCGAAACTGCCGCCCTCTGTCCTCCGGAAAATGTCGCGTGGTCCGGAAGCTGGGAGTCATGCGCCGGTCGCGGGTGCTGAGGGCGGTTGAGGGGACGGCAGGGCAGTTCGGCAGGGCACCGGCAGACGCCGGCCTACCGCTCCGGTATGCGTTCTTGCAGCCGGCAGGCACGGGTCGGCGGCGTATTGGCGTCGAGAACTTCGAGCGCGGCGGGACATATGTGTCACCTCGGGGTGTGCCCGCGGACCGTGTCGCGGAAGGCGATCGGAGTCTGGCCGGTGCGCTGGTGGAAGTACTTGCTGAAGTGGGTGGCGCTGGAGAAGCCCAGGCGGTCGGCGATTCTGGCAGCACTCTGATCGCTGTGGGCGAGCAGGCGTTTGGCTTCGAGGACGACGCGGCGGTCGATGAACTCCTTGGCGCCCAGGCCGGCCGCGGCGAGGGTGGCGCGCGCGAGGGTGCGGGCCGAGTAGCCGAGCGTTTCGGCGTAGTCCTCGACCCGGCGGGTGCGGATGAAGTTCCTCTCCACCGCGTCACGGAAGCGCAGGTAGGTGGTGTCGGGTTCGGGGGCGGGGCTGCCGGCAGGCGCGGTGAGGTGGGCCAGGCACAGGACGAGCACGGCCAGCAGGTGGCGCAGGGCCGCGGTGTGGATCTCCAGGGGCAGGCGCCCCAGGGCGTGGAACTCGGCTGTGAGATGGTCGGCGGCCCGTCGCAGGGCCCGGGCGTCCTCGGGCAGGGGCCGGCGGAGGACCGGCGCGTGCGGGTCTTCGGTGCGGGCGCCCGCTGTGGTGGCCGGGTCGAGGAAGTCCTGGCGGAACAGGATCAGGGTGCCCTCGGCGTGGGCGAGGTCCCCCCACTGCTGCACCTGACCGGGGCGAACCCACAGCCACGAGCCGGGTTCGAGGGCGTAGGCGGTGAAGTCGACCGTGTGCCCGAGGGCTCCGCCCGTGAGGGCGATCAGGTGGTGGAAGTCCGGGCGCTGGGGCGCCGCGAGCCGCTCGCCGGATACACGGTGGCGCAGGTCGGCGAGGGACAGCACTTCGACGCCGGCGGGGGTGCCGACGGGTGCCGCGAAGGAGATCTCCAGGACCCCTCGGGAGGCATCATGTCGCTTTTTGACCATCACTAGTCGCCAGCGTATCCGATTCATCCTGTTCAGCAGCCATAGTTTGGAGAGGTCAGCCCCTCCGGCATCGGTCGATGTCGGAAAACAGTAAGAGAGGAGGAACGGGATGCCTTCGGCAGTCGGGTAGGTCTGACGTACGCCTTCGACGCGTAGGGCGCCCGGTGTCACGGCTTCGGCCCACGCTGCGTCCTTCGCCGGGAAGACCTCTCACCGCGTCCGGTTCAACGTCGTGTCGGCCGGTCTCCACACCGGTGCGGGTGCTGCTGATCTCGGCCTGTGCGCATCTGTCGGCCGCCGTCACGCGGCTGACCGGAGTCGCCTTCGGCACGGGCTACGACCGTGCCACGACCGGCCCGGCGTCAGCGGGCCGGAAGCGGCCGAGACAATGCGGCGAGCGTGGTTCGTAGACGGCCGCGGCCTGTCCGAGACAGCGGCCTGCCGGGAACTGGCCGTCGCGCCCGGCCCGAACGCGGACGCCGTGGCCAAGGCTTTCAGCTCTTCGGCCGGTCGGCTGAAGGCCGCGCCGACTTCCGCACGCTTCGCCGCCTGCGCCTCCTCTCCTGCACCACTCTGCTCTCGGACACCCCGCACAGCACAGACCGGAGGGGCGGAGCGGCCTCCCCCGCCGCTTCCCCGATCTCCGCCCTCGGCCGACGCCTGGCCACGCCCCGTCCTCCCGGACCTCCCAACATTCCTGAGGAACCGTCATGAGCAACGCCAAGAAGACCGTCCTGACCGCCGCCGGCGAACTGTTCGGCCGGAAGGACCCGAGCGCGGTGGACCGCTGGGTCGCCGCCGGCTACACCCAGCACAGCACCCTGGCCGCCGACGGCCCCGAGGCCCTGCGCCGACTGGTCGCCGGCCTGCCGGAGGGCTTCGGATACGAGGGCGCCCGGGTGATCGCCGACGGCGACCTGGTCGCCCTGCACGGCACCTACCACGGCTTCGGGCCCGCCCCGCTGATCGCCTTCGACGTCTTCCGCGTCGACGCCGACGGCAAGCTCGCCGAGCACTGGGACGCCCTGACCCCGCTGGTCGAGAACACCGCCTCCGGGCGCTCGCAGACCGACGGACGCGCCGAGGTCACCGCGCCCGAACAGACCGAGGCCAACCGGGCCCTGGTCGCCGAGTTCGCGCAGAAGGTCCTGGTCGGCGCCGACTACTCGGTGCTCACCGACTACATATCCACCGAGACGTACGACCAGCACAACCCGGAGGCCGCCGACGGCCTCGACGGCTTCGGCGCCGCCGCCGCGAAGTGGGCCGAGCAGGGCAAGAACCTCGTCTACAAGACCGTCCACAAGGTCATCGCCGAGGGCGAGTTCGTCCTGCTCCAGTCCGAGGGCGAGTTCGGCGTCCCTGTCGCCTACTACGACCTCTTCCGCGTCCAGGACGGCAGGATCGTCGAGCACTGGGACGTCATCTCCCCGATCCCGGCCGAACTGCCCCACACCAACGGCCTGTTCTGAAGCAGCACACCGCCGGCGAGAAAAGAAACTCGATGAGTGAGCTCACCTACGCCGGGAAGACCTTCGTCTTCCGCGTCGACAACGGGGTCGTCTTCCGCAACACCTACACGGCCGACGGCACCACCCTCCACTACGAGACCACCGAGGGCCCGGCCAAGGGCTCCGAGGAGACCGTCACCCTCCACACCGCGGAGGTGGCCCCCGGGCTGTTCATGCTCGGCCGGGTGGAGACGTCCGGCATGACGATCACCCACCTCATGAACCTCGACGCCCTCACGGTCCACGCCTTCTGGACCTACGAGACGGGCGACGGGCGCGTCGCCGAACTGCACACCGGGACCCTCGAACCCGCCTGAAAGACCCTCACCCGCCGTCGTGCCCTTACGCCCCGGGAGTGGGGGCACGACGGCGCGCCGTTCGACGGACCCGTCCCACTTCGACCCGGCACGAGCTCACCGCCCGGAGGACCGCCGTGTGCCCGACTTCCCTGCCGCTCGCCGCCTACCGGGCCGCTGTCGCCCTGGACGAACCGTTCGGCCCCGGCATCGGCCACGACCCGGACACCCGGCCCGCCGGTCTCGCACGCGAGGCGCTCGCGCTGCTGGCCGACGACCCGGCGGCGGCCAGGTCCTGGCTGCGCCCCGGCGCGGCAGCAGCCGACCGGATCGACGACGCCGCCGCTCGGCTCCTTCTGCGCGCCGTGCTGACGGTCCGGGAACCGGACCCGCTGTCCACCCGGGCCGCAAAGGTGCTGGACGCGCTCCTGGCCGGTGAACGGCTGGCCCGCGTCACCACCGACGCGGCCTCGCTGCCCACCGTCCGCGACACACTTCCCGCCACCACGTACCGGGCCGCCGACCGGACGGTGCTGTGGCAGGGAGACCTCACCGCCCTCGACGCGGACGCCGTCGTGAACGCCGCCAACAGCGCCCTGCTCGGCTGCTTCGCCCCGATGCACCCCTGCATCGACAACGCCCTTCACTCCGCGGCGGGCCCCCGCCTGCGCGCCGACTGCCACACCGTCATGTCCCTCCAGGGACACCCTGAGCCGACCGGCACAGCCAAGATCACCCGCGGCTACCACCTGCCCGCCCGCTACGTCCTGCACACCGTCGGTCCGATCGTCGACGGGCCCGTGCTCCCGCGGCACCGGCGGGCCCTGGCGGCTTCGTACCGTGCCTGCCTCGACCTCGCCGCCGACACGGGCGGCATCCGCAGTGTCGCGTTCTGCGGCATCAGCACCGGCGTCTTCGGCTACCCCAGGACGGCCGCCGCCCGCACCGCCCTGAACGCCGTGTCCGAGTGGCTCGACCTCCACCCCGGGCGACTCGACCGGGTGGTCTTCAACGTGTACGCGGACCACGACCGCGCCGCCTACGTCCAGGCACTGACCGAAGGAGTCCAGCCCCGATGAACGAGTCCGTCTTCGACCTGGAAGCCGCCGCCGGGACGATACGCGCCTGGCTCGGCGAGGCCGACCGGGTCCTGATCACCGCCGGGGCCGGACTCAGCGCCGCCGCCGGATACGACTACGGCGACGAAGACCGCTTCCGGGAACTCTTCCCCGCCCTGCACCGCCTCGGCCTGCGCTCCCGCTACCTCGTCGGTGTCCCCCTGCCGCCCGAGCTGTGGTGGGGCTACTGGGCCGTCCACATCGACGACATCCGCTTCTCCCCGGACCCCAACCCCCTCTACCAGCGCCTGAGTTCCCTGGTCGCCGGCAAGGACCACTGGGTGATGACGTCCAACGTGGACGCCCTCTTCGCCCGGGGTGGCTTCGCCCCCGACCGGATCTTCACCCCGCAGGGCGACTACGGCCGCTACCAGTGCACGACCCCCTGCACCCGGGCCACTTGGGACACCCACCCCCTCGTCGCACAGCTCCTCGCCACGTACGACCCAGGCACCGGCGCCGTCACCGGCCCCTTGCCCAGCTGCCCGAACTGCGGCGGCGAGATCGAGATCAACGTCCGCATCGGCCCCGAGTTCGTCGACGAGCCCTATCTCCCCGCGGGCCGCCGCCTCCACGACTGGCTGACAGCCGCACCCGACGCCTGCCTGCTCATCCTCGAATTCGGCGCCGGATTCAACACCCCCGGCGTCATCCGACGGCCGGGCGAACACCTCACCCGCCGGATCCCCCACGCACGCCTCGTACGCGTCAACCCCGCCCACCCCGAAACCCCCACCGACCTCGCCGGCCGGACCCTGTCCGTCCCCGCCGACGCCGACCACCTGCTCGACGCACTCACCGCGCCGCACCCGGCACCCGACCCTACGGTGGCACCATGATCGGCCCGGAGAAGAACAAGGCCACGGCTCAGGCGTTCTACGACCTGATGTTCAACCAGTGCCGCCCCGCAGACGCCATCGACCAGTACGCGGGCGACACCTACCTTCAGCACAATCCACACGTCGGCGACGGCAAGCAGGCCTTCGTCGACTACTTCGAGCGTATGGCCGCCGAGTACCCGGGCAAGCGAGTGGAGGTCAAGCGCGCCTTCGCCGAAGGCGACCACGTGATCCTGCACTGCCACCAGACCTGGCCCGCCGAGGAATACGCCGGCATCGACATCTTCCGTTTCGACGCAGACGGCAAGATCGTCGAACACTGGGACGTCCTCCAGGTGATCCCACCCACCTCCCACAACGACAACACCATGTTCTGACCCCCGCCCCGCGCGCTCCACACCGAGCCACAAGCCCTGGTCTCCGCCGACTGCCGCCCCGGAGCGTCCCGCCCGCGCGGGGCCGGCAGGGCGGTCGGGTCAGTGTCGGGCGAACTGGACCCCTGTGGACTGCACGACTTCGGGCCGCACCGCGATCCCGTTGACGGTGAGTTGTTGTCCGTAGATGTCGGTGAGCCTGATGGCGCCGCCGCACCCGCTGCCGTCGGGAGAGAGGAAGTAGTTGTAGTCGGTGCGGGCCAGTTGGCGCCAGCTGCCGCCGCTGCGGATCTCCAGCCGGGCCAGCGGATTGCGGTGGCCGATCGCCTGGATGCCGCACCAGTAAGGGCTGGACCCGGTCTTGTAACGGATCGAGATCGTGCCCACCGCGTCCGGGCTCAGCAGGCTCCAGGTGATCGCGAGCCGGCCGGTCGAGACGGGGGCCAGTTCGGCGAAGGCCTGTTCGCTGAGGTCGAGTTGCCCGGGTGCGCAGGGCAGCGGGCATTCGTTGGTGATCCGGACCGTGACGGAGGCGCCGTTCGCCGCGTGGACGCGTATGTACGCCCCGCACGCCCTGGACGTCTCGTAGTCAGTGGTGTTCATCGCCGCGATCATCATGTCGCTGCTCGGACCGTACGAGCAGGCGCCGTCCCCGACCCCGGCCTTGTAGACGGTGGCGACACCCGGGTAGGTGACCTCGGGCCGGATCCGCCCGGCCAGGGAGGTCGTGACCGGAGCTTTCCGCGGGGTGGCCGATGATCGCGCCGCCGACTTGGACGGGGAAGCCTTCGGCGTGGTCGGACCGGCGGACGGTGTCACGGAGCTCGTGGAGGTCGCGGACGGCGACGCCGAGGACGGCTTGTGCCCCGGCGAGGCCGACGGGAGAGTCCCCTGGGAGTTGGCGACGGCCGTGGCCGCCGCCGACCCTGCGTCCTCCTTGCGGTCCGGTTGCATCGTCATGGCAAGGCAGACGAGAAGTCCTGTGACGATCAGTCCCGTGGTGGTGCCCACCGTCAGTCGGCGTCTGCGCCTGCGCTGCCGCGCCGCCTGGCGTGTTGTCTCCTGCATGTCCATCCGTTCGGAAGAGCGAGTCGGTATTGCACTCCTCAGTGGTCACAGGCGGCGCAAAGGTTGCCGCGGACTTCTCGGCGCGCCGGGTACGGCGGCACAGCGCCGTGGCTGACGGCCTCCGGCTCCGGCTCCGGCTCCGGCTCCGGCTCCGGAGGAGGATCCCCTCGCATCGGCCGTGGGGCGTTCTCCGCGTCGCGTCGCCACGTCAGGGGGCCGCGGGCAGAACCAGGCGGAACGTACAGCCGCGGCCGGGGGCCGTGTCGAGTTCGAGGCGGCCGCCGTGGCCCTCGGCGATGGTCGCGGCGATGGCCAGGCCGAGGCCGCTGCCGCCGTGGATGCGGGAGCGGGCGGGGTCGGCGCGGTAGAAGCGCTCGAAGACGAGCTCGGCATCCACCGGTTCGAGGCCCGGCCCTTCGTCCGCCACCTCGATCACGCTGATCGGCAGGCCCTCCGGCAAAGGCGGTGAGGCGGTGGTGCGTCCGGGCCGGTCCGTGCCGCCGGTTCCAGGGCCCGCCCCGGTCGTGCCGACACGAACATGGACCCGGGTGCCCGGCGGGGTGTGGATGCGGGCGTTGGACAGCAGGTTCTCCACGATCTGCCGCAATCGGTGCGGGTCGCCGACGGTCTCCGCGACATCGAGTTCCTCCGCTCCGGTGGGATCGGACGGGGTGTGCAGCGGGCCGAGAGCGAAGAGGTGGGACTCGCTGTGGAGGGCGGCGGCGCTGACGGCGTCGGCCGCGAGGGACAGCAGGTCGACCCGCTCCCTGCGATAGGACGGCTCCCTGTCCAGGGTCGCGAGCAACTGGAGATCGTCGACGAGCAGGCTCATGCGTTCCGCGTTCTGTGCGATGAACCGGTTGGCCTCGTTTCGTTCGAGGGCCGAACGCGGTTCGGGGCGCAGGGCGAGTTGGGCGTAGCCCTGGATGGCGGTGAGCGGAGTGCGCAGCTCGTGCCCGGCGTCGGCGACGAACCGGCGGAGGCGGGCTTCCGAGGCCTCCCGTGCCAGCAGCGCCTTCTGCAGGCGGTCGAGCATGGAGTTCAGGACCCGGCCGAGTCGTCCGATCTCGGTACGCGCGTCGGTGTCGGGCAACCGCAGGTCGAGCCGGCCCGCGGTGATGTCCTGTGCCGTCCGTTCCATTCTGGTCAGGGGCAGCAGCCCCAGACGAACCACCCACCGGCCCAGGGCGATCAGGGCGACGACCGTGACGGCCAGCAGCACGGCGTTCAGCCACAGGAGCTTCGACGTGGCGCCGTCGACGGTGTCGAGCGGAAGGGTGACCACGGCGCTCATGCCGTCCGGACCGGCGTTCAGCAGCACCCGCCAGCGGCCGTCACCGCTGACGGCGGGCACGGTCGCGGGGTGCCCGTCCTTCAGCCCGAGGCCCTCTGCGTGATCGGCCAACCGAGGCCCGGGCTTGGTCTCGGAGCCCAGGGAGTCGTTCAGACGGCGCCCGGAGGCGTCGTAGAAGTAGATGTGGAAGTCCGAGGGAAGCACGTCCTGCCGGCCTCCCGGGTCCGGGAGTCTGCCCTGGAGCGCGTCGTAGTAGGCGGGAGCCGGTGGATGGAACTCGACGAGCTGCGCGTCGACGCGGTCCAGCAGCCAGGAGCTGAGCACCACATAGCCGATCGCCTGCGAGGCCAGGACAGCGGCGGTGGCGAGGAGAGCGGCGCCGAGGACGAGGCGGCGTCGCAGCGACTTGGGCGGCCGGGGCAGGAACCGGGTCACTGCTCCGGCGTCCCTGTGTGGTCGCGGGGAAGCCGGAGGCAGTAGCCGACGCCACGCACGGTGTGGATCAGCGGCGGCTCAATGCAGTCGATCTTCCTGCGCAGGTACCTGACGTACGTTTCGATGATCCGGGCGTCGCCCGCGAAGTCGTAGCTCCAGACGTGGTCGAGGATCTGGAGCTTGCTCACCACCTGGCCCGCGTTCGACAGGAGGTAGGCCAGGAGCTTGAACTCCGTCGGCGACAGGGCGACGTACTGTCCTGCGCGGTGCACCTCGTGGGCGCCCTCGTCGAGTTCGAGGTCGGCGTAGCGCAGGACACTCGGCACCGGCTGCCATTCGGCGGCCGGTGCCGTGCGGCGCAGGATGGCCTCGATGCGCAGCAGCACCTCCTCGATGCTGAAGGGTTTGGCGACGTAGTCGTCCCCTCCGGCGCTGAGGCCGGTGATGCGGTCGTCGGTGCCGGTGCGGGCGGTCAGGAACAGGATCGGACAGTCGTTGCCCGCCTCCCGCAGCCTGCGGGTCACCGCGAAGCCGTCCAGGTCGGGCAGCATCACGTCCAGCAGCACCAGATGCGGTTGAAGGCGTTCGACCTCCAGGAGGGCCGCCCGGCCGGTGTCGGCGCCGCTCACCTCGTATCCGGTCAGGCGAAGCGTCGCCTCCAGCAGGGTGCGAATGCTGGGCTCGTCCTCGACCACGAGGAGCCGATGCCGCGGCCGTGCGGCTGCGGGCTGCTCGGTCATGCGTCTGCTGGTCCGTTCTGCCGTGTCGCGGCCGGCGTTCGGGGGTCGGCTACTTGGCGGCGCAGTCGTAGAGCACGTTGCCTCCCCCGATTCCCGTCGCACCGCCGCCGTTGGTCTGTGACGAGGTGCCGGAGGTGCCGCCGTATGCCGACGCCGGAACCTTGGTGCAGTGGTCGGCGATCCAGTCGGAGCGCTGCTTGGTGTAGCCGCCCGACAGGCCCGGAGCGCCGCCGCCGTTCGTGTCGGAGCCCAGGACGTAGCGTAGTTGGCCGTTCTTGGTCCACCTCTCCAACTGGGCCACGGACGGCGCGTTGTCGCTGTTGGTGAAGCCGCCCATGCCGATGACGGTCTCGTCGGTGCCCAGGATGAAGGCGCTGGCGCTGAGGGCGCCGCCCTCGACGGCGAGCTTGATGCGCGCGCCGGGTGCGTGCTCGACGGCGTACCGGAGGATCTTGCGCTGCTCGGCGGTGAGCTCTCCGTCGCCGAAGCCGCCGCGCGCGCCAGGGGCCGGTCCCGAGCCGGTTCCCGGGAACGACGGTGTACCGCGGTTGTTCGAGCCCGCTTCCCCGGGTGCACCGGGCATACCGTTCGCTCCCCCGGTGGGCATGCCGGAAGGCACTCCGCCGGTCGGGAGCTCGCCGGTCCCTCCCGAAGAGGGGGCACCGCCGGGGAGGCCCGGCATGTTCGACGGCATCCCGGACGGCATGCCCGAGGGAAGGCCTCCGCCGTTCGGACTCTGCCGCGGCATGCCACCGCCGCCACCGAATCCGAGCGCCTGCGGCCCGGCCGTCGGGTTGGAGCCTCCCATGTTGGTCGAGCCGGGTACGGTCAACGCCCACGCTCCCGGCGCCAGCAGAACCGACAGCACCGCGGCGCAACCGGCGACCGCCGGCAGCCGGCCACGGCGTCGCGACAGCACCAGCAGGACGACCGCGGCGCAGCCGGCCAGCAGTACGGGCCACACCAGCCAGCCGTTCCAGTCGGGCTCGCGGCGGACCAGCGTCACGGCCCAGGCGACGCTCACCACGACCGCGGCCACGCCGACCAGGGGTGCCCAGCGCAGGCCGGCGCGGTGGACGCGGACGAGAGCTGCCGTCAGCCCGCCGCACAGGGCGGCGATCGCCGGGGCAAGCTGGGTGGTGTAGTACGGATGGAAGATGCCCTTCTGGGTCGAGAACACGACCCCGCAGACCACCAGCCAGGTCCCCCACAGCAGCCAGCCCGATGCCGGCAGTACGGCGGAGCCGGGCAGTCGGCCGCGTCGGCGCAGCACCACGCCGGCGACGGCGACTGCCAGGGCCAGCGCGCAGACCGGAAGCAGCCAGCTGATCTGACCGCCCACCTGTGCGCCGAACAGCCGGCCCAGGCCGGACCGGCCGCCGAATCCCCCGGCGAACCCGCCCATCGTCTGGGACGCTCCGTCGCTGGAGCCGAAGACCCTCCCCAGCCCGTTGTAGCCGATCACGAGGTCCCAGGCCGAGCCGTCCGTGCTGCCGCCGATGTAGGGGCGGTCGCCCGGCCACAGGGCGACCATGGCGACCCACCACAGGGAGGACGCCGCCAGGATGGCCCCCGCACCCAGCAGACGCCGCACTCGCGGTATCCAGGCGCCGCTTCCTCCCACGAGCCAGGCGACGGCGAACGCGGGAACGACCATCCAGGCGGCGAGCATCTTGGTGAGGAATCCACACCCGATCAGAAAGCCGCTCGCGCACAGCCACCAGGTCGCGGCCCGGCCCTCGGCCCGCAGCGCACGGGTGAGCGCGTACGCCGCCGACACCAGCAACAGGACCAGCAGTGTGTCCGGGTTGTTGTCCCGGTTGATGGCCACGGTGATGGGGGTCAGGGTGAGCACGAGAGCCGCGACCAGTGCCGCCCTCTCCCCCGCCCAGTGGCGCACGGTGCGGTGCAGCACCAGCACCCCGGCCACGCCTTCGAGCACCTGCGGCAGGATCAGCGCCCACCCGTGCAACCCGAAGATCTTGCTGCTGATCACCTGCGGCCACAGCGCGGCCGGGGGTTTGTCGACCGTGACCACGCCCACCGGGTCGAAGGAGCCGAAGAGGAAGTTGGTCCAGTTCTTCCCCATCGACTTCACGGCCGCCGAGTAGTAACTGTTGCCCCAGCCAAGGGAGTTCAGGGCCCAGCCGTACAGAACGGCCGCGAGCACGAGGACGGCTCCGAGCGCCGCGGGTGCCGCCCAGGCGGGCAGCGGGCGGACGGACGGACGCGTACGCCTCTCTTCGTGTGCCGACGCCGCCGGTGCGGACCTGATGTGCGCGTAGTTGCTCATGTCTGGATTCGCTCTCATCAACGGATACGGCTACGGGGGGCGGCGAAGACAGCCAGTCGCAGCACGGCGAAGCGCACGCAGGTGACCGCGACGGAAGCCGTGGCGAGGACCGCGGTCTCCGCAGCCGGTGAGGCACCGGGATCGAGCCACTTGAACCACAGGACCGCCGCGGACGTGACCAGATAGCCGAGGACGAAGAGACCCCCGGCACCGAGGTGCGCACGTGCGGGCGCGGTGGTGGAGTGCCGGAAGGTGAGGCGCCGGTTCGCCTCGGTGTTGAGGACGGTGAGAGCGAACAGCGAGATCAGGTTGGCGAGGGCCGGGGACCACCAACCGCGCAGCAGCCAGTACAACAGGGCCTGTCCGACCGTGGAGACGGCGCCGATCGCGACGAAACAGCCGACCTCCCACGACAGCGCACCGCGCCGCGCGGGAGGTGCCAGAACGGCGTCGGGATGTTCTGCGGCCGGCTCGGGGCGCGACGGCACCTCGACCCGGGCCTCACCGGACGCCTTGAGCCGCGCCATGCGCCACAGGCCCCGCAGGTCTTCCCTGGCGGTGCTCACCACATCCACCCGGGTGTCGACGTCCTCGACCCAGTCGACCGGGACCTCGTGGATACGCAGTCCGTTGTGCTCGGCGAGCAGGAGCAACTCGGTGTCGAAGAACCACGCGTCGTCGCGGGTGACTTCCAGCAGCGGCCCGAGCACCTCGGTGCGGGCCGCCTTGAATCCGCACTGGGCATCGGTGAAGCGGACCCCGTGGGTGAGCCGGACGATGCCGTTGTAGCAGCGGGAGACGAACTCGCGGCGCGGCCCGCGCACCGTGCGTGCGCCGGAAGCCAGCCGGGAACCGATCGCGAGGTCCGAGTGCCCGCTGGCCAGCGGCGCGACCAGCGGAAGCAGCCCGTCGAGACCGGTGGAGAGGTCCACGTCCATGTACGCCACGATGTCCGCGTCGCTGGCGCCCCAGACCGTGCGCAGTGCGAGTCCGCGGCCCTTGCGGTCCAGGTGGACGACGCCGACCCCGGGCAGCTCGTCCGCGAGGCGACGGGCGGTGGCCAGGGTTGCGTCGGTGCTCGCGTTGTCGGCGACGGTGATCCGCCAGGCGAAGGGGAAGCCCCGGGACAGGCGAGCATGGAGCGTGCGCAGGCATCCGGGCAGGGCTCGTTCCTCGTTGTGGACCGGAACGACGATGTCCACCGTCGCGGTACCGGCCCGGGCGGGAAACGAACGTTCGACGGGCTGGAAGGGGGCTGGACGCTCCACGCGGCCGGCGAGTTCGGTGAGGTGGGGGGTGGGAGTCATGGCTTCCTCAGGCATGAGGGGACGGCAGACCGCGGCTCGGGCCCCTGGCCCGGGGCCGCGGCCTCACTGTTGCCGTCACGCCTGTGGGGGTCGGGAGAGAACAGCGAGAACTGACGGGGAGTCAGATCAATGGCCGAAAGCACTCCCGGGATCCGCCATGTATCCGGTTCGACGCCCCTTCGGCGCGCGGGGCTGCCGCGTCGGTCGGTTATGAGCCCGTCATGTCCCGATGCCGTGGGCGAGGAGGCTCTCGGCGGTCTCCGCGACGGTGTCCTCGATGGGACGCGCCCGCCACCCGAGAAGCTTCTCCGCCTTGGCGCTCGTGGCGTCGAGATCCCGGCCGAGCTGGTGCCTGAGCAGTCGCAGTTCCGGGTTCACGATGCCCAGTGCGCGGGCGAGCCACACGGGCAGTTCACGGGTCGGGGCCTTCGCGGCGCGTTCACCGAGGCGGTCGTGCAGAATGCGTGCGATGCCGACGACGCGCAGGCTGTGTCCGGCGATCGCCAGGAAGCGTTCGCCGGCGGCTGCCGGATCGGTCATCGCGCGCAGGTGCAGATCCGCGACGTCGCGCACGTCGACGAAGCCCATCCCGAAGGGTGGGCACGCGGGCACCCGTCCTTCGAGCATTCTGCGAACCAGACGCAGGGATGGCGGGTCGTCCGGGCCGAGCAGTGGCCCAAGGACGCCCACGGGATGAACCGCTGCCAGTTCCAGACCACCGCCTTCGTCCTGGACGAACTGCCAGGCGGCGCGTTCGGCGAGTGTCTTGGACCGCTGGTAGGGCGGGATGTCGCTGTCCACGTTGGTCCAGTCCTCCTCGGTGAACGGGGTCGAGCGCGGCGGGTGCCCGATCCCGACGGCACCGAAGGCGCTGGTCAGGACGACCCGGCGCACGCGGGCGTCGCGGGCTGCGCGCAGCACCCGCAGGACGCCCTCGCGTGCCGGGACCACCAACTCGTCGTCGTTCGCCGGCGTATGGCGCAGGGTCGGCGAGGCCACGTGGAGGACGAAGTCGCAGTCGGCGACAGCGGCGTCCCAGCCGTCGGGGTGTTCGAGGTCGGCGCGTACGACCGTGAGCCGGTCGTCGTCGAACTGTGCGGCCGCGTGCAGCCAGGAACGCAGTGCCGGCTCGCGCCGCAGGTCACGAACTGTCGTACGTACGGAGTGCCCGGCATCCAGCAGTGCCGTCACGCACCAGCTCCCGATGAATCCCGTTCCGCCGGTGACCAGTACCTGGGTCATCTGTCTCTCCTCAGTTCTCGACTCGTGCAACAAGGGGTGCCGGCGAGTGCGTCGCGCGATGCCGTTGGGCGGCGGCCACGCCGCTTCCCAGGAGGGCGTGGCCGATCATGATCGGGTAGATCACGGCACGCTCGAACAGCCCGATGTCCCACATCCGGCCGGTGAACACGTCGGCCATGAAAAGAGGGAACGCGATCAGTCCGACGGTGCCGAGCGTGATGCTCGCGATCGACCGACCCCTGGTGAGACCGATGCGGTCTCCGCCGGCTCCGACGACGATCGCCATGACGTTGCCGGCGAGCATGACGCCCTGCGCGCCGACGGTATGGAAGGCGATCAGGCCGTTGTCGACGTTGGCGTTGAGGCCCTGGAAGATGCCGACGAGCGAGACCCCTACGCCGGCGAGGACGGCGAGGATCACGATGGCGACCGGGCGGGTGCCCCTGCGCGGGTCGAACACGAGGAACGCGCCGACGATCAGGAGGATGCCGTAGATCACCCAGCCGGCGTCCGTCACGGCACCGAGGGGGGAGTTGGCGACCTGGCCGAACGCGGTCTGCGGGGGACCGGTCAGGCCGAGGTGGCTGACCCAGTTGCACAGGGGTGAGTACGGCGGGTCCTGCCATAAGGCGGCGGTGACGAACTCGGCGACCCAGGACGCGAGCGGGCCGAGAAGGATGAGGAGGGCTCCGGCGCGGGCAGCGGCGCCGGAGCGGACGATGGGTTTCATGCGAGAGCCATTCCGGGGACGCGCCTGCGGATGGCCTCCAACTCGGCCTCGTCCGAGACGCCCTGCCAGTCGTACCGGGGGGTGTAGGGGACCTCCAGGGCGCGTACCTCGTCGTCGGCGAGCTCGATGTCGAGGGAGGCCACGGCCTCGTCGATCTGCCGGATCGAGCCGGCCCCGACCAGCGGTGCGGTGACGACGGGCTGATGGCCCAGCCACGCGAGGGCGATCTGCGCACGGGTCACGCCGTGCGCCTCGGCGACCTTCCCGACGGCGTCGATGATCGCGCGGTTGGACGCCTCCTCGGCCGACGAGTAGAGCAGGTCGGCGTAGGCGCCGTCGGTGGCGGAACGGCTCGTGGACCTCGCGTCGTCCCAGGCGCGGGCCAGGCGACCGCGGGCCAGCGGGCTCCAGATGATCGTCCCGACGCCTTCGTCAAGGCACAGCGGGATCATCTCCCGCTCCTCCTCGCGGGCGAGCAGGTTGTAGTGGTCCTGCATCGACACGAACCGCGCCCAGCCGTTCAGCTTCTGCAGGTGCAGCGCCTTCGCGAACTCCCACGCGTGCATGGACGAGGCCCCGAGGTAGCGCACCTTGCCGGCCTTGACGAGGTCGCTGAGGGCTTCGAGGGTCTCCTCCAGCGGTGTCGCGTGGTCGTTGCGGTGCACCTGGTAGAGGTCGATGTAGTCGGTTCCCAGGCGGCGCAGCGAGTGGTCGACCTCGGTCATGACCGCCTTGCGCGACAGGCCGCGGCCGTTGGGGCCCAGCCGCATCGGGTGGCGCAGTTTCGTGGCGATCACCACAGCATCGCGGGCTGCGAAGTCCTTGAGCGCCCGGCCGAGGATCTCCTCGCTGGAGCCGTTGGAGTACATGTTCGCGGTGTCGAAGAAGTTGATCCCCGCCTCCAGCGCGTGCTTGATGAGCGGGCGCGCGTCCTCTTCGCCCTTCGACCAGACGGGGTGCCCGCGTTCGGGCTCGCCGTAGGTCATCGCGCCGATCGCGATCGGGGATACGTCGAGGCCGGTCATGCCCAGCTTGATGTAATGCATGTCGCTCCTTAAAGTATGTGGAGAGCTCTCCGAATACCGTAGTGGAGAGCTCTCCACTTAGCAAGGTGAGGTCCTGTGGTCCGCTCAGACGCCCGCGAGAACAGGGCGCGCATCCTCGCTGCCGCACGCGAAGCCCTCGCGGCGGACGGCAGCACGTCGATGAACCAGATCTCCCAGCGCGCGGGAGTCGGCGCGGGCACCCTGTACCGCAACTTCCCAACGCGAGAGTCGCTGGTCCTGGCCGTCTACCAGGACGAAGTGGCACGCATCATCGCCACCGTGCCCGATCTGCTGGCCCAGCTGCCGCCGCTGGAAGCGCTCCGCCACTGGACGACCGACCTCGTCGAGGCCATGCGCAGAAAACACGGCCTCGGCGACGCCCTCAGCCCCGGCGCACACCAGGCGATCACCGAGCAGAGCTACGGGCCGGTCATCGCCGCGATCACCCAGCTCCTCGACGCCGGCAAGAAGGACGAGAGCATCCGCGCGGACGCCGACCCGGGCGACTTCCTCCAGCTCACCGGCGCCTTGTGGCGCGCCGCATCCAGCCCCGAGGACCGGGCACCCCACATGCTGGCGCTCATCCTCGACGGACTCCGCACGCACCGGTAGACGCGGCGCACGAGACCGGGCCCGCGGCCTCGCCGCCGAGCCGACCGTGGGGCTGACGGGCGAAGCAGTAGCGGATGACGCGGTCGACAGCATCCGTCACACGGCGCTGACGCTCCGCCAAGTGCGCGAACTCCGGACTCTTCAGCGCAAGGGGATTCACTGCTCTGCCACCGCCTGGCGCGATCGGATGGCCGGACCGTGCGTCTCTTCGGGGGTTCGCGATCCCCTGGTGGTGCCTGCGGTCGGCGCCGGTGTCCGCTCATGGGCTCTGGCCACTGTCCTGTCGGTATGGATGGGTTCAATTCGCTACGGATAGTTGTGATTCAGTGCAACTGCCGCGTCTCGTACGGATACTGCTGCGGGAGGCGGGGGCCCTTTCGCGGGAAGTCCGTGCCGGGCGTCTCGGCGCCCGCCGGGACCCGCAGGCTGCCGTAGCACTCCATGCGCTGCCACCCCAGCCGTGAGCCGGTGACGGCGGTGACGGCGGTGACGGCGGTGACGGCGGTGACGGCGGTGACGGCGGAGTGGATCACGACCAGGCACGGGAAGGAGCGGCGTTGCCGCGTCGGCGGTTGGTCACGGCAACGGGCCCTGGATCACTTCTTCACGGGCTTGCGGGACGAGCCGATCGCGCGGCCCTTGGATGTGGAACCGGGGGTGACGGCGGGGGTCGAGGCCGACGACGCGGGTGCCACGGCGGGCGCGTGTGCGGCTGAGGCTGTCGGCCTGTCGGTGGGGCGGGAGGTCGTCCGCGTCGCCGTCGGGTCGGGGGTCCTGCGGGCCGCGGTCGGGCTCGCACGCTCCGGGGACAGAGCGGTGCCGGGTGCGGTCGCCCGGGGCGTGGCAGGGTGCGTGGAGTGCGGCTGCGGCACGAACGGAGAGCTGATGGTGGGGCCGCCCAGCGCGGAGCTGATCAGCAGGGCGACGTAGCCGCCGGCGGGGATCACCAGGAGCCGGGCGGCGCGGAGCTCGCGACGTCGGCGGCGCCCCGAGGAATCGACGAACACCGGTCGCACCGGCGGTCTCGTCGGCGTCGTCGGTCCTGGTACGGGAAGGCCGGACGGGTCGGTCTCCGTGAGCGGCACGGCGAGGACGTCACCGTGGGGAGAGTCCCACGCCGTCGTGACCGGGTCCGGCTCGGCCGCGAGGCAAGACATCCCGGCTGCCTGGGGGGCCGCCCCCGGCATCTGGGTGCGCTCTGTCGGGTATGCCCACTGCGCCTGGCGGGCGGGTCCCAGGTCAGCGGTTCCGTGCCGGCCGTCGCGCTGCCGCCGCACTCGTGGCCGTGGGCATACGCGTACCCGGCGCCTCCATACGGATCCTCGCCGTACGCCCCGCCGCTTTCGTTCGTCCACTGCACGAGTCGTGCCCCCTGTCCTGTCCGACCGCCGCGGTCGCCCGCATGGACAGAGCGAACGCGGCCGGAAGTGTTACACCTCGGTTTCGCATAACGGGCCAATGAGACTTAACTGAGCAATCCGAACAAGAAATTGGCCGTCGGCCTCGGTCATCCGGCCCCAGCCCCGGCCCCGGCCTTTCGTGTGTCTCAGGCCGGCAGCCACTTCACCACCGCGTCTCCGTACTCGGCCGTCTGCGCGTAGAACGCCTTCAGCTCCTGGTGCGCGGCCGCGAACGCACCCCAGGTCTCGGGCTCCGCGGTCACGCCGCCGTAGCGCGGCACCAGTTCGTCGCGGGCGACATCCCACAACTCGTCGAAGTCGGCCGCCGCCAGAAACCCGGCAACCCGGTGCACCTGGGCCGCCGTCAGCACCAGGAGGGGCGGCTTGTGCCGGTCGGGGCGGAACACCGGCCGGCCGCCGAGCACCACCTGGGTCCGTGGCCGGCCCTCGGCACGATGCGGGAGAGCACCGGCGTAGATCCGCTCCTGGTCCAGATAACGCTTGTCCAGCACCTCCTCGTGGTGGCGGCCGAGCCTGTGCCGGACGGTCGCCGTGCTGTCCCCGAACAGTCGTTCAAACCAGGTCGCGCTGTTGCGCAGCGCCGGGGGCGGCACCGCTCGCAGTCGGAGGTACGTACTCATGCCAGAAGGAGCGCACGGGGACGCCGAAGCATTACGCGACCCGTCGGACCCCGTTCCGGCAAGCCCCCGCGACCGTCGTGCGCGCGAGGGTGATGTTGTCGGGCGTACGTGGGTGATGTCGCCCGCGCCGCGCCCGACTGCCTGCCCGCCTGCTGTTGGTCCGAGGCGTGTGCGGGGCGGCCGGAACCCGCGCAATGGGGGCGAGTTCCGGCCACCGCCTCCCCTTCCGCTCCGCTCACGGGGGGAGTCACAAGCGGTACGGAGAGAGGTCTGGGGGACGGGTTGCGGTGTCGGCATCCGGCGGGCGGTCGCCCTCGGCCCGTGTCGTTCCGAACCCGGTACTCACTCAGCGCTCGGCCGATGCGAAACGTCACCGGGCGGCGGCGACGCCGGTCGCACACCGCCGTCCGCACACCGGATTCACGGGGCGCCGGGGAGGTGCCGAGCCGGCCTTCGTGCCGGTGGCGGCTGCGTGGCGGAGCGCCGGCGACGCCGTGGAGGAGGCTGATGCGTTGTGACACTTCTGTGAGCACGGACGCTGGTCAACATGGGGCCGTCGATGCGACCGGAGCACGGCGGACGGCACGGACCCACTGTGAACGGTGCGAACGAGGACAGTTTTGGGCCAGCTACGGCGACCCCGGCGCGTACAGACGTACGACGGGGAATTGGGCGCGGCAGTCGAGCGAGCCCAGGAGGGCGACGAATCCGCCTTCACGATCCTGTACCGGATCGTGCAGCCCAGTCTGCTCGGCTACCTGCACGGGCTTGTCGGCGACGACGCGGAGGACGTGGCGTCGGACGCCTGGCTGGAAATTGCCCGTGACCTCGAACGTTTCAAGGGAGACGGGGCCGGGTTCCGTGGCTGGACCGCGACCATCGCCAGGCACCGTGCGCTGGATCATCTGCGGCGCCAGCGCGTGCGGCCCCGGGCGGGCGGGACCGAACAGGACGTACTGGACCTGCCCGGCCCGCACAGCACCTACGACCAGGCCCTGGAGTCCCTCTCCACCGAGCGGGCCCTGGACCTGGTCCGCGGGCTGCCGCGGGACCAGGCCGAGGCCGTGCTCCTGCGCGTCGTCGTCGGCCTGGACGGTCCCGCCGCCGGCCGCGTCCTCGGCAAGCGCCCAGGAGCGGTGCGCACTTCCGCCCATCGCGGACTGAAACGCCTCGCACGCCAGCTGGGCGTCGGCAGCGAAGAGGACACGGGTGTGACGGATGAGGCTTCCCGAACGCTGGTGGAGTCGAAACGAACAACGACAGCAGCAGAAATGAACATCGGCGGCCACAGTGGGCCGATGTGCAGGCACCAGACGGATATGCCGAACGAATCGAACCTGTCGGACAAGAACGGAAGCGGACATGGGTGAACGGCTGAGCGGCGACGGAGTTCCGGGCCGCCAACGCGTGCACCCCGGTGGCGCCGCGCCCGGCTCGTGGGACGAGCGGGACACCGCCGGACTGGAAGCGACGCTGGACGCCGTCATCCGTGACAGAGATCTCGACCCCGAGGCCGAGCAGCGCGCCCTGGTCGCCTTCCGGACCACCCGCAAACCTGGCACGCGCCGGGCGCGGACCCGGCGCCGGGACGACTGGCGACTGCCCGCGAAGCGGCGCGCCGGGCGACCCGTGAAAACGACGTTCGGCGTGGTGTTCGCCAGCCTGGCCCTGGGTGGCGTCGCGGTCGCGGCCATCGGTTCCGCCGGCTCGTCCACGGACGGTGCCGGTACCGGCCGGGCGGCCGAGCACCCGTCGGTCGCCCCGGACCGGCCGGGCAGTGCGACCTCGTCGGCGCCGGCCGGCGCCGGCCGGCCGGCGGACGGTTCGTCCCCCGCCCAGGACACCGAAGCCCACTGCCGCGCCTACGAGCAGGTCAAGAACCGCGGCAAGGCGCTCGAAGCTACGGCCTGGCAGCAGCTCGTCGCGGCCGCCGGCGGGAGTGACAAGGTCGCCGCGTACTGCTCCGAGCAACTGGCGCAGGCGACGTCCGCACCGAGCAAGTCGGTCGGCACGGGCAGACCCAGCCAGGCCGCAGACGCCGGCAACGGCACGGCGGGCAACACCGGCTCCTCCGGCACCGGCCAGACGGGCGGAGCCAAGGGCAAAGGAAAGAAGCCCAAATAGCCCTCGCCCCTGCGAGCGAGTGCGCACAGCCGCTGCTGGACGGATTCGACACCGCCGCCGAGGAGATCCGGACCACCCGCAAGACGCTGTTGAAGTTGTCCGATCCACCACCACCCGCGTCGCCGGCCGCGCAATTACCCGACCATCCCGCCTACCAGCAGGTCATGGCGGTCTTCGCCGCGACCGATGCCCCGTTGCGAGTGCGGGCGGTGTGTGAGGCGCTGGGACGAGGTGGTCACCCGCCTCGGCTACGAGCACCTGCGCCGCCACGATCTCCGCCACACCGGACTGACCCGGCTCGCGGACGCCGGAGTCCCCATCCCCGTACTGCACAGGATCGCCGACCACGGATCACTGACCACCGCTCGACGCTACCTGCACCCGGACATCCACAAGATCACAGCTGCGGGTACGGCACTCTCCGCACACCTCAGCGTGCTGCGCGCCCCGCGCACCCTTGCCTGCAACGACTGTCCTCACCCGCTGACACCGGTCAAGACAGACTGGTCCCCAACTTGTCCCCAGGAATGATCAAGGGACGGTTCCGGATTCCTCCGAAACCGCCCCTCACCAGCGACTCCATCGAGTCGGGACGACAGGATCTGAACCTGCGACCCCTTGACCCCCAGTTACGGAGTCACTGAGCGGCCTGCGACGGGTCGTTCTTCGAGGTCGGTGTTCAACGTACTCGGCCGAGTATAGGAGTCTGTGAGGATGGGACCACCGCCGCGAGGTCAACCAGGCCCTGCCACCAACTCGACGACCACGGTGGCGACTTGAACCCACGGGGCAGGTGCGCGCGGTCCCTCCTGAGTGCGGCTGACGGGGCTGGCGGCGAACTGCCCATACCGTGAGCCGCCCTGTCGTACTCCCCGACGGAGAGCAAGCTCGACGCCCGCCAAGACCAGCAGGCGGAGCAGGTGCTTTGGCAGCGCCCGGCCGAATGTTCGAGTCCTGCCGGATCCGCCACGCAGAAGGTCGGCGGTAACACCTTCCCCCCCGCCGCCGGGCCTTCCCCTCGCTCGCGGGAAACGTCGTCCTGCACAGTCAATCGGGCAAGAGGTCCGACATATCGGCGAGGTTCCCCATGCCGCCACCGTTCTGGGCTACTCAACTGCGGCCAGTCCCGTCCGAGAGTGCGGTACGTGCCCTAATGTCCGCATTGCCCTGTCGGCTGGGGTAGGCAGGCTGCTCGGAGGGCCGCCGGGCGGCCATGGCCGCGGCTGGGCGAACAGTCCCTGCTCGGTCTCGACCAGGATGCCGCGCTCGGTCAGCCGCTTGGGTTTCAGGCAGGTGTTGTTCATCTTGTTGGGCGTGATCGCCGGTGTGACCGCGGGTCCACAGGGGCGGGCACAGTGCCGCCGGTCGGGCGCCTGTCCATGGGTGAGTGGGGCTGCCGCATGGACAGGCGTGCCCGTGGGCCTCAAGCCGCTTCGAGGAAGGGGTAGTCGGTGTAGCCCTCGGCGCCCGGCCCGTAGAACAGTTCCGGCCGCGGCTCGTTCTCCGGGTAGCCACCCTGCCAGCGCTCGACGAGGTCGGGGTTGGCGATGAGGGCCCGGCCCACGACCACGGCGTCGGCGTGGCCGGCCTCGATCTGCTGGAGCGCGTCCTCGCGGGTGGTCCGCCCCCCGAAGGGGCCGTTGTTGACGATCAGCTTGCCGTCGAAGCGCTTCCGCAGCTCCTGTACCAGGTCGCCGCCCGGCTCGGTGTGCAGTACGGAGAGGTAGGCCAGGCCCAGCGGGCGCAGTTGGTCGATCAGGGTGCCGTAGGTGGCCAGGACGTCGTCCCGGTCGGTCTCGAAGACGTCCCCGAGGTCGGTCTCCGGCGAGATCCGCAGCCCGACCCGCTCGGCACCGACGGCCTGGGCGACGGCCGTGACGACCTCGACGACGAAGCGGGCGCGGTTGTTCGGCGAGCCGCCGTATTCATCGGTGCGCTGGTTGGCCGCCGGGGAGAGGAACTGGTGGAGCAGGTAGCCGTTGGCGCCGTGGATTTCCACGCCGTCCGCTCCCGCCTCGATGGCCCGGCGGGCCGCGGCGACGAAGTCCTCCAGGGCTGCCCGGGCCTCTGCGGTGGTCATCGCTTCCGGTACGGGGTAGGGCTGCTCGCCCTTCTCGGTGAACGTCTTGTTGTCGATGGCGATCGCGCTGGGGGCGAGGATGCGGCGGCCGCCGTTGATGTCGGGGTGGGTGCCGCGGCCGGCGTGCATGATCTGCAGGACGATGCGGCCGCCCTCGGCGTGCACCGCCTCGAACACCCGCTGCCAGCCGGCCGCCTGCTCGTCGGTGGCGATGCCCGGCTCACCGACATACCCCTGCGACGCGTGGTCGGGGTAGGTGCCCTCGGCGATGATCAGCCCGACGCTCGCCCGCTGCTGGTAGTACTCGACCAGCAGATCCCCGGGGATGCCGGAGGAACCGGCCCGGACCCGGGTCATCGGTGCCATGACGATGCGGTTGGCGAGCTCGATCTCCCCGAGCGAGACGGGGGAGAAAAGCGAAGGAACGGGCGAAAATTCTGAAGTGTTGACAGTCATGTCATGGGTTTCTTTCTGCGATACGGATGGAAACAGGATGAATGTCTGCGACGTAGAGGGTCCACGCTGCCCCGGCGGTGGCGCGGATGCGCTCCTCGGGCAGGCACGGGGTTGGCGGCGAACGCGGCGAGAGCCGCATGCCGTCGGCGTCGGTGTCGACGCCGTTTCAAGCACAACTTCCCTCCGGAGTAAGGGCGTTCGCTCCCTGCGCACGATCAGCGGCCGGCCAACTGACGAAGTCATGGGTGCCGCCGCCGGAGTCGGTACGGATCGGTGTCTGCAGCGCGCGCCGCAACCGACTCCCTTGACGCGCCCCCGCGCAGAGGACCGATACACGGCTTCACCTGGAACGCGCTTGCGGCGGTGGCGGGAACAGCGATCCTCATTCTCGGCCTGAGGCACTTCCGCCGCCCGATCGCCCATCGGACAGCCTGCTTCACGAAAGCGCGGGGCTAGCTGAGCGGGACGTCCGCGACAGCCTTGAGGTGGCTGAACGTCTCAAGGGAATACCGGCCGTGGTACCGGCCCATGCCGCTTTCGCCGACGCCACCGAACGGCAGGCCGGTCATGAGCAGTTGCATCACCGGCTGGCCCCAGGCGACGCCGCCGGAGGACGTCTCGTTCACCAGGCGCGACTTGGTGGCCTCGGACTCGGTGAAGGCGTAGAGCGCCAGGGGCTTGTCGCGTTCGTTGATGAAGGCGATGGCGGCATCGAGGTCTTCGACTTCGACGACGGCGAGGATCGGACCGAAGATCTCCTCCTGCATGACCGGCGATGCGGGGTCGACATCGGTGAGCACGGTCGGTGCGATGAACAGGTCGTCACGGTCGTGCCGGCCTCCCACCGCCGCCCGGCCGGAGTCCAGCAGAGCGGTGAGCCGGTCGAAGTGCCGCTCGTTGATGATCCGGCCGAAGTCGGCCGCGGTCTGCGGGCTGGTGCCGAACTGGGCGTCGACCGCCGCACGCAGGGCGGGAACCATTGCGGCAGCGGTCGCAGGATCGGCCAGAACATAGTCGGGGGCTATGCACTGCTGACCGGCGTTGCCGAACTTGGCGCCCACCAGCCGCTTCGCGGTCTCCTCCACATCGGCGTCGGGCGCCACGAAGACCGGCGACTTGCCCCCGAGTTCAAGCGTGACGGGGGTGAGGTTCTTGGCTGCCGCGGCCATGACGATCCGGCCGACCGCGCCATTGCCCGTGTAGAAGATGTGGTCGAAGCGCTGTGCCAGGAGGGCCGTGGTCTCCTCGGCGCCCCCCTCGACCACGGTGAGCACGTCAGGGTCGAAGTACTCTCGCAGCAGGCGTGAAGCGACCGCCGAGGTGTGCACCGAGATCTCGCTCGGCTTGGCCACCACGGTGTTCCCGGCGGCCAGGGCGCCGATGATGGGGTCGATGAGAAGGTGCAGCGGGAAATTCCACGGAGCGATCACCAGGACCACCCCGAGCGGGTCGTACTTGGTGTAGGCCGTGGTCGTGGGACCGAAGTGGGCGGGAACCTCCACCGGGCGAGGCTGAAGCCAGCTCTCCAGATTCGCCAGCGTCTCGTCGATGTCGGCGACGGTGAAGTCGATCTCCTGCGTCTTCGCCTCGGCGGGGTTCTTCCTCAGATCCGCCCAGAGCGCTTCGATCAGCTCCTGCTCGTTTTCGACCAGCAGTGCCCGCAGCCGCTGCAGCTGGCTGACGCGCCAGTCCAGTCCGCGGGTGACGCCGGTGTTGAAGGTCGCACGAAGGCGGCCGACCGCCTCCGCGGCCGTTTCGCTCTGGTGCGTCCTCGACTCGGTGCCCTGTGTTGCGGTCATGGGGGGTGCTCCGTTCCTGATGCAAGCCACGCCCCGGCTGCCTGCCAGCCGGGCACGGGCTCCAGCGTGCTGGACGATCCGGTATTCACCCAGGTCACGGCTTTGTGTACATCCGCTGTGACTACCACTGGCTGGTGCAGGCTGGTGTGCGTCCGACCGTGGATACTCGAAGGCATGGACGAATACCCCGAACCGGTGCACGAGCCGGCCGACGGCGCGCTGGACCCGCGTGCCGAGCTCAGTGAGTTCCTGCGCACCCGGCGGGCCCGGCTGAAGCCGGAGGACGTGGGGCTGCCGGACTTCGGGCGGTACCGGCGGGTGCCGGGGCTGCGCCGCGAGGAACTGGCGCAGCTGGCCGGGGTGTCGGTGGGGTACTACACGCGGCTGGAGCAGGGCAACGGGCAGCACGTGTCGGCGGAGGTCCTCGACGCCATCGCCCGCGCGCTCAGGCTGAGCGAGGCCGAGCGCGCCCACCTCACGCACCTGGCGAAGCCGAAACAGAAGAAGAAGCCGGCCGGCCGCACCCAGCGGGTGCGGGGCTCCCTGCGGACGCTGCTGGACACCATGGAAGGCGGCCCAGCGATCCTTGTGGGGCGGCGGGGCGACATCCTCGCCTGGAACCGGATGACCGCGGCGGTCTTCGGCGACTGGGCCGAGCTGCCCGAGCACGAGCGGAACTGGGCGCGGCTGGTGTTCCTGCGGCCCGAGTACAGCGACCTGTTCGTGGACTGGGAGCAGAAAGCGAACGACGTCGTCGCTCAGCTGCGCCTGGACGCCGGCTCCCATCCCAACGACCCCCGGCTGTCCGCGCTGGTGGGCGAACTCTCCGTGAGGAGCGAGGAGTTCCGACGGCTGTGGGCCGCCCACGACGTCAAGGACAAGTGCCACGGCACCCTGCGCCTGCACCACCCGCTCGCCGGCGAACTCGATCTGCGCCTCGAATCGTTCCACCTGGCCGATGACCACGAACAGACGCTGGCGACGTACCACGCCGAACCCGGTTCCCCGTCCGCGGAGGCACTACGACTGCTGGCCAGCTGGGGCACCGACGCGACAAGGGCGGGAGCCGGGATGCCGCCGGCACGCATGGCTTGACGAACAGTTGATCATCGGTAGTTGGCCGCGCGCCACGCCCAGCGTCCCTTCGCACGCCGGACGCCTCCGGGAGCGGTGTCGGATTCAGGACGGCGCGGGCGTACTGCGGTAGGCAGTGGAAGAACGGTGCCGCCGCTGCGCAGAGCGTCGTTTTCGAGGGCCGGCCGGCGGATGGCCTCCTCGTACAGGTTCCGTGGCCCGTTGACCGTGGACACCTCCCGGTCCCAGCTCGTGCCTCACAGACGAGGTCCACGCTCGTCGCGACGACGCCACCACTCGTACGCCGCCCGGTCATCCATGGACGCGTCGCACCAGTAAACGCCTGCCCCGCGCGAACCACAGAATTCGAAGTACGTGCGCAGATCCCGGGCCAACCAGCTGACTACGGCTTTGGCCAGCTGCCCAACGCGAGGTTCGCGACTTGCAGCAGCTCAGGGCGGGAACTACCACTCGCGGCCTGGACGGCAATCCCATTGGCCACTGTTCTCAGGTAGAGCGCAAGCAGATGAGGATCCGTGGAAGGCGGAAGGTCACCGGCGTCCACCGCCTGTTGAAACCGGCGCGTCAAGTGGGCTATCCCGTCCTCGCGCCATGCAATGAGCGCGTCTCGGACTTGGCGGCTCTCATCCCCGGTAGCCAACGCGCCCAGCACGCCAAGACAGCCCGTGGGCAATCCCGGCATGGTTGCCGCCTCGACCGTCCCGTGGAGCACAGCAGTAGCCACTGCTCGACTGGTGGGCTCTGCCAGAGCTTGAGCGAAGTAGGAGGTCAAGCCCTCTGTGTACCGCTCCAGCGCCTTATAGAAGAGGTCTTCTTTGCTGCCGAACGCCCTGTACAGGCTGGGGCGGCTGATACCCATCGCTTCGGTGAGGTCGTCGAGGCTGGCGCCCTCGAAACCCTTTGACCAGAACACCAGGACTGCACGATCGAGTGCCTCGTCGATGTCGAACGCGCGAGGCCTGCCAGGAGGGACCGGTGTCTTCATTTCTTCATCCTACCCATTCGATACCGATCGGTACGGATGTGCTAGCGTGTTTCGTACCAATCGGTACGCTATACGGAGAGGCGACATCATGTCACAGACCGTACTCATCACGGGCGGAACCTCAGGCATCGGCTTGAGCCTCGCGCAATCCTTCGTGGAGCTCGGGGCGTCCGTCGTCGTCTGCGGGCGTTCGCAGGCTGCGCTTGACCGATTCGCGCAGGCACACCCGCAGGCGCTGGCCGTGCGGGCCGATGTCACGAACGCAGCTGATCGGGCGGCGTTGTTGCAGGCAGTCGCTGATCGCTTCGGACGTCTGGACGTGTTGGTCAACAACGCCGGTACGTTCGAGGAACGAGACTATGCCGCCGGCAAGAACCCCAACGCGACGCTCGATGACGAGGTGGCGTTGAACCTCACCGCCCCCATCCACTTGACGGGTGAAGTGCTCGAGCGATGGCCGTCGCCCGACGCGATCGTATTCATCACCTCGGGGTTCGCTCTGGTCTCGCCCACTCGCGCGCCTACCCACGGCGCGGTGAAGGCCGGCCTGCACGGCTTTGCGGACGGATTGCGCCGTCAACTCGCCCCGCAGGGTCACACCCATGTCCTTGAGGTCCTCCCGCCGTCTACGGACACGCCCATGAACGCCGAAGCCACGGGGAAGAAACTGACTCCCGCACAGGTGGCGGCGGTCACGATGAAAGCTCTTCGGCGGGGGCGGAACATGGCCTTCCCCGGTCAGACGAAAGTCATGCCCGCCATGCTGCGCATCGCGCCGGGCACACTACGACGCGTCGTCGCCGAACTCTGAACCCCATAGAAATCATCGCGGGTGCCGGAGACGAGGCCCAGGTTCCAGCCGAGCCGCGGCAGGCGCCGCGGCGGCGGTGATTCCGGTGACGAGGAGGGTGGGGCCGGAGGCTGCGGCTGTCGGCATACGGCCGTAGCGGTCGACGAGCCGGCCGGTCAGCGGGGAGGGGAAAGCGCGCTGACTGCGGCGTCGGCGGGCGGCTACGGCCACGGTTGGGTGAACAAGCCTTGCTCGGTCTCGACCAGGATTCCGCGCTCGGCGAGCCGCTTGAGTTTCAGGCGGGTGTTGTTGATGTCGTTGGGCGCGATCTCCAGGTCCATCGCCTCCCACACCTGCCGCGCCCATAGCGGCCCGTCGGCCGCGGCGAACACCGCCAGGATCTGCTGGTAGACCGGATGGTCCGGCAGTTCCGGGGCCGGCGCCGCGGGCGGCTGCGGATCGGACAGCTCCAGCAGCGTCTTACGGGTGATCCGGACCTCCTCGGCGGCCCGGCCGAGCTCGTCCAGCCGTGCGGTCGGCTGCGCGATCTGCTCCCGCGTCGCGTCGGATTGCGCAGTGATCTCCCGTTCCCGCTCCTCCAACCGCACCAGCACCGCCCCGAGGGTCAGCAGGTCCTTGAGCTTCTCGCCGCCAGCGCGCCCCATTCCGTAGGACGGGAGCGGGCCGTCGGCCATGAGGGGCCGGCGTAGGCCGCGGCCTCGGGCCAGGGGCCGGAGGACAGCCATAGGACGTCGGGGGCCGTCGTGTTCCAGGTGTCCGGCCAGGTCTCGCCATCCGTCCCAGAGCAGAAACGGGACGCCCGTTCGAGGGGCAGGGTCGTGCGTTCGGCCGACACCGCGCGCGCCGGGGTGGGATCTCTGCCAACGATCCGACTATGCACAGCCGAAAACGGACACTGCTGCCGCTCGCCGCCCTCGCGGCCGTGGCCCTCGTCCCTTCCCTCCCCACCGCCGCCGGCGCCGACTCCGCGCGGCCCGCCGCCGACTGGCCCGCCGCGAAACGTGTCCAGCCGGTGCGCGCCACGATCAAGGTCACCGGCAACCGGGACTTCGACTTCACCCGCTTCGTCGGCGCCGGCGCGCTCGGCGGCGGGGACCAGGCCGAGAACCAGCCGCCGATCCTGGAACTCGCCGACAAGGCCACCGTCTCGAACGTGATCATCGGCTCCCCCGCCGCCGACGGCATCCACTGCCGGGGCACCTGCACGCTGAAGAACGTGTGGTGGGAGGACGTCGGCGAGGACGCGGCCACCTTCAAGGGCACCGCCGCGAACCAGACCATGACGATCGACGGCGGCGGCGCCCGCAAGGCGGCCGACAAGGTGTTCCAGCAGAACGGCCCCGGCACGTTCGTCATCAGGAACTTCAAGGTCGAGAACTTCGGCAAGCTCTACCGCTCCTGCGGCAACTGCAAGACCCAGTACCAGCGCCATGTCGTCCTCGACAACGTCACCGTGAAGTCCCCCGGCCTCGACATCGTCGGCATCAACTCCACGCCCTACGGCGACACCGCCCGCCTGACCCGCGTCACCATCCAGGGCGACCCGGCGCGCAAGATCGTCGTCTGCCAGAAGTTCCGCGGGGTCACCTCGGGCGAACCCGCGAAGGTCGGGGCAGGCCCCGACGGCCGGAACTGCATCTACAAAACCTCCGACATCACCTACAAGTAGGAGCACCGACGATGTCCACCGCCAGAACTCTCAAGGCCCTCACCGCGTCGGTCGCCGCCGCCGTCGCCGCCCCGCTCCTGCTCACCCCGTCCGCCGCCCAGGCCGCCGACAACTGCACCGCCTTCAACACCATCAAGGCGTCCCCGTACTACCTCAACAACAACGTCTGGGGCGCCAGCGGCGCCACCGGCAAGCAGTGCACCTGGCTCAACTCCTACCGGGGCGGCAAGGTCAACTGGGAGACATCCTTCGACTGGTCGGGCGGCAACCCGACCGGCGTCAAGGCGTACGGCAGCATCGTGCTCGGCTGGCACTGGGGCTGGAAGGACACCACCACCAAACTGCCCGTCCAGCTCAACAGCCGCCGCAAGATCACCTCCAACTGGGCCTTCGGCATCACCCAGAACACCCCGTCCGTCATGAACGTCTCCTACGACGTCTGGTTCCACCAGAAGTCCAACCCGGACTGGAAGGACCAGCCCCACGACGAAATGATGATCTGGCTCAACCACCAAGGCGGAGCAGGCCCGTTGGGCACCAAGCGGGAGCGGGTCACCATTGGCGGCACGGCCTGGGACCTGTACGTCGGGAAGATCGTCAACAAGGACCAGGCGGGCCGCGTCACCAGCAGCTGGAACGTCTACTCCTACGTCCGCATCGCCAACACCAACTCGGCCACCACCGACATCACCGGCATGGCCGACGCCCTGGTCCAGCGCAGACTGCTGGCCAGCAATGCGTATCTGACCAGTGTCGAGGCCGGCACCGAGGTCTTCCGAGGGAAGGGCAAGCTGAGCAGCAGCTCCTACTCGGTCAACGTCGGCTGACCCACCTGCATCCAGGGGTGCCGTGTGGATCGTCTCGGCCCCGCAGACGATCCACACGACACCCCTGGCCTTCGATGTCCGACTCGGCCACGCCGGTGTCGCACGACACCGGCACACTCAAAGACCCTCACCGGTACCAACGGGCGCGTGGTGTTACCGACCAGCCGCACAGTCCAGGCAGGCGATACGTGGTCCTTGTCGAGCTGGACGACCCGTCGCGTCTCAGTTCCAGTTTCCCTGCCGACGACGGCCGGGCGTCCCGTCCGAGACAACACCGTGCAGCTTGGTCACTTCGGCCCTCATCCGGCTTGCCTCGCTGCGGGCCGTGCGGGACTTCGGCAGTCACCACCTGTGAGAACCGGGAGGCCAGTTCTCCGTCAGCGGTGCGACAGCGACCTGGTCGATCACTGGTCGTACCGGCCCGGCCGCCCTCCTTGCCGTAACCGCTGAGGCCGAGACCGTCGAAGGGTGTGTACGGGAGGTTCTGCCGGGCACCGTTGACGTAGACACCACCGGCCTTCAGCCGCTCGGCGACACGATGGACGCCGGTGAGGCTGGTGGACTGGATGTTGGCGCCGAGACCGTACGGCGTGCTGTTGGCAAGGGCGACCGCCTCGTCCTCGTTCGAGAACCTGAACACCAGCAGTACGGGGCCGAACACCTCCGTCTGCGCGATCTCGTGCTCCGGGTCCACGTCGACGATGATCGTGGGCTCGACGAGGTTCTTGTCGGCGAGGTCGCCCCCGGCCCGGCTGCCGCCGAGGGTGATCCGCCCGGCCTTGTCCCGCCGGGCGCGGTCGAACATCCCACAGACCCGCTCCACGGCCGCGGCGCTGATGAGCGGCGCCACCTTGACCCCAGGTCACCGGCCTTCGGGACCCGATGTTACCCGCCTTGCCGCCCAACTCCATTACAGCGGGCTCGAGTTGCTCCGCGCAGGCGTGCATGATCCGACGGGCCGCGACAGGGCCGCCATGGAAACTCACCTTCTCTCCACCTTCGGGTGGCACACCTGAGCCCCTCCCACCTCCGCACCACCGCTGACAATGCTCGACACGCCGTCCGGTACGCCTGTCTCACTCAGGAGTCGGGCGTACAGGTACGGGGCGAAGGGGGTGAACTCCGAGGGCTTGACCACCACACAGTTCCCCGCGGCCAGCGCCTGGACGACCTTCATGCCCAGGGAGACGACCGGGCCGTTCCAGATGACGATGATGCCCAAGACGCCGTACGGCTCGGGTGTCGTGCAGGAGAAGTAGCCGCGCGTGTCGAGCGTCGAGATCAGCGCGCCGGAGAGCTTGTCGGACCAACCGACTTAAAGGGTTGGCCTGGCAATGACCGAACGGCGCGTGGGCGAAGCCGCTGTTCTTGACATCGGCGATCACCTGCTCGACGACAGCGTGCCGGCGGTGATCACGCTCGGCATCCCTCAAGGCGAGCGTGGAGTCGGTGAACGCGGCGTGGTAGCGCCAGGTATCGAAGTGCGTGCCTGCCCGGCGGGGACGGTACCGGCGCTCAGGCGCTTGACCCGGCGCGCGATCAGTCGGGCGGTGACCTGCTGTTTCTTCGGCTTGGAAGTGAAAGCGTGCAGCGGATCTCGGCTATCTCGGCGTCGGAGATCCAGCACTGGCCCTCCTCGTCCCGGACCGCTTGCGGATATTTGATCGGTGTCCAGGCGTCCTCGTCGATCGGGCGATGGTGGCTTTGACGGAGGCGTTCATCCGCATGGTGAGGGAGAAGCGGGCACCAAGGGCCCGGCAGGCGTTGATGACGTCGGCTCCGTAGAACGCGGGGTCCACACCCGCAGCACCAGCAGGCCGCTGGCACCGCAGGCGCGTGCGGTGCGGATGGCCTCAGCGACGAACGCTGCTGCCCCGCGCGCGGGGTTCGAGGGTCCCTTGCGCAGCCTGGTGGCGGCGATCACGGGGCGGACAGAGGTGTGGAGACAACGTCGAGCAGTGCATTCAGGCCCTTGACCTTGCTGTCTCCGTGTCCGGCGCCCTGTTTGGCGTAGCCGTGGGTGCGGCGGATGGTGTCGTCGATGTCCACGTACGCGGCCTGGTCCGCTCCGGGCAGCAGCGGGGTGTGACGGGTCAGTTCGTGCAGGAACCGGCGGGCCACGGCGTGCAGTTGCTTCACATGCCCGTCAGTGAAGGAGCGCAGGAACGACCCCGGCGTGGACGGGGCCCGCACTCCGGAGAACAGGCGGCCCATCGCGCCGTGCCGCAGCCGGTCCATGTCGTCGATGCTGTCGGCGCCCGCGGCCATGCCGCCCACCAGCGACATCGGTTTCGCCGCTGGGAAGGCGCCAGTGCCGTCCTTCGAGGCGGGCAGCCGGACGTGCTCGCCGGCCGGCTTGGGCAGACCGCGCCGCTCGGCCAGCCGCACCACCGGCTCCAGTCCGCCGTACGCGATCAGGTTCGGGTCGTCGAACGCGGATGAGACCCCGGCTGCGGCATGGCAACTTTGCATCTCGGAAGTGCCTTGTCGATCGCGCCTGATGTGGTCCTGGAAAAACCCCATCATCGCAAGTCGCAAGGAACTTCTTCGTTTCTGAGTGAACCATCCACGGGCATCAAGCCGGGGTGATCCGGACTCAGCGCACCAGGGAAGGGGGGTCTGACAGTACCTGTATCACCAGGGTCTCCCCGACATTCCAAACGCCTGTCAACATTGAGTCGAAAGCGCCGACAAGACTCCATGCAAACGCAGTGCAGCTTTACCATCATCATTCAATTCAGCTGCCCCGAATACGCGACCGTGTCGGCGCATTCTTTTACGACAGAAGGGACGGAGACCAATGGCGAAGAACCAGTTCACCACTCACACAGAACTTTTCGACCTGAGGGGAAAGTACGCCCTTGTCACTGGCGGCACCAGAGGCATTGGGATGATGATAGCGCGCGGCCTTCTCCAGGCGGGCGCCCGCGTCGTCATCAGCTCACGCAACGCAGACACATGCGCGGAGGCACAGCGTCTACTGTCCGAATTCGGCGACGTGCGAGCAATCCCCGCCGACCTGTCCAGGCACGACGAGTGTCAGCGCCTCGCTGATCTTGTCCAGGCCGACTCGGAACGCCTGGACATCCTTGTCAACAACGCGGGAGCGATGCGGCGCGAGCCGCTGGCGACGTTCCCGGACGAGGCATGGGACGCAGTGCTCGACCTCAACCTCAAGTCGCCGTTCTGGCTGGTGCAGGCACTGCTCCCGGCGCTTCGTAAGGCGGGCACCGCCGATGATCCCGCACGGATCATCAACATCGGCAGCATCGCCGCCATCCACGTCGCCCCTTCGCCCAACTACTCGTACGCCAGCAGCAAAGCGGCACTCCATCAGCTCACCAGGGTACTTGCCAGGGAGCTGGGCCCGCAGCACGTCACGGTGAACGCGGTAGCACCGGGAGTGTTCCCGTCGCAGATGATGGACTCCACACTCGATGCCATCGGCGACACGATCGCGGCGTCGGCCCCTCTGCGCCGGCTCGGCCGCGACGACGACATGGCGGGTGCCGCCGTGTTTCTCGCCAGCCGGGCTGGGTCCTACCTCACGGGCGCCATCATCCCGGTGGACGGCGGTACCGCAACGACCGCATCGGGTATCCACTAGATTGCGGGACGGGCTTACGGTGAGGAGATAACCGCGGTGGATCTACGCATCGAGATCCGGGAGTTTCTCAGCTCACGTCGCGCCCGCATCGCACCCGAGCAGGCGGGCCTGCCCGCTCACGGCGGCAACCGCCGGGTCAAAGGTCTGCGCCGCGAGGAGGTCGCGCTACTGGCGGGTGTATCGGTCGACTACTACGTGCGCATGGAGCGCGGCAGCCTCGCCGGTGCCTCCGACGGCGTGCTTGAGGCGTTGGCCTGTGCCTTGCAGCTCGACGAGGCCGAGCGCGACCACCTGTTCCACCTCGCGCGCCAATCGAGGGCGCCCGGCGGCCCACGCCGGCGCAGGCCTGCCGTGGCGGTGCGCTCGACGCTGCAGCAGGTGCTCGACGCGATCTCCGATGCGCCGGCCTGGATCGGTAACGGCCGTTATGACGTGCTCGCCATGAATCAACTCGCTCGCGCGCTGTATTCACCGGTGCTGGCTGACCCGCGACGGCCCGCGAACATAGCGCGGTTCGTCTATCTGAACCCCACGACGGCCAGAGATTTCTTTGTCGATTACGATCGAATTGCCGGTGACGCGGCCGCGAAGCTACGCATGGCAGCCGGCCGCAATCCGCACGACGAGGAACTGATCGCCCTGGTCGGCGAACTGTCAACGTGCAGTGAGCTGTTTCGGCAACGGTGGGCATCTCAGGACGTGCGGCTGCACCGGTCCGGCCGCAAGCGTATGCACCATCCGATCGTGGGCCAGCTCGACTTGGACGTCGAATCCCTGGAACTGCCCGCCGACCCCGGCCTGCACCTCAACATCTACACCGCACCCGCGGGCACACCGACCGCTGACAATTTGGCGCTCTTGGCATCGTGGGCGGCCACCCAGCCGACGCTGGCGACCGAGCCCGAAGCACACAACGGATAGTCCAACCCCTTCAGACGTACTGGCTAGACACCCCATGACCGACACCCCGTTGGAGGGCCTGGTGTTCTGCCAGCCGGACGGCTCCCCACTGCGCCCGCAGGGCATCCTGACCGAGCTGCGTCGGCGCTCCGAGGAGCTCGGTCTGCCCCGGATCGGGGTCCACGACCTGCGCCACTCGACGCTGTCCACCACCGTCAACCTCTACGGCCACCTGCTGCCCTACGCCGCCCGCGACGCCGTCACCGCCATCGACAAGGCCCTCGCCCGCGCCGACCGCAAGCACCACCAGACCGCTCCGGCGTCCGAAGATCGCGCAGCCTGAGGCCAGCCGCCGAGGCCGACGCGGGTTGCCATCACGCCGCCATCACGTGTCCCACGAACGCATCCAGCGGGCCTGCCGTTTCCGGCAGACCCGCTGGTGAACACGGTCGGGACGACAGGATTTGAACCTGCGACCCCTTGACCCCCAGTCAAGTGCGCTACCAAGCTGCGCCACGTCCCGTTGCCCATCTGACCTGGGGTTTCCCCTGGTCGAACGCGCATGGAAACAATACCGCACTCCCGTCGGTGATCGCGCACGCCTTTATCCGGGGCCGGCTTCCGACCGGCTCGCCCGCGGCGCTTGACCTGAAGTTTGGTTGAGGTTGCACGATCGTCCGCATGACCATCACCGCGGAACACAGCCGCCCGTACACGCACGACGACCTGCCCCGGCTCATGGGTCTGATGACCGGCGACGAGAAGCACGGTCCGGCGGCGACCTCGACGCTGGACGTGCTGTGGGTGCTCTACGACCGGGTGCTGCGGGTCGGCCCGGAGCGGATGGGCGACCCGGAACGGGACCGGTTCCTGCTCTCGAAGGGGCACGGGCCGATGGCGTACTATGCCGTGCTCGCCGCCAAGGGATTCGTCCCGGTGGAATGGCTCCCGGGTTTCGGCTCGTACGACTCCCCGCTCGGGCACCACCCCGACCGGGTGCTGGTGCCGGGCGCCGAGATCGGCAGCGGGTCGCTCGGGCACGGGCTGCCGATCGCCGTCGGGACGGCGCTGGGACTGCGCGCCCAGGGACGCGCCGAGCCCCGGGTCTGGGTGCTGGTCGGGGACGCCGAACTGGACGAGGGCAGCAACCACGAGGCCATCGCCTTCGCCGGGCCCGCCGGACTGGACCGGCTGCACACCGTCGTCGTCGACAACTCCTCCGCCACTCACGCCCGGCCCGGCGGCATCGCCGCCCGGTTCGAGGCCGCGGGCTGGTCCACCGTGACGGCCGACGGCCGCGATCATGACGCGCTGTACGCCGCCTTCACCGCGCCGCATCCCGGCCGACCGCATGCGGTCGTGGCCCGGGTGGAGCCCAAGTCCGCCTGATCGTCCGTCCGTTCGGCCATCGGTTCAGCAATCCCGTCGGCCATCCGCTCTGCAGCGGTTCCAGTTAGAAGGGCTCTCTCTCCATGGACACCATGCGTGACCGTTTCGTCCCGGTCGTCTCCCGGCTTCTCGACGAGGATCCACGCGTCGCGGTCGTCCTCGCCGAGATCGGCGCGGCCGGTCTCGCCGAGGCACAACTCCGCCACCCGGACCGGGTGATCAACGTCGGTATCCGCGAGCAGCTGCTCGTCGGGGCGGGTGCGGGACTCGCGCTGACCGGGATGCGTCCCGTCCTGCACACCTTCGCCAGCTTCCTCGTCGAGCGGCCCTTCGAGCAGGTCAAGCTGGATCTCGGGCACCAGGGCGTCGGAGCGGTGCTGGTGAGCGCGGCGGCCTCGTTCGACTGGCCGGCCGGCGGGCTGACGCACATGGCTCCGGGCGATGTGGCACTCCTCGACACGCTCGACGGCTGGACCGTGCATGTGCCGGGCCACCCGGACGAGGCCGAGACCCTGCTGCGGCATGCGGTCGCAGCGGGCGACGACAAGGTGTACGTACGACTGTCCGTCCAGTCGAACACCGACGGTCTCCCGGTCGACGGCGGGCGCTTCCTCCCGGTCCGTGAGGGCCGCTCCGGCGTGGTCGTCGCGGTCGGGCCGATGCTCGACGCCGTACTCGACGCGACGGAGGGTCTCGACGTCACCGTCCTGTACGCCACGACCGTACGGCCCTTCGACGCGACCGCGCTGCGCCGGGCCACGCGGACTGCGGGGACCGACGTCGTACTCGTCGAGCCATATCTCGCGGGCACCTCGACGGCCGCCGCGAACGACGCGCTCGCCGACGTGCCCCACCGGGTACTGGGCCTGGGCGTGGCCCGCCCCGAACTGCGGCGCTACGGCACGGTCGAGGAACACCTGTCCGCCCACGGGCTCGACGCCCGGTCACTGCGCGGACGCATCGGCGGTTTCTTCGGGGGCGGCCACGCCGGTACGCGGGGCTGAGACCCGCCGACCGGCTCCGCGCCCAGGAAGCTCAGGTGCCGGACGGCAGGCCCAACTCCGGGTAGGACTCCAGGAGTCGGGGCGGGGCCGCCTGGCGCCAGGAGTCGGCGAGGATGTCGCGCAGTTCCTCCTCGCTCTCCACGGCGGCGAGCCGGGCCCTGACCCAGGCGAAGCCCGCCTCGTGATCGGCGACCCAGAACTTCTCCGGCTCGGCCAGGACCAGTTCGTCGCGCTCCACCTTCGGGCAGCGCACGGCGATGGAGGTCTCCTCCTCGGGCAGCGTGACGAACATCTTCCCGGCGACCCGGAACGTGGGCATGCTCCAGGCGATCTTCTCCGTCGTGTCCGGGAGGGAGAGGGCGATACGGCGTACGTCTTCGGCATCCGGCATGACACGCAAGATAGCGGCCGGCACTGACAATCACCTGGTCGGAGTGTGTGCCCCCGTCCCGACCCGCTTGTAGTAGAGCGCCGTCGGCCGCAGCACCCCGCCCGGGCTCGCCGCGTAGTCGGGGATCACGCCGGCCCGGGTCCAGCCGGCCGAGTCGTAGAGGTGCTCGGCGGCGCTGTCCGTCTCGGTGTCCAGGTGGAGGAGTGTGATGCCGGCGGCCACCGCCGCGTCCTCCGCGACGGTCAGGAGTTCGCGGCCCAGGCCCCGGCCCCGGGCGTCCCGGTGCACCATCAGCTTGACCAGTTCGGCGCGGTGGCGGCTGTTGGGCTTGTCGGCGAAGGCCAGGCCCACGGTGCCGACGACCCGTTCGCCGTCCCGCGCCGCCCACACGGCGAGCCGCCCGGCGCCCACCCCGTCGGCACGCTCCCGCCACCAGGCGACGGCCGCCGCCCGGTCGAGCGGCGCGAGGAATCCGATCGACGCTCCGTCGTGCACGGTGTCGGTCAGCAGGTCCGCCAACTCCTCGGCCAAAGCGAGCAGTTGGGGAGCGTCCAGGCGCTCGGTCCTCGTCCTCACGGCAGCACCACCGCCAGAACGTAGCGGACCCCGTCCGGACCCGGGCACCGGAACCGTGTCGGGCCCCACACCCGCAGCCGTAGGCAGTCACCGGTGCCGAGATGGTGGTCGGTGTGCCCGGCCGTCACGTCCAGGGCGCCTTCCAGCACCCAGATGTGCTGTTCGAGGCCGGGGACGGGCGGCCGGTCGTAGGCGATGTCGGCGCCCGCCGTGAGCCGTCCCTCGACGAGTTCGCCGCGCAGGCCGGTGTGCGGGGGTGACACGGAGCGTCGTACGAAACCGGAGGTGCGGTCCTCCCACAGGGATTGGTCGGCGGCGCGCAGCAGTGGAGTGGGCTCGGCCTCCACCTCGCTGAGGAGTTGGGACATGGTGCGGCCGTAGACGCCGCACAGGCGGTTGAGGAGGGAGGCGGTGGGGCTGGTCTCGGCGCGTTCGGCGCGGGACAGCGTCGACCGGCTGATCCCGCTGCGCTCCGCCAACTCCCCCAGGGACCAGCCGTGTTGGGCCCGCAGCTCGGCCAGACGGGCGCCGAGGCGGGCGTCCATGGGGTCCGGGACCTCGTCGTCATGTTTCATATCCGGGACGGTATCCCGGATATGAAACGGCGAGGTTACGTCCGGGCCACTTCCGCCAGCGCGTCCAGCACCGGGCGGATCAGCGGATGCTCCTCCGTGCCGCGCCGTACGGCCGCGAAGACCCGGCGGGTCGGCGCCACCCCGTCGACGGGCCGGACGACGACTCCCGTCAGGTCCATGCCGCGCAGGGCCGAGCGGGGGACGAGGGCCACGCCCGCGTCGGCCGAGGCGAGGGCGACCACCGCGCGGAAGTCGTCCGAGGAGTGTTCGAGGCGGGGCTGGAATCCGGCGTTCTCGCAGGCCAGGACGACGACCTCGTGGCAGGGGTTGCCGGGGTAGGGGCCGATCCACGGGTCCTTGGCCAGGTCGGCGAGGGGGACCTCGTCGGCGCCGGCGACGCGGTGGGCGACCGGAACGACCGCGTCGAAGGGCTCGGCGTAGAGGGGGACGTGGATGAGGCGCGGGTCGTCGGCGGGCGGGGCGCCGCGGTACTCGACGGCGACCGCGACATCCACCTGGCGGTCCAGCACCATCGGCAGACTGGCGTCGCCCTCGGCGTCCTGGACGCGGATCCGGATGCCGGGCGCCAGCCTCGCGAGACGGGTGACTGCCGGTGCCACGACCAGTGCGATACCGGTCGCGAAAGCGGCGACGGTGACCGTGCCGGCCTCGCCCGAGCTGTAGGCGGCGAGTTCCGCCTCGGCCCGCTCCAGCTGGGCCAGGACCACATTGGTGTGGCCGAGCAGGATCTCGCCGGCCGGGGTCAGCCGTACCCCCTTGGCGCCGCGCTCGACCAGGCGGTGGCCGGTCTCCTGTTCCAGGGCGGCGAGCTGCTGGGAGACCGCCGAGGGGGTGAGGTACAGCGCGGCGGCTGCCGCCGTCACGGTGCGGTGGTCGGCCACCGCACGGAGGATGTGGAGCCGCCGCGCTTCGATCATGGGACCGATTATCGCAATATGTCCGTGGCCGTGACCGCCCCGGTTTGCTCGGCCCCCGGTTCCGCTCAGGCGTCCAGCTCCGCGCGGGCCGCGACGAACGCGTCCACGGCCCGGTTCACGTCGTCCGTGGAGTGCGCGGCGGACAGCTGGACCCGGATACGGGCCTTGTCCTGCGGGACGACCGGGTACGAGAAGCCGATCACGTACACGCCCCGCTCCAGCAGCAGCTCCGCCATCCGGCCCGCGACGGCCGCGTCACCGATCATCACGGGTGCGATGGCGTGGTCGCCGGGGAGGATGTCGAAGCCCTCCTCGGTCATCCGGCGGCGGAACAGGGCGGTGTTCTCGGCGAGTTGGACGCGCAGGTCGTCCGCCGACTCCAGCAGGTCGAGCACCTTGAGCGAGGCCGCGGCGATCACCGGGGCCAGGGTGTTCGAGAAGAGGTACGGCCGTGAGCGCTGGCGGAGCAGCGCGACGATCTCGGCGCGGGCGGCGACGTAACCGCCGGAGGCTCCGCCGAGCGCCTTGCCGAGGGTGCCGGTGATGATGTCGACGCGGTCCATGACGCCGTGCAGTTCGGGGGTGCCACGACCGCCGGGGCCGACGAAGCCGACGGCGTGCGAGTCGTCGACCATGACCATCGCGTCGTAGCGGTCGGCGAGGTCGCAGATCTCGCGCAGTGGGGCGACGTAGCCGTCCATGGAGAAGACGCCGTCGGTGACGATCAGCTTGCGCCGGGCGCCCGCCGCTTCCTTCAACTGCTGTTCCAGGTCGGCCATGTCACGGTTGGCGTACCGGTGGCGGCGGGCCTTGGAGAGGCGGATGCCGTCGATGATCGACGCGTGGTTGAGGGCGTCGGAGATCACCGCGTCCTCCGGGCCCAACAGGGTTTCGAAGACACCGCCGTTGGCGTCGAAGCAGGAGGAGTAGAGGATCGTGTCCTCCTGGCCGAGGAACGCGGAGAGGCGGGCCTCCAGCTCCTTGTGGACCTCCTGGGTTCCGCAGATGAAGCGCACGGAGGCCATGCCGTAGCCCCAGCGGTCGAGGGCCGCGTGGGCGGCAGCGACGACCTCGGGGTGGTCGGCGAGACCGAGGTAGTTGTTGGCGCAGAAGTTCAGGACCTCGCCGGGCCGGCCGCCCGATGTGACCTGCACGGTCGCGGACTGCGGGGAGCCGATCACGCGCTCGGGCTTGTGGAGTCCGGCGGCGCGGATCTCGTCGAGGGTGGTGCGGAGGTCGTCGCGCACGGAGTCGAACATGGGGAATCTCCTAAAGTTCCTTCGCCGAAAGGGAGTTACGCGGTCGGACGGGAGTTACGCGGTCCAGTCGAGGATGACCTTGCCGCCGCGTCCGCTCGCCGCGTCCGCGAACGCCGCCTCGAAGTCGCGGTGCCCGTAGCGGCCGGTGATCACGGGCGCGAGGTCGAGGCCGCCTTCCAACAGGACCGACATCGCGTACCAGGTCTCGAACATCTCACGGCCGTAGATGCCCTTGATGGTGAGCATCGAGGTGACGACGCGGGACCAGTCGACGGGGAACTCCTGGGAGGGCAGTCCCAGCATGGCGATCCGGCCGCCGTGGGTCATGTTGGCGATCATGTCGCGCATCGCCTCGGGGCGGCCGGACATCTCCAGGCCGATGTCGAAGCCCTCGCGCAGACCCAACTCCCGCTGTCCGTCCGCGATCTGTGCGTCCGTCACGTTCAGCGCGAGGCTCACGCCGATCTTGCGGGCCAGGGCGAGGCGTTCCTCGCTGACATCGGTCACCATGATGTTCCGCGCGCCGGCGTGCCGGGCGACCGCCGCCGCCATCAGGCCGATCGGACCCGCACCGGTGATCAGTACGTCCTCGCCGACCAGCGGGAAGGACAGCGCGGTGTGCACGGCGTTGCCGAACGGGTCGAAGATCGCGGCCACATCGAGGTCGACGGGGACGCGGTGCACCCACACGTTGGCGGCGGGCAGCGCGACGTACTCCGCGAAGGCGCCGTCCCGGCCGACGCCGAGCCCGACCGTGGCCCGGCACAGGTGGCGGCGCCCGGCAAGGCAGTTGCGGCACTTGCCGCACACCAGGTGGCCCTCACCGCTGACCAGTTCACCGACGGCGATGTCGGTGACGTCCCGGCCGGTCCCGACGACCTCGCCGACGAACTCGTGCCCGAGCACGAGCGGTGTGCGGATCGCCTGCCGCGCCCAGCCGTCCCAGGCCCGGATGTGCAGGTCGGTACCGCAGATCCCGGTGCGCAGCACCTTGATCAGTACGTCGCCGGGTCCGACGGCGGGTTCGGGGACGTCCACGAGCCGCAGCCCTGGCTCCGCCTTCTCCTTGACCAGCGCCTTCAACGCTACGGCTCCTGTGGGTGAGGTCCCGGGGCCGGGCTCGATCCGGGCATGCCGGACGAGCCCGTTCCGGGTGGGGGGTGGATTGTGCTAGCAATCTGCCCCACCGGAGCGCCCGGGTCCATCGAGGTTTTCTTAAGCGGTGCCGCAGCTTTCCTTCACACCGGTCACCCGTCGAGCCGCGAGACCTGGTAATGGGCGATGTACCAGTCGTCCCCCAGCCGCCGCACGAGCACGGCGAGCTTGACGTCGACCGGCGGCCGGTCGGTGAACGTGAACTCCGCGTCCAGATAGCCGAGTACGAGGTCGTCGGCGTGGCGCCGGGTCTCCAGGACGTCGTAGGCGGCCTTCATTCCGAGGGGCTGGGAGGCGTAGTACTCGGCGACCCCCCGCCGGCCGACGCTGTAGGGGTGCAGCCCCTGGAAGAGCGCGTCCTCGGTGAAGAGCCGGGCCACCTGCTCCGGCTCGTGGGCGTCCACGGCCGCCTTCCAGGGGTCCAGGACACCGCGCAGGACGAGTTCGTCGCCGTTCCCGCTGTTCATCTCCGTCGACCTTTCTCAGTGACCGGCGCTCATGCCGCCGTCGACATGGAGGATCTCGCCGGTGACGAAGGGAGCGTTCTCCAAGAAGAGCACGGCGTCGACGATGTCGCTCACCTCACCCATCCGGCCGACCGGGTGCAGGGCGGAGAGGAAGTCGTGGGTCTCCTCCGGGTGCATCGGGGTCCTGATGGTGCCCGGCGACACGGCGTTGACGCGGATGCCCCGGGTGGCGTACTCGATGGCGAGGGACTTGGTGGCGGACTGGATTCCGCCCTTGGTCAGCGAGGCCAGCACGGAGGGCACGCGCGCGTCCGCGTTGTCGACCAGGCTGGTGGTGACGCTGACGATGTGGCCGCCGCCCTGGGTGAGCAGGTGCGGAACGGCCAGTTGGGTGAGCCGGAAGAACCCGGTCAGGTTGATGCCGAGCACGCTCGCGTAGTCGTCGGCCGTGTAGTCCGTGAAGGGCTTCGCGACGAACACGCCCGCGTTGTTGACCACCGTGTCGATACGGCCGAACCGCTCGATCGCGGCGGCCACGACCCGCTCGGCGGTGGCCGGGTCGGCGATGTCGCCCTGGACGGTCAGGATGTCCGCGTCGTCGGCGGGGGCGATGGTGCGCGAGGTGGCGACGACGGCGTGACCGAGCTTGCGGTAGGCGTCGACGACGCCCGCTCCGATGCCCTGCGAGGCGCCGGTGACGATCGCGACCTTCTGGTTCCGAGTGCTCATGACGACCTTCTCCGAAGTAGTGGTGCTTGGCGAGTGGCTTCCGGTCGGACTACTAGCCGACCGGTCGCCTATTGGAGAAGGTAGGCGACCCCGAGAAGTGAAAGCAAAGTTCAGAGGGGGTTTTCCCAGGACCGGAATCCTCACTGCTGAGAGGCTGAACCTCCCAGTACACGTCAGCGGTGCGGGTCGCCCGCGGGCAGCCAGGCGTCCGGGGCACGCAGCCCGAGTTCGCCGACGCCGTCGCACAGCGCGTCCACTGCGGCGAGCACCGCGGCCCGCGTCTCGCCCTCGCGCCACACCAGCGACCAGGTCCAGTGGACCGACGGCCCGACGACCTCTCGTCGGACGAGGTCGGGCGGCAGCGGAGTGGTCTGCCCCTTGGGCGAGTTGACGACCGGGCGGCGGCTGCGGCGGACGTGGTCGAAGAAGGCGGGGCCGGTGATCCCGCCGTCGGAGATGGCCACCGCGTGCGCCCCGGTGTCGTGGGCCAGCTGCTCGGCGTAGACGTTCCAGGACGACCAGGACCGGGTGTCGTCGTCGAGGAGGACGGACGTGTCCCGGGCGCGTACGTCACCGGTGTCGGTGCCCGTGGCCACTGCGTACAGCCGGTCGGCGCCGAGCAGCCGGGCCCGCAGGCCGTGCCGCTTCAGGTCCTCGTCCCGCACCCAGCACACCGCGAGGTCCAGGCTACCGTCCGCGACCCGGCCGGCCTGCGTGTGCGAGGGCGCGACCCAGGCGTCCACATGGACCTGGGCCACGCCGGCGGTGCGCGCGGTCAGGTCGGCCGGGAGCCAGTTGACGTAGCCGAGCCGGACCGCCTCCGAGCCCGCGAGCCGGCCGGCCCGGCGCCGGAGGTCGTCGGCGCGCTCCAGCAGGGCGCGGGTGTGCGGGAGCAGCGCGGCTCCGGCCGGGGTGAGGGAGACCGAGCGGCGGTCGCGGTCGAAGAGCCGTACGCCCAGATCGCGTTCGAGCGCCTTGATCTGCTGGGAGAGGGAGGGTCCCGCGATCAGGAGGCGGTCGGCGGCCCGGCCGAAGTTCAGCTCCTCGGCGACGGCGACGAAGTACCTCAGTTGGCGCAGCTCCACGCCCGTCATGCTACGCGGGCTGGGAGGCCGGAACTCTCAGCAGGGAGCAAGCCCGTCGTGGCGCCCGCGCCGGTCCCGGGCCACGATGAGGGCATGGAGACCCGGCACCCTGTCGCCTGGCCGGGCGGGCCCGAACGGAGCGAGGTCATGCGAGAGTTCCTGGTCGAGATCACCACCACCGTCCCCGAGGGCACCCCGCAGGAGGAGGTCGACCGGCGCCGCGCCGCCGAGGCCGTCCACTCCCGCGAGCTGGCCGCCACCGGCCACCTGCGGCGGCTGTGGCGCCCGGTCGGGGAACGGCGCAGCATCGGCGTCTGGCTCGCGGACGACGAGGACCAGCTCCACGAGAAGGTGCTCGGCACGCTGCCCCTCGCCCCGTGGATGACCTTCGCCGTCACTCCGCTGGAACCGCATCCGAACGACCCCGGCCATGCGGAGTAACTCGCCCCGCCTGCAAGGGATTTCGCCGTCATGAGCTCCAGCGCCCGTGTCCCTTCGCCAGGGGCGGACGGCTCCCTCCTGTCGCCCTGGGCGCATGTCGCGCGGGTCGCCGCGGCGCTGGCGGCGGGCATGGGGGTCGGCCGCTTCGTCTACACCCCGATCCTTCCGCTGATGCACGCCCAGGCCGGGCTGTCCGCCGGCGCCGGCGCGCACCTGGCCACCGCCAACTACGTCGGCTACCTCGTCGGCGCGCTCGCGGGCACCCTCTCCCCCGCCCTGATCCGCTCCCGCGCGGCCCTGCGCGGCGCACTCGTCCTGCTGATCTGCACGCTGGCCGCGATGCCCGTCACGCACAGCACGGAGCTGTGGCTCGCGCTGCGGCTGTCGGCGGGCGCGGCGAGCGCGCTGATCTTCGTCGTCGCGGTCAACTCGCTCCTGGGCCACCTCCGGGACCACCCGCCGCACCTGTCCGGCTGGGGCTTCGGCGGTGTCGGCGCAGGCATCGCGCTCTCCGGCCTCCTGGTCCTCGCTCTGCGCCCGGTCGCGGACTGGCGGACCGCGTGGTGGGCGTCGGCCGCACTCGCCGCAGTCCTGGCGGCGGCCTCGTGGAATCTACGGCCTGAGGTGTCGGCCGCGCCCCTGTCGGCCGCGCACACGTCGCAAGCCCCTACGCCGACGGGCGCCCGCCGTTTCGCCGCCCTGTTCGTCAGCTACACCCTGGAGGGCGTCGGCTACATCGTCGCCGGGACCTTCCTGGTCGCGGCGATCGCTCAGGGATCCCCCGGCTGGATCGGCGGCGGCGCGTGGGTGCTCGTCGGGCTGGCCGCCGTACCGTCCTCCGCGTTCTGGGCCCGGCTCGGCCGCCGGTGGTCGCGGCCCGGGCTGCTGCTGGTGGCGCTGGTGATCCAGGCGGTCGGCATCGCGCTGCCCGCGCTGATCGGCGGGGTGGCCGCGGCCCTGGTCTCGGCGCTGCTGTTCGGCGCGACCTTCATCGGCGTCAGCACCCTCGCGCTGGCCACCGGAGCCCAGCTGCGTTTCCCGCGCTCGGTGGCGCTGCTGACCGCCGGATACTCCGTCGGCCAGATCCTCGGTCCGCTCGCCGTCGCTCCGCTGCTGCGCCACGGCTACCGCCCGGCCCTGCTGCTGGCCGCCCTGGTGGTCCTCGCCGCGGCCGTCGCAGCCGCCGTCCTGCGGTCCGGCTTCCCGCACCACGCGGTGGCGGTACGACAGTCCGTGCCGGAGCAGGCGCGGCGGACCGCGCCCACCGACGCCGGCCGCTGATCAGACGGGGTGGGCGGCGCGGGCGCCGAGCAGGGCGAGGCAGTTGGCCCAGAGGGGGCTCAGCCGCCCGGTGTTGTTGTAGAGCTTGGCGAACATCACCTGGCCCTCCAACTGCGCGACGACGGACCGCGCCGCCTCCCGCGTGTCGGTGACGGTGACGTCCCCGCGGTCGCGGGCCTCGACGACGACCGCGTCGACCATCTCGACCTGGGCGTCGAAGATCTCCTGCAGCCGGGCGCGGACGGCCTCGGTCTGGTTGCTCATCTCCAGGCTGAGATTGCCGAACAGGCAGCCCAGCACGGTCCCGCAGCCCTGCTGTCCGGCGCGCAGACCGGCTTCCGTCTCCTCGAACAGCCGGCGCAGCCGCTCCAGCGGTTCGGCGTCCCCGCTCGCGGCACTCAGGACGCGCGTCCACTCCCGCCGCTGCTCCGCCCAGTGCTCGTCGACGACGGCCAGCGCGAGGGCCTCCTTCGACTCGTAGAAGTAGTAGAAGCTGCCCTTCGGCACTCCGGCCGCCCGGCAGATCTCGGCCACTCCGAGCGCCGAGTAGCCGCGCGCCTCGAAGAGCGACCGCCCGGCGGCGAGGATCTTCTCTCCGGCATCACTGGTCCTGCCCATACGGCAACTATACGACCGGTCGGCTACGGACCGCCCAAGTGCTCCAGCCGGGCCACCAGGTCCGCCGCGGTCGACTTGATCGTCTCCAGCCCCGGCTTCCCCCACGGCCGCGGCTCCGTGTCGACGACACACACGGTGCCCAGCACCATCCCCGTGGAGTCGATGAGCGGCGCCCCCAGATACGAACGGATGCCGAACTCGTCGACGACGGGATTGCCCGCGAACCGCGGATAGTCGCAGACATCCTCAAGAACCAGCGCCTTGCGTCGGACCACCACATGGGGGCAGAACCCGTATTCACGCGCCAACTGCCGCCCCACCTCGGGCTTGGCGTGCTCCCCTCCCGTGGCCGCTCGGGGCAGCCGCGCACTGCCCGGAGTGTGCAGACCGGCGAAGAACTGCCGGTTCTCGTCAATGAAGTTGACCATGGCGTACGGCGCCCCGGTCAGCTCGGCGAGCCGGTCCGCGAAGGCGTCCAGCGCCGGGTCCGGGTGCTCCCCCAGGCCCAGCCCCCGCAGCCGTCGCATCCGCCCGGGTGCCTCCTTGTCCTCGGGCGTGAGCAGCAGACGACCGGCCGGACGCGGCGGGTCGTAGCTCATGGGCGTACTCCGTCCCTGTGGACGCATGTCATAGAGGAACTCCGTGAAAGGTGTGCGGGAATCACATATGGGCACCATGGCTCGGCGCGTGCGCCGGGGCGTGCTCGATGAGATGGCGTACGAGGGTCAGCAGGGTCTGCACCCCGGAACTGGAGATCCGCGCGTCGCAGCGCACGACCGGGATCCCGGGGTCGAGGTCTATGGCGGCCCGCACCTCCTCGGGGTCGTAGCGGTGGGAGCCGTCGAACTCGTTGATCGCGACGATGAATCCGAGGCCGCGCTGCTCGAAGAAGTCGACGGCGGCGAAGCACTCCTCCAGTCGCCGGGTGTCGGCGAGGATGACCGCGCCGAGCGCGCCCTCGGACAGTTCGTCCCACATGAACCAGAACCGCTCCTGTCCGGGCGTGCCGAACAGATAGAGCACGTGTTCCGGGTCGAGGGTGATCCGGCCGAAGTCCATCGCCACGGTCGTCTCGACCTTGTTCTCGATGCCTTCGAGATCGTCGGTCGCGGCACTGACCGTGGTGAGCAGCTCCTCCGTACTGAGCGGCGCGATCTCGCTCACCGCTCCGACGAAGGTCGTCTTGCCGACGCCGAAGCCGCCCGCCACCAGGATCTTCAGTGCGGTGGGGAAGGGATCGTGGCCGCTCTCGTAGTCAGAGCTGTCGTCGTAGTCCATCGAGCACTGCCTCCAGAAGAGACCGGTCAGTGGGGTTGTGGTGGAACTCGGGCGGCTTGGTGGTCAGCGCTCCGCAGTCGACCAGGTCCGACAGCAGCACCTTGGTGACCACCGCCGGCAGCTTCAGGTGGGCGGCGACCTCGGCGACCGAGACGGGCGCGCGGCACAGGTCGAGCGCCTGCGCGTGCTCGGGGCCGAGATAGCCGAGGGGGGTGGCGCCGGTGGCCATCACCTGCGACAGGAGGTCGAGCGCGACGGACGGCCGGGTACGGCCGTTGCTGACCGTGAAGGGGCGCACAAGACGTCCGGCCGCGTCGTCCAACCACGGCCCGTCGCCGGCCGTCGCCACGCTCAAGGCCTCATCGCAGGGGATTCGACGGCGTGCTGGCGGGGCGCGGTCACGAGGTAGGGGCGGACGCTCTTGACCAGCATCGCCATCTCGTAGCCCAGCACGGCCGCGTCGGCCTCGCGGCCGGCCAGCACGGCGAGACAGGTGCCGGAGCCGGCGGTGGTGACGAACAGCAGCGTCGAGTCGAGTTCGACGACGACCTGCCGGACATCCCCGCCGTCACCGAAGCGGACGCCCGCGCTCCGGCCGAGGGAGTACAGGCCGGAGGCCAGGGCCGCCATGTGGTCGGCGCTGTCGGGGTCGAGGCCGTGGACCGACTTCACGAGGCCGTCGCAGGAGAGCAGTACCGCGCTGGTGGTGTGCGGTACGCGCTGCACGAGGCCGCTCATCAGCCAGTCGAGATCGGATACATGGCCGGTCGGCGCGTCGCTCGCCATGGTGGATCGACTCCTTGGGGTACGAAGGTCTGCGGGAGCGCGGGTGGGGGTGGGGCGGTGGGACGCCGTGGTCGTGGGGGTGGGGGCATGCGTGGTCATCCGGCTGATGCGCTCCCGTCGTGCCGGGCGGTGAAGTCGTGACCGGGCGCATGCGCGTGCGCTTCGGGTATGGGCGCCGCGTCCCTGTGGGGAGCGAGGGTGAGCGGCGGCATTTCCGTGTGGGCTGCGGAGGTGTGGTCGGAGCCCATGGGGGGCGTGCTCGTGTAGACGCCGCCTGTGTGCACCTCGGTCGTGCGCGGGAACTCCGCGTGGTTTGTCTCCAGTTGGGCCGACTCCGTGTGCGGCACCTCCATGGACGCCCCCTCCACGTGCGGCACCTCCACATGTGGTGGCGCCATGGCGGCCCCCTCCACCGACTCCGCCGCCTCCATGTGCTGTTGGGCCTCCGCGAGGCCGATCCCGCGCTGGAAGGCCGCCATCAGGCCCGGGTCGTGGCCGGCGGCCTGCTCGGAGTCCTGGCGGGGTGCGGGGCCGCCGCGGAGTTGGGGTGCGATGTGCTCCTGGGCGCGGCGGCGGGGCAGTTGGGGCGGCTTGCCCATGGTGCCGCGGACCGCGCCGCCTCGTGGGACGGGCGGTGTGGTCACGTTCGTCGCCACGGTGTGCCGGTCGTCGGGCCGGATGCCGGGTACGGCCTCCGCCGGATTGGCCCGTTCCGTATGGGCGCCGCGCACGGGCAGCGGCACCGGTCCGCTGCCGTTCGGCGCCGGCGCGTCGGGCGGTGCGGTGTCCCGTCGTTGGTGCCGTCCCGGTGCCCCTGACTCACGCTGGGGCCGCCCCGGCGCGGCAGGCGTCACCGCGGGACCACTCCGCCGACCGGCGGCCCGCTGACCGTCCTCGGCCCCACCCGGGGCTCCGCCCGTCCCGCCCTGCGGAGGCTGCTGCGGAGGCAGGAGCGGGCGCCCCCCGCCCATCGTGTCCTCCGGCTGCCCTACGGCGCCGGGGGCGCCCGGCGCCGTACCCAGCAAGGCCTGCGGCACGACGAGTACGGCCTGTACGCCGCCGTAGATGTTGGTCTGGAGGCGGACGTGGATGCCGTGGCGGCGGGCGAGTTGGGAGACCACGAACAGGCCGATGCGGCCGTCGGCCAGCAGGCTGGCGACGTTGACCTGGTCGGGGTCGGTGAGCAGGGCGTTCATACGGCTCTGTTCGCCGACGGGCATGCCGAGTCCGCGGTCCTCGACCTCTACGGCGAGTCCCGAGGTCACGAGGTTGGCGCGGAGCAGGACCTGGGTGTGCGGGGCGGAGAACACCGTGGCGTTCTCGACGAGTTCGGCCAGCAGGTGGATCACGTCGGCGACGGCGTGGCCGCGCAGGGTGCCGTCGATGGGCGGCACCAGTTTGACGCGGGAGTACTGCTCGACCTCGGCGATGGCGGACCGCAGCACCTCGGTCATGGAGACCGGGTTGCTCCACTGTCTGCGCGAGACGGCGCCTCCCAGGACGGCGAGGTTCTCGGCGTGGCGGCGGATGCGGGTGGCGAGGTGGTCGACGTGGAAGAGGCCCTTGAGCAGATCGGGGTCCTCGATCTCGTTCTCCAGTTCGTCGAGGATGGAGATTTCCCGGTGCACGAGGGACTGAAGGCGCCGGGCGAGGTTGACGAAGACCTCGACCTTCTGTTCGCTGCCGGCCTGGCTGGAGAGCTGGGAGGCGGACACGACGGCGGTGACGGCACCGTCGTGGGCGCGTGCCAGGTCGGCGGCGAGCAGGTCGAAGTCGTCGGCGTCGCCCGGCGGCCGGCCGCGCGGCTTGCGCTGGGGCGGGCCCTCGCCGCGGCGCAGTGCCTCGACCAGTTCGCGCAGATCGGCCTCGCCGCGCGCGCTGTCGCGGCGCAGGGCGCCGATGCGGTCGCTGACGGAACCGGCCGCGCGGCCCGCGGCCACGGCGGCGATCAGGATGCCCGCGCAGGTCACCGTCGTGGCTCCGGCGAGGACGCCCCAGAGGGTGAGGCCGGTCCGTGCTCCGGTGGAGCGGACGGTGAACAGGACGGCCGCGCTGGCGCTCAGCGCGACCGCGACGGGCGGCAGCACGGCGAGACGCAGGAGTTGGGATCGTATGTGCGTCTCGGGCAGTGCGGGCACGGGGCGGGCGGCCGGTCGCCCGTGCCGGCCGCCCTCACGGCGGTCTGCGCGTGCGGCCGGTGCACGGAGTTGAGACATCGGCGTCCTCGTACTGGTGCGTCGGACCTGTTTGCTCGCGCAGGGTGCGCGATTCGGGCATACGCCATCGCGGTGCCGGTCGGGAGAGCCGAAGAAATCGGCACCACGTCGCCCGGCGGACACTCACAGTAGTCGTCAACGCATCAGGTGCGGTGGGCAGTTGACAAAGTCACCCGGGGAGCGTCCCGCTCTGGTATGAGACTTCGCACGACAGACCGATAACCCCGGCGGCCGCACGGCGAAGAAGGACAAAGAATCGATCGCCCCTGATCGGAAGCGGTCACGAACGGGCGCCAGGAGTCGGGGAGTGCGATGCGGCCCGGCTCCGCCGTTCGCCTGCCGAGGGTCCGGCGGCCGGGCCGGCGGGGCGGTTTCGGTGGGTACGTCCCGCCCGCCGCCGTCGCTCCGCACGTCACGGGCAGTGTCCGCCGGAGTCCGTCGGCGGAGCATGCGGAACCGATCCTGTCCGGCTGGTGTCCGGACAGGAGTGGCGTCTCTTCTGTTTCTGATCCTGGTTCTCTCGCCGCTCGTGACACCGTTCGTGTTCGGGGCCGCCGCCGTGGCGCTCGGCCGGCGGGCCTGCCATCGGCAGCCGGGCAGCGGGTGGTGGCACCTGCCGAGCGTCGAGACCTGTGTGCTGGTGGCGGTGATGGCCGGCTCGGCGGCGCTCGGCGCGTACACGTGGGGCGCGATGTCGGGGTTCTACATCCTGGACCCGGACCAGATGTGCGCGGCGAAGGGTGTGGCGGGGGATCACGTCGTGACGCGGATGACGCTGCCGGTCAGTTCGCAGTGCGTCACGTCGGGCGGCGTGGGCACCGAGTTGGTGCCGGACTGGGTGAACCCCGTGATCTTCGTGGGACTCCCCCTGCTGGCGCTCGCCCTCACGACGGGGACCTGCATGGGAGTACAGCGGCTGCGCGCCCTGCGGTGAGACGTCCCTTCGACGACGTGGCGAACCCGGCCGCCGACGCCGTCGAGGGGACCGTCGTCCGTGTCAGCGCTCGTTCGCCAGGTCCAGTGCCGCCGGGGTCGCCACCGGATTCGGTTCCGCCACGACCGGCTCGGCAACCCGCCAGGGGCGCGCGAGCGTGCCCCCGTGAGGCAGCCACCAACGGTCCGTGGTCGGCTCGGCGCCCGGCTCGAAGGGCTCGCCCGGCCTCGGGGTGGCCACCGCCTGGCCCGCCGCCTCCGCCACGTCCGCGGTCCACTCGCCGGGCTCGGCCCACGCGTGCAGCGCCAGGTTGAACGTGCCCCAGTGGATGGGCAGCAGCACCCCGTGCGCCTGCCCGCCCTGGAGGTCGAGGTGGGCGCGCATGCCCTCCTCGGGCGTCATGTGGATGTCGGGCCAGAACTCGCTGTAGGCACCGATCTGGATCATCGTGGCGTCGAACGGGCCGTGCGCGGCCCCGATGTCCTTGAAGCCCTCGAAGTAGCCGGTGTCACCGCTGTGGTAGATCCGGTGTTCGTCGCCCGCGACGACCCAGGAGGCCCAGAGCGTGTGCTGCGTGTTGCGCAGGCCCCGGCCGCAGAAGTGGCGGGCCGGGGTCGCGGTCAGGGTGAGGCCGCCGACCTTCGTCTCCTCGTTCCAGTCCAGCTCGCGCAGCCGGTCCGGGGAGACGCCCCAGTGCTCCAGGTGGGCGCCGACGCCGAGCGGCACGGCGAACAGGGTGTCCGTGTCGGCCAGCGCCTTGATCGAGGGCATGTCCAGGTGGTCGTAGTGGTCGTGCGAGATGACCACTACGTCGACGGGACCGAGGGCGGCCAGCGGCAGGGGCACCGGGTGCAGCCGCTTGGGGCCGGCGAACGGGAACGGCGAGCAGCGCTCGCCCCAGACCGGGTCGAAGAGGACCCGGTGGCCGTCGATCTCCGCCAGCACGCTGGAGTGGCCCATCCACGTCAGGCGCAGCCCGGTGGCGGCGGGTTTGGCCAGGTCGGCGAGGGTGGTGGCGTGCACGGGCAGCGTGCCGTCGGGGGCGCGGCGGACGCGCGCCTCCTTGTCCAGATAGGCCTTGCCCATCTCGCGCATCGTGCCGCCGGACGGGCGGACGTTCGTGTTGCCCCCCGGGTTCTGGAAGACACCGTCCTTGAAGTGGGGCGATCTGCGGATGCGCGCCAGGCGCTCGCCGCTCGGGTCCGCGCCGAAGGCCGCGGGCTGCAGCGCGCGGAGCCCGGAGCTCAGGGTACGGATTCCGGTCACGATGCCTCCAGGTGGAGTCGGTCAGGCTTTCCATTATGGTCGACCCCTGTGACAACGCCGGTGCATCGGCTTCGCGGGGCCGTCATTCCAAGGAAAGACCAAAGTTCCGCGCCCGGGGTTGACGCCGCGGGGCGGAATTCGATCTTCCGTTGACAGGGCGCGGCCCAGCTTCCGATACTGACTCGCCGTTCAGTACCCGCCGTCCGGTACGCGCCTCTGCACCTGCCCTGCCGGCCGTCGCCGCGAGGAGCCCGTATGACCGCCCCCTTGATGTCGCTCACCTGGACCGACCACGTCACCGGCCGCCGGGGCTTCCTGGTCGTCGACCGGCTGGTGCGCGGGGTGTCCAGCGGCGGACTGCGGATGCGGCCGGGCTGCACCCTCGACGAGGTGGCGGGGCTCGCCCGAGGCATGACCATGAAGGAGGCGCTGCACTACAACCCGGCGGGCCGCTACATCCCCCTGGGCGGCGCCAAGGGCGGCATCGACTGCGATCCCCGGGACCCGGTGTCGTACGGCCTCCTCGTGCGGTATCTGCGGGCCATGCGGCCGTACGTCGAGAGTTTCTGGACGACGGGTGAGGACCTCGGGCTCAGCCAGGACCTGGTGGACCGGGCCGCCGCGGAGGCGGGGCTCGTGTCGTCGATCCAGGCCGTGTATCCGCTGCTCGACGACGAGGCCGCGGCGCGGCGGCGGCTCGCGGACGCGTTCGCGGTCGAGGTGGACGGGATCGGTCTCGACGAGTTGGTCGGCGGCTGCGGGGTCGCCGAGTCGGTGCTCGCGGCGCTGGACCGGGCGGGCGTGCCGTACGCGGGGACACGGGTCGCGGTGCAGGGGCTGGGCACCATGGGCGGGGCCACGGCACGGTTCCTCGCGCGCGGGGGGCTGACGATCGTGGCCGTCGCGGACGTCAAGGGGACGATCGCCAACCCGGCCGGGCTCGACGTGGACGCGCTGCTCGCGGCGCGGGACGCGTACGGCACCGTGGACCGGTCGGTGCTGCGCCCCGGCGACCGCGAACTCCCGGGCGGGGACTGGCTGTCCGTCGAAGCGGAGGTGCTGGTTCCGGCGGCGGTGTCGTACGCGGTCGACACCGCGAACCAGGGGGCGGTCACCGCTCGCTGGATCGTCGAGGCGGCCAACATGCCGGTGCTGCCGGAGGCGGAGGAACTGCTCTCCGCGCGCGGCGTCGTCGTACTGCCGGACGTGGTCGTGAACTCCGGGACGAACGCCTGGTGGTGGTGGACCCTGTTCGGCGACATCGGGGCGGACGCGGACGAGGCGTTCGCCCACACCCGGCGTTCGATGCGCGCCCTGATCGACCTGGTGCTGGCCCGCGCGGAGGCCGACGGCACGACACCGCGCGCCGCCGCACACGCCGTCGTCGCCGACCGGCTCCCGGTCATCGCGGAGCGGTTCGGCTGGTACCGGTGAGGGACGGAGCAACGCCTTTCCCGGCTACGGAATAGGGTCATCGCATGGCGAGAGTGCGGTTGGGCGTGGCGGAGCGGCGGGCGGAGTTGCTGCGGGCCGCCGTCGAGCAGATCGAGGCGCGGGGTGTGGCGGCGGTCAGGATCGCCGACGTGGCGTCGGCTCTCGGGGTGAGCAACGCGCTGGTGCTCTATCACTTCTCGACCAAGGAGAAGCTGGTCGCCGCCGCGTTCACCCATGCCGCCGAGGACGATCTCGCGCATCTGCGCAAGCTGCTCGGCCGCCGTACGACCGCGCTGCGCAGGCTGCGGGCGGCGCTGCGCTGGTACGCGCCGACCGGGCAGGCCAAGGGCTGGCGGCTGTGGATCGAGGGCTGGGCGGCGGCGCTGCGCGAACCCGCTCTCCTGGACGTGACGCGCGATCTCGACCGGCAGTGGAAGCAGGCGCTCGCCGAGGTCGTCGCCGAGGGAGTGATCGCGGGCGAGTTCCACTGCGCGGACCCGGACGCCGCGGCACTGCGCCTGACGGCTCTCCTGGACGGCCTGGCCGTGCAGATGACGGCGTACGCGGGCGCGGTGTCGCGGACGCGGGCCCTGGAGTGGGTGGACGAGGCGCTCGCGCGGGAACTCGGCCTGGAGCGGGCGGCGTTGACCGCTCCCTGAGACGGGAGGAGTTCTCCGGCACAGGGGAACGGCCCTCGGTCGCTCTCACACCCCGGGCACGTCCCCCTCGGCGCGCCGCTCCCGTCGCCCCGTCAAGCGACCGACTCGATCCGCATCTTGATGTCGTACGGCGACAGCGCTCCCTTGGCCTCCACGTGGTCGCCCGAGGACTCGCCGCGCAGTCGGCGTCCGATCCACGGCACCAGGTACTCGCGTGCCCAGTGCACGTCGTCGCGGCGGATGTCGAGCGTGCCGCGCGGCGGAAGCGGCGGCCAGGGCTGGTCCGGGTCGGCCGGGACCTCGATGCCGAGGACCTGACCGGCGCGGAGCGCCACGCGTGTGTGGCCCTCGGGAGAGAGGTGGAGCCGGTCGCCGTCCCAGGCCCGGCGGTCCTGGACCGTCTTGAGGGACCACAGGTCGAGCACCGGGCAGCCGTAGCGGTCGGCGATGGCCCGCACATGTCCGTTGTAGGTGGCGATCTTGCCGCGCAGATGCTTGAGGACCGGCACACCGCGGGTGTCGAAGCCGGTCGTCACCAGGACGCTGCCGACGGCGGAGGTGAGGTCGGCGACCGCGCGCTCGAAGCGCTCGGCGACCTCGTCGGGGTCGGTGCCGGGCCGGATGATGTCGTTGCCGCCCGCACAGAAGGAGACCAGGTCGGGGCCGATCTCCTTGGCCCGGGTGAGCTGGTCGGCCACGATCTGGTCGAGCAGTTTCCCGCGCACGGCGAGGTTGGTGTACTCGAAGTCGCCCTCGGGCCGCCGGTCCGCGAGCAGTACCGCGAACCGGTCGGCCCAGCCGACCATCGCCCCGTCGGGACCGGGGTCGCCGACGCCCTCGGTGAAGCTGTCCCCCACCGCCACGTACGACCCGATCACTGATCTGTTGTCACTCTTCGAATCGTTAGCCACGGCAACCATAGTTCACCCTGGAGTGTGACCTACGCGATCGTAATATGGGGTTGACGGACGGTGAGATAAGCCACTCGTAAAGGGTTGCCCAAAGTCGGAATAAGCCCCTGGCCAGGGGCGTTGACCCCGGGAACTGCCCTGCGCCGGGCTCCGGAGTCAGCCGACGGTGACGCCGTGCGAGCGGAGGTAGGCGACCGGATCCACGTCCGAGCCGTAGTACGGAGTGGTCCGGATCTCGAAGTGCAGGTGCGGGCCGGTGACGTTGCCGGTCGCACCGGAGAGGCCGATCTGCTGGCCCTCGGTCACGGTCTGGCCGGCCGAGACGGACAGCTGCGACATGTGGGCGTACTGCGAGTACTCGCCGTCCGCGTGCCGGATGACGACCTCGTTGCCGTAGGCGCCGTCGTAGGCCGCCGAGACGACCGTGCCCGCGGCGACCGCCTTGACGGTGGTGCCGGTCGGGACGACGAAGTCGACGCCCGTGTGATAGCCGCTGGACCACATGCTGCCCGCGACGTGGTAGCCGGTGCCGATGGTGCCGCCGGTCACGGGGAGGGTGTAGCCGCCGGCGGTGCTGGTGGTGTCGGCACTCTGCGTGGCGGTCGTCTTCTTCGACGAAGAGGAGGACGACGAGGAGGACGAACCGGACGACTTGGTCGTGCTCGTCGTGGCCTTCTTGCCGAGGGAGAGCTTCAGGCCCGGGTGGATCAGCGACGGGTCGGCGCCGATGGCCTCGCGGTTGTCCTGGTAGATCTTCTTCCAGCCACCGGTGACGTCCTGCTCGTCGGCGATCTTCGCGAGCCAGTCGCCCGCCTTCACCGAATACGTCTTGACGCCCTCGGTCTTGGCGGTCGCCGCCTTCTGCGCCACCGTCCCCTCGGTTGCCGGAGCCGCCTGAACGGCCTTTTCCGGAGCGGAAGTCGAAGTGGCCGCATGGGCACCGGTGGCTCCCATGAGCGGAAGGGCGAGCGCGGCGCCGCCGGTTCCGGCTACGGCTATCGAGCGGGTGAGGCGCTGGGACTTGGGACGGCGGTGCTTACCCTTCGCGGGCATGACGAATTCCTCTCCGGCGCCTGCGAGGTGAGCTGTCGGGTGCGGGCTGGAGATGCCCGGCCGCGCGCTGGTCGCGGCTTTACCCCAAGCCCGTTCCGGAGACCGGAACAGGCGTCCTACCTGTGGGTCCCCCGCTCCTGCCGCATACGGGTGGGTGTGTGCGGAGTCCGGTCGGCGGCAGGATTGGGCGTCCGTCCGGATTGGTGGCGAACGTAAGCGAGGAAGACGCAAAGGGACAAGCAGGAGGTTCCACGGTTTTGTCTTTCTTGTGATCTCCTGTGGGAATTCACAGTCACCCTCCGTGAATTCCCACCCGCCTCCTCCCTCAATTCCCCTGGAAAAGCATGTCAATTACGTGAACATGACGAGCGACGTACGGTCACGGATATGACGCTGCTCACGTACAACCCCTCAGCTTCCCTTATTCCAGAGCGAGTTGTAACGAAGGCTGCAATTCGGGCAGAATGCTCAGATGTGACGCAGCCGGAGAACCGTCGCATCGAGGTCACCGCGCAGCCCGGTCCGCAGCCCGTGATGCAACAGGACCGCACCTCGGTGGACTTCGCCCGTTTCAAGGCATTCGTACGATGCCGTCGGGTCGAGCCCGCGCAGCCGGAGCGCCGGTACCGGCTCGCCGTAGTGCTGCGCCTGGAGCAGTGCGAGGACGACGCTCTCGTCGCCGCGCGTGTACTGCACGGCGCTGAGTCCGCCGGTCGGCGGGCGCAGCCGGTGGAGGTCGCCGTGCTGCACGAGCGGCCGGATCTCCTTGTAGAGGGCGATCCACTCGCGGGCCTCGGCGAGTTCCTCCTCGGTCCACTCCGAGAGGTCGCCGCCCACACCGAGGACGCCGGCCATGGCGCTCACGAACCGGAAGCGCAGGCTGCTGACCCGGTCGTTGAGCTGGGTGTTGGGGCTGTCGGTGACCCAGGCGGCCATCACGCGCGCGGGGTGGATCTGGCTGAAGCCGTGCTGGATGGCGAGCCGGTCGAGCGGGTCGGTGTTGTCGGAGGTCCACACCTGGTCGGTACGGCTCAGGATGCCGAGGTCGATCCGGCCGCCGCCGCCCGAGCAGGACTCGAAGGCCACACCGGGGTGGGCCGCCCGCAGCCGGTCCAACAGGGCGTACAGCGCGCGCACATGGTCCACCCAGAGGCGTTGCGGATAAGCGTCGCCGGGCCAGCCCGCGTCGGTGAAGCAGCGGTTGAAGTCCCACTTCACATAGTCGATCGGGGCGCTGGAGAGGAGTCCGTCGAGCTGCTCCCAGAGGTACTCCTGGACGTCCTCACGGGCCAGGTTGAGGACGAGCTGATTGCGGAACTCCGTCCGCTTTCGTCCCTCCTGGTACTGCACCCAGTCCGGGTGGGCGCGGTACAGGTCGCTGTCCGGGTTGATCATCTCGGGCTCGACCCAGATGCCGAACTGCATGCCCAGTGCGTGGACGCGGTCGGCGAGCGGCTTGAGGCCGGCGGGGAAGCGGTCCGGGTTGGGGGTCCAGTCGCCGAGTCCGGCACGGTCGCTGGTGCGGGCGCCGAACCACCCGTCGTCGACCACGAACAGCTCGACGCCGGCCGCCGCCGCACGCTGCGCGAGGACCTCCTGCTGCTCCTCGGAGATGTCGAACTGCGTGGCCTCCCAGGAGTTGTAGAGCACGGGCCGGTCCCGGTCGGCGTCCGGGATGACGTACGTCCGCTGGTAGGTGTGCCAGGCGCGGCTGGCGCCGCCGAAGCCGGCGTCGCTCCACAGGGCCGCGAAGAGGGGCGTCGTGAAGGACTCCCCGGCCGCGAGGCTCAGCAGCCCGGACTCGTCGTACCCGGCGCCGCCGGTGATCTGCACGCGCGCGTCCGGGAGCTGGGCCACGGCGATCCGCCAGGACCCCGACCAGCCGAGGGCGCAGCCGTAGACCTCGCCGCGTTCCTCGGTCGCGTCGGTGTCGAGGGCGACCCAGGGAAGGTACTGGTGTCCGGTGTGGCCGCGCCGGCTGCCGATGACCTTCTCGCCGTAGGTGAGGGGGGAGCGCACCAGCCGTGACTCGGCGGCCCAGCGCCCGTGCACGTGCGACAGCTGCCACTCCTCGCGGTCGGGCAGCGTCCAGGTGGCGGAGTCGGCGCGCAGCAGCTCCAGCGGCTCGGTCCCCTCGTTGTCGAGGACCGTCCAGCGCTCCACGACGTCACCGCGCGTCCGGTAGTGCAGGGTGATCGTCAGTCCCGCGTCGCGGAAGCGGAGCCGCAGTTCGTCGCCGTCCGTGTCGTGGCGGTCGAAGGACCACTCGGTGCCGCGCCGCTCCGGCGTGCGCACAGACAGGGCGGGCCGGACGAAGCGGGGGCCGCCCTCGACCGGGTACTCCTCGCGTCCGTCGAGCGGGGACTCGAAGGAGGAGCCGCCGGGGAGCGGACGGGCGGCGAGTTCCTCGGCGTCGGCGAGCGCGATACGGGGACCCCAGTGGAGATGGAGCAGTTCGTCGCGCTCGGTGAGATGGACGGCGTAACTGCTCGTGGGCCCGGACAGCACCCACGTACGGCCGTTCTCGGCGGTCTCCAGCATCAAGTCCCTCACAGATTCGAACAAGTCCACTCAAGCGCCAACATCATCAATGGTGCGGGACCTGCGAGGCAACGCCTGTGGAGAACTCATAACCTGTGGAAACCCATGTGCCGCGTCCGGGTCAGCGATGCCGGCCCGGTCCGGTCAGCACTCCGCTGAAGCCGGCCAGCACGGAGGGGTTGCCGGCGAGCCGGGCCCGTACCCGGTCCGCCCGCTGCCCGTCCGCCGGACCGGACCGGAAACAGGTGTCCAGGGTGTCGAGCAGGGCGCCGACCGCGCGGCCGGCCAGCGGCTCGCGCACCCGGTCGTGCTCCTTGGCCGCGCGGTCCCTCCACAGCCGTGCCTCGTCGGCCGCCGACGGGGTGGGCGGTCCGAACGCCGCGACGACCGCCAGGCCGAGGGCGGACATCGCCCTGCGGTCGAGCGGTGCCGTGGGGCTGTCCCAGACACCGGCGAAGATCGCCCGGGCCTCCGGGAAGCGGTCTCCGTGGAAGGCGAGTGCGCCACGCAGGATGGCCGCGGTGGCGCGCAGATCGTCCGCGCCCAGTTCGTCGGCGAGCCGCGCCACCTCCGCGAGCCGGTGTTCGGCCGTCGCGATCGCGCCCTCCCCGATGTCCAGGCAGACGATCCGCAGCGTGGTGTGCGCGTAGAGCGCACGCGCGCCGATGGGTCCCAGGAGCTGGACCGCTTCGGTCCAGTGCGCGCGGGCCCGGTCGCGGAAGCCGCCGCTCTCGTCCGCGTCGCCGCGCAGCACGAGGGAGAACGCCCGCGCGTAGTCGTCGCCCGCGGCACGCGCCGCCGCGACGGCGGTCCGGCCGTGGGCGCGGGCGCCGTCGCTGTCGCCGCGCTGGAGGCAGTACGTCGTCCAGTTGGTCCGGAGGACCGCCCGGTCCCAGTGCAAGGCGGTGCCCGTGATGCCGTTCTCGGCCCGTACGAAGAGTTCCTCCACGTCGTCGTGGCGCCCGCTCAGCATGGCGTGGAACGGTTCGTGACAGGCTCCCAGGACGGCGAGGTCGGGGTTCTTCGCCCGCCGGCACGGCTTCGCCCCGAACAGCCTCTTCGACGACACCGCCGCCTTCCAGCGGTACTTCGACCGCCCCGCACACCTGGCCGCCATCGCCCACTGGATGGACTGCGCGACCTGGGTGGTCGTCGACATGCACGTCTAGAGGATCGGACGGCTCCGCTCGGGGTAGCGGCCGAAGTGGCGAGCCGGTCGCCCTGCCGCCAGGCTGACGGCAGACGTGCCGGCACGCGGACGGACCGACGCGACAGAGGGACTGGTTCCACATGCAGATCGACCTGACGGGACGCACCGCGCCGGTGACGGGTTCGACCCAGGGCATCGGCGCGGCGATCGCCGCCGGACTCGCGCGCCCGGGCGCCCGGGTGGGGGTGAACGGCCGGAACGGGCAGCGGGTCGCGGAGAGTGTCGCACGACTGGCGGCGTTGGTGCCCGGTGGCGCCTTCGTGCCCGTGGCCGCCGATGTGACGAACGAGGAGGGTGCCGCGCGCGTCCTGGAGGCGCTGCCGGAGGTGGACATCCTCGTCAACAACCTCGGCGTCTTCGGTTCCGCCGACCCGCTGGAGATCAGCGACGAGGAGTGGCGCCGCTACTTCGAGGTGAACGTGCTGGCCGCCGTACGGCTGATCCGTCTGTATCTGCCGGGCATGACAGGACGCGGCTGGGGCCGGATCCAGAACATCGCCAGCGACTCGGCGATCGTCATCCCGGCGGAGATGATCCACTACGGCATGTCCAAGACCGCGCTCCTGGCCGTCGGCCGCGGCTTCGCGAAGCAGGCGGCGGGCACGGGGGTGACGGTCAACTCGGTCGTCGCGGGCCCCACGCACACGGGTGGCGTCGAGGACTTCGTCTACGAACTGGTCGACAGCGACCTGCCGTGGGACGAGGCGCAGCGCGAGTTCATGCGGAAGCACCGGCCGCAGTCCCTGCTGCAACGGCTGATCGAGCCCGAGGAGATCGCCAACATGGTCGTCTACCTCAGCTCCGACCAGGCCTCGGCCACGACGGGCGGTGCGCTGCGGGTCGACGGGGGTTACGTCGACTCGATCCTGCCCTGACGGCGAGGCCCCGCCCTCGGCGAGAGAGCCTGGTCAGAGGGCCAACGACCTCCGGCCGGCGGTACGCATGTCGTATCGTCGACTGGGTGCCCGCCGGTGAGCCGCGTCGTCGGGCCGAGTGGGAGGAGCCCTCGTGACGCAGCAGATTCCGTCGACCGAGCCGGAGTTGTCCGGAGTACGCAATTTCCGGGACGTGGGCGGACTTCCGACGGTGGACGGGCGGCGGGTACGGCACGGCGTGCTGTTCCGCAGCGGTCATCTCGCGCACGCGACCGAGGAGGACACCGCGTTCCTCGGCTCACTGGACCTGCACACCATCTTCGACTTCCGCAACGCGTCGGACCAGAAGCTGGAAGGCCCCGACGTCGAGCTGCCCGGCGTGCGGAATGTGAACCTGCCGCTGTCCGACCCGGCGGACGGCTCCGAGTTCTGGAAGATGGTCCGCGACGGCGAGATAGAGCAGCTGCGCGAGATCCTCGGCGGCGACAAGGGCGCCAACCGGATGATCGCCTCGTACCGCACGATCGTCACGGACCGCACCGCCGAGCACTCCCAGGTACTGCGCGCGCTCGCCGAGGACAGCGTCCCGGCGCTGATGCACTGCGCGGCGGGCAAGGACCGCGCGGGCCTGTCGATAGCCGTGACGCTGCTCGCCCTGGGTGTGGAGCGGGAGGCGATCGTCGCCGACTATCTGGAGTCGAACGCCAAGCACCGCCGCTACAAGGTGCGCCGCAGCGACTCCTCCTCGGCCGGCTACTCCCCCGAGGTGATGGAGCTCCTCAGCCCTCTCTTCGACGCCCGCGCCGAGTATCTGACGGCGGCCTTCGAGACCGTCGAGGAGACGTGGGGCGGCGTGGACACCTATCTGGAGCAGGGGTTGGGGATCACCCCGGAGATCCGGGAGCGGCTGCGGGAGCGACTGCTCGACTGAACTCGCGGCTGCGGAAGGCTACTTGGCGCCCAGGGAGAACAACAGGTAGATGAAGGCCGCGAAGAGGTGGCCGACGGCGATGTAGATGAGGAGCCGTACCCACAGAGCACGGGGGAACCTGTCCTCGATGTTGTTGCCGCTCATGGTGTGTCTCCGGTGATCGGGCCCAGGCACAGGGTGGCCGTGGGACTCTGCAGCAGGGTGTGGACGAAGAGGACCTCGACGCCGTTCTCGTCGGCGGCTGCGAGGCGGTGCGGGGTGAGCGAGTCGAAGTGCGCGCTGTCGCCGGGCGCGAGGACGTGCGCGGTGTCGCCGAGCCGCAGCCGCAGTCGCCCTGTGAGGACGTACAGCCATTCCTCGCCGGGGTGCACGCGCACGATGTCGCCCTGGGAGCCGTGCGGGATGCGGACGCGCAGCGACTGCATCCCGCGGCCGGGGGCGCCGGCCTGCCAGTAGGTCCAGCCGCCCGCCCTGGTCGGTTCCATGTCGGCGGCGCGTACGACGGCTTCCCGGTCGGTGACCGTCTCGCCGAGCAGGTCCGAGACTGTCGTACCGTAGATGCGGGCCAGCGCGAGCAGCATCGGCAGCGAGGGCTGGCGCTGCCCGGTCTCCAGGCGGGAGAGATGGGCGGGCGAGAGTCCGGCCGAGCGGGCTGCGGCCTCCAGGGTGAGGGAGGCGCGGCGGCGCAGGGCGCGGAGCTGGGGTGCGACGGTGGCCGGCAGGTCGTCGGCCGGTCCGGCCGGCGGTTCCGGCTCGGTCTCGGAGGAGCTCATGCCCTCCATTCAGCCGGACGTTTGCCTCTGCGGCAAATTTCTTGCCACAGAGGCAAAGACCCGTCCTGGCGGCTCAGCGGTTGGCCACCGCCTGCTTGACGAGCGTCCTGCTGAAGTCCCACATGAGCCCGCCACCGCTGTGCGCGTCGTCCATCACGGCCGTGAAGGCCTCGACGAACCGGTCCACCTCGCGCTCGCCGACGATCAGCGGCGGGATCAGCTTGATCACCTCCAGGTGGTCGCCTGAGACCTGGGTGAGGATGCGGTGCCGCTGGAGCAGCGGTACGACCACCATCTGCGCGAACAGCCCCTTGCGCGCGGCCTGCAGCATGGCCCAACGGCTGCGCAGCTTCAGCGACTTGGGCTTCCCGAACTCGATGCCGATCATCAGGCCCCGGCCGCGCACGTCGGCGAGCAGTTCGTACTTGTCGACCAGCGCGGCGAGCCGGGTCCTCAACTGGTCCCCGGTGGCACGGGCGTTGGCGACGATCTGCTCGTTCTCCATGACGGACAGCACGGCGAGCCCCGCCGCCATGGCCTGGGCGTTGGACCCGAAGCTCGCCGAGTGGACCAGCACGCGGTCCATTGACGAGTAGACCTTCTTGAAGATCCAGTCCTTGCCGAGGGTGGCACCGACCGGGACGTATCCGCCGGACAGCGCCTTGGCCACACACACCAAGTCCGGTTCCACGCCGTCCTCGTGCTGGTAGGCGTAGAAGTCGCCGGTGCGGCCCAGGCCGGTCTGCACCTCGTCGGCGATGAGCAACGCCTTGTGCCGGCGCAGGAGTTCCTGCGCGGCGCGCAGATAGCCGGGCGGGGCCTCGTGCACACCCTTGCCCTGGATCGGCTCGACGATCAGGGCGGCGACGTCGCCCTTCTTCAACTCCCGTGCCAGGGCGTCGAGATCACCGAGCGGTACGGCGGTGTCGGGCAGCAGCGGGGCGAAGCCGTCCCGGAAGCCGTCCTCGCCGTTGACCGAGAGCGAACCGGTGGTCAGGCCGTGGAAGGCGTGGTCGCAGTACAGGACACGCGGCTTCCCGGTGGCGTACCGGGCAAACTTGAGCGCGGTCTCGACCGCCTCCGTGCCGCTGTTGCCGAAGAACACCCGGTCCAGGTGCGGGCTGTGGGTGAGCAGCTTCTCGGCGAGCAGACCCGGCAGCGGCTGGCAGTCGAAGCGGGTGAGGTCGGCGAGCTGGGCGTCGAGGACGTCGTGCAGCGCCTTGCGGACGACGGGGTGGTGGCGGCCGAGGCCCATCACCCCGAACCCGGCGAGCATGTCCAGGTAGTCGTTGCCGTCCGCGTCCCAGAAGTAGGCGCCCTCGCCGCGCTCGTAGACCTTGTCGAAGCCGATGGTGTGCAGCATGCGCGGGAGCTGGTGGTTGAGGTACTTCGTGTGCAGCTCGTAGCGCTCGGCTCCGCGCTCGGCCAAGAGCGCGGTGAGGTCGAACTCCTTGGTCATTCGGGTTTCTCCTTGGCTGCGTGGCCGGTCGCGTCCTTGACCGCCAGGCTTGCGCTGATCCGTCCGGCGACCTCGACGGGTGTGAGGCCGATGTCGGCGAGCACCTCGCCGCGTTTGGCGTGCGCGAGGAACTGCTCCGGGATGCCGAACCGCCGTACGGGGACGTCGACTTCGGCATCGCCCAGCGCCAGCGCCACGGCGGCGCCGACGCCGGAGGCCCGGCTGTTGTCCTCGACGACGGCCACCAGGCGGTGCTCGGCGGCGAGGCCGGGCAGGGCCGGGTCGACGGGTTTGACCCAACGGGGGTCCACGACCGTGCAGTTGATGCCGCGGGCTTCGAGGAGTTCGGCGGCCTGAAGGCAGACGGGCGCCATCACTCCTACGGCGACGAGCAGCACCTCGGGTGTCCCCGCCCCCCGGTGCAGGACGTCGAGGCCGCCCACCCGGTCGATCGCCGGGATCTCCGGTCCGACCGACTCCTTCGGGAAGCGGACGAGGGTCGGCGCGTCGTCGACGGCGACCGCTTCCCGCAGCTGGGCGCGGAGTTGGCCGGCGTCGCGCGGTGCGGCGATCCGCAGGCCCGGCACGACCTGGAGGATGGACATGTCCCACATGCCGTTGTGAGAGGCTCCGTCGACGCCGGTGACGCCGGCCCGGTCGAGGACGAAGGTGACTCCGCAGCGGTGGAGGGCGACATCCATCAGGAGTTGGTCGAAGGCGCGGTTGAGGAAGGTGGCGTAGACGGCGACGACGGGATGCAGTCCGCCGGTCGCGAGGCCCGCCGCGGAGACGGCCGCGTGCTGTTCGGCGATGCCGACGTCCCAGACCCGGTCGGGGAACCTCGCGGCGAACTTGCCGAGGCCGACCGGGTGCAGCATGGCCGCCGTGATCGCCACGATGTCGTCCCGCTCCTCCCCGATCCGCAGGATCTCGTCGCCGAACACGCTGGTCCAGGAAGGGCCGTTGGAGGGCACGAGGGGCTCGCAGGTGAGCGGGTCCATCACGCCGACGGTGTGGAAGTGGTCCTCCTCGTGGGCGAGGGCCGGTTCGTAGCCGCGCCCCTTCTCCGTGAGGCAGTGGACCAGGACCGGGCCGTGGAAGCGTTTCGCGCGGCGCAGTGCCGACTCGACGGCGCCGATGTCGTGTCCGTCGATCGGACCGACGTACTTGAGGCCCAGGTCCTCGAACATGCCCTGCGGGGCGAACGCGTCCTTGAAGCCCTTCTTCGCGCCGTGCAGCGACTCGTAGACGGTGTTGCCGACGACCGGGGTGCGCAGCAGGACGTCCTTGCCCCAGGCGAGCACCTTCTCGTAGCTGTCGGTCGTGCGCAGGGTGGCCAGGTGGTTGGCGAGGCCGCCGATCGTGGGCGAGTACGAGCGCTCGTTGTCGTTGACCACGATGATCAGCGGGCGGTCCCTGGCGGCGGCGATGTTGTTCAGCGCCTCCCAGGCCATGCCGCCGGTGAGCGCGCCGTCACCGATGACCGCGACGACATGGCCCTTCTCGCCCTGTACCTGGCGAGCCTTGGCGAGACCGTCGGCCCAGCCGAGCGCGGTGGACGCGTGGCTGTTCTCGACGACGTCGTGCTCGGACTCCTCGCGCGAGGGGTAGCCGGACAGGCCGCCCTTGCCGCGCAGCTTGGAGAAGTCCTGACGGCCCGTCAGAATCTTGTGCACATAGCTCTGATGGCCGGTGTCCCAGACGATGCGGTCGACCGGTGACTCGAAGACCCGGTGGAGCGCGATGGTCAGTTCCACCACGCCCAGGTTGGGCCCGAGGTGGCCGCCGGTCCTGGCCACCGCGTGCACCAGGAACTCCCTTATCTCTTCGGACAGTTCACCGAGTTCCGCCTCGGACAGCGCCTTCAGGTCGCGTGGTTGACGGATGCTCTCCAGAATCGTCACGTCGGGCCCCCTTCGGTCCGTGCTGTTCAGCTCACGGTGACGGCCGGCTCCCCCGCCGCGACGCCGTCCTGCTCCATCTGCTCGGCGATCTTCATCGCCTCCTCGATGAGGGTCTCCACGATCTTCGACTCGGGCACGGTCTTGACGACCTCGCCCTTGACGAAGATCTGGCCCTTGCCGTTGCCGGAGGCAACGCCGAGGTCCGCCTCCCGCGCCTCGCCGGGTCCGTTGACGACACAGCCCATGACCGCGACGCGCAACGGCACCTCCATGCCCTCGAGCCCGGCCGTGACCTCGTCGGCAAGCTTGTAGACGTCCACCTGTGCGCGCCCGCAGGACGGACAGGACACGATCTCCAGCCGGCGGGGCTTGAGATTGAGCGACTCCAGGATCTGGAGGCCGACCTTGACCTCCTCCACCGGCGGAGCGGACAGCGACACCCGGATCGTGTCGCCGATGCCCTCGCTGAGCAGCGCCCCGAAGGCGACCGCCGACTTGATCGTGCCCTGGAAGGCGGGTCCCGCCTCGGTGACCCCGAGATGCAGCGGATAGTCGCTCTGCGCGGCCAGCAGCCGGTAGGCGTTGACCATCACCACGGGGTCGTTGTGCTTCACGGAGATCTTGATGTCGCCGAAGCCGTACTCCTCGAAGAGCGAGGCCTCCCACAGGGCCGACTCGACGAGCGCCTCGGGGGTGGCCCTGCCGTACTTCTGGAGCAGCCTCCGGTCCAGGGAACCGGCGTTGACCCCAATCCGGATCGGCGTGCCGTGGTCCTTGGCGGCCCGCGCGATCTCCTTGACCTTGTCGTCGAACTGCTTGATGTTGCCGGGGTTCACGCGGACCGCTGCGCACCCGGCCTCGATCGCGGCGAAGACGTACTTGGGCTGGAAGTGGATGTCCGCGATCACCGGGATCTGCGACTTGCGGGCGATGGTCGCCAGTGCGTCCGCGTCGTCCTGCGTGGGGCAGGCGACGCGGACGATCTGGCAGCCGGACGCGGTGAGTTCGGCGATCTGCTGGAGGGTGGCGCCGATGTCCGACGTACGGGTCGTGGTCATCGACTGGACCGAGACGGGAGCCCCGCCCCCGACCGCCACCGGTCCGACCTGGATGCGTCGCGACACACGTCGCTCGGCGATCGGCCGGACCGGCATCTCGGGGACGCCCAGGGATACGGCGGTCATGACGTCAGTCGCGGTTTCCGGCGACGGTCTCGCGCATGGCCCGCAGCGACTCCTTGAGGGAGCCCATGGTGGCGAGGACGGCGGTCGGCTCGTAGCCGCAGTGCGCCATGCAGTTGGCGCAGCGCGGGTCCTTGCCGCGGCCGTACTTGTCCCAGTCGGTGTCCTCGATCAGCTCCCGGTACGTCGGGACGTATCCGTCGCTCATCAGATAGCAGGGGCGCTGCCAGCCGAAGAGCGAGTAGTTCGGGATCGCCCAGGCCGTGCACGGGAAGTCGACCTTGCCCTCCAGGAAGTCCAGGAAGAGCGGGGAGTGGTTGAGCCGCCACTTCCTGCGGTTGCCGCCCGCGAAGGCCTTCTTGAACAGCTCGTGGGTCTGCGCGACGCCCAGGAAGTGCTCCTGGTCGGGCGCCTTCTCGTAGGCGTAGGCGGGCGAGATCATCATCTCGTCGACCTTGATCTCGTCGTTGAGGAAGTTGAGGACCTCGATGATGGTCTGCGGGGTGTCGGTGTTGAAGAAGGTCGAGTTGGTGGTGACCCGGAAGCCACGCTTCTTGGCCTCCTTCATCGCCTCCACCGCCTCGTCGAACACACCCTCCTTCGCGACGGACTCGTCGTGCCGCTCACGCAGCCCGTCGATGTGCACCGCGAACGCGAAGTACGGCGAGGGCTTGAACTTGTCGAGCTTCTTGCGCAGCAGCATGGCGTTGGTGCAGAGGAAGACGTACTTCTTCTTCGCCACCAACTGCCGCACGATCTCGTCGATCTGAGGGTGCATCAGGGGTTCGCCGCCCGCGATGGACACCATCGGCGCACCGGATTCGAGCACCGCCCCGACGGCCTGCGCCACCGGCATGCGCTGCTTGAGCACGCCCGCCGGGTGCTGGATCTTGCCGCAGCCCTCGCACTTCAGGTTGCACGCGAAGAGAGGTTCCAGCTCCACGATCAGGGGGAACTTGTCCCGCTTGCGGAGCTTCTGTTCAGCCAAGTATGTAGCGACCTTGATTGTCTGGCGCAGCGGCATGGCCATCTGGCTCACCTCCGGGGGAGCAGCAAAGAACGGTGCCATTCGAAAAAAGCGGGAAGAACAGATCGAAGAACGCGGAAAGCCGATATTCCACCGCGCACCGTGCCGATCCGGACGAGTTCATGTTCAGGAGCGTCCACGACCACCCGTACGGCCGCAACCGGGCGCGCGCCCGTGCGCACGGCGCTCAGCAGCGTGGCCGCCGACTCCATGTCGACCGCGATCGCGCCGGTCGCGAGCAGATCCGACCGTTCCTGACCGCGGACGACATGATCGGAACCCGTGAGGGGGCCGGTGTGGACGGTGCGTCCGGGCAGGGCCCGCACCAGTTCCTTGACGAGCAGTTCGGTGGCGACGCACGGAACGGTTCCGCGCGGGTCCCGGGTCTCCTCGGCGACCACCAGGTCGCCGGGGTGCATCCCGGGGGCGAGTCCGGCGCAGAAGCCCGTGGCCAGTACGGCGGCCTCGGACAGCGCCGGGTCGGCGAGGCGCCGGGTGACGGCCGCTTCGGCCGCCTCGGGCCCCATGCCCGTCCGCAGGACGGTGACCGGCCCGCCGGAGCGGTCGCCGGTGCGCAGGGCGAGGTGCTCGATGCCGAGCGCGCAGGCGATCAACAGCGGCGGAGCGGCGGGCTGGGTGTTCATCAGCCCCCCTTGGTCTGGGGGACGGCCGGGGAGACGGTCCGGGTGAACGGTTCTCCGTGGACATAGCGCCCGAGCGCGGTGAGCGGGAACACCTGCCGGTAGAGGTGGTAGTTGATGGAGAAGTCCCACGGGAAGCCGGTCCCCGTGAAGTAGGGCTCGTCCCAGGAGCCGTCCTCCCGCTGGGTGGTCGCGAGCCATCCGATGCCGCGCTCGACGGCCTTGGAGTCGTGCTCACCGGCCGCCAGCAGGGCCATCAGCGCCCAGGCCGTCTGCGAGGCGGTCGAGGCGCCCCGGCCGCTCCACTCCTTGGCGTACTTGTAGGAGCGCAGGTCCTCGCCCCAGCCGCCGTCGTCGTTCTGCACGGTCTCCAGCCAGGTGACCGCGCGCCGGATCGCCGGGTGCGAGCCGGGCAGCCCGGCCGCGGCGAGGGCGGGCACCACGGACCCTGTGCCGTATACGTAGTTGACGCCCCAGCGCCCGAACCACGAGCCGTCCGGCTCCTGTTCGGCGAGCAGCCACTCGATGCCGCGCCGGGTGCGCGGGTCGTGGGCGAGGCCCTCCACGGCGAGCATCTCGACGACGTGCGCGGTGACGTCCGCCGACGGCGGGTCGATGACCTCGCCGAAGTCGCAGAACGGCAGCCGGTTGGGGAAGGGGCTGGTGTTGTCGACGTCGAAGGCGCCCCAACCGCCGTTCTTGGACTGCATTCCGAGGTTCCAGCGGACTCCGCGCCCCACGGCCCGGTCGACGCGTTCCGGGTCGTGATGTCTGACCCGGCGCAGCGCGAGCACGACCTCCGCGGTGTCGTCGATGTCGGGGTAGTTGTCGTTGTGGAACTCGAACGCCCAGCCGCCGGGCGGCAGTTGGGGTCGCTTGACCGCCCAGTCGCCGGGGCGGACGATCTCCTCCCCGAGCATCCAGTCGGCGGCCTTGACCAGTTGGGGGTGGTCGGCGGGCACGCCAGCGTCGGCAAGGGCGATGGTCGCGAGGCAGGTGTCCCACACCGGGGACTGGCAGGCCTCGATCATCCGGGCCCCGTCCTCGCGCCAGATCGCGAACCGGTCGAGGGACTCAAGTCCCGCGCGCATCACGGGGTGTTCGAGGTCGTAGCCCAGCAGGTGCAGGGCGATCACCGAGTACACGGCCGGCGGCTGGATGCCGCCCCAGCAGCCGTCGTTCTCCTGCCGCTCGATGATCCAGCGCGCGGCCGTGTTCATCGCGGCCTTGCGGAGCTTGCGCGGTGCGACCTTGCGGTAGAGGTGCAGCGCCTTGTCGAGCCGCTGGAAGGCGCCGTCCCAACTCGCCGCCTTGGCAAGGGGCTTGACCGGGTTCGGGTTGTTCGCGTCGGTGTGGAGTTCGTCGAGCGGGAAGGGCGCGGGCCGTACCGGCCGCTTCGCGGAGACCACCGTCAGCGGCACGATGGTCTGCCGGGCCCAGCATCCGAAGTCGTAGATGTTGAGGGGTACCCAGGTGGGGAAGTAGATGAGTTCCGGGGGGAGTTCGGGCAGGTCGTCCCACTTCCACCAGCCGAACAGCGCGAGCCAGATCCGGGTGAAGACCCGGGCCGAGGCGATACCGCCCCGCTCGCGGACCCAGGCGGACGCCTTCGCCATGTGCGGGGCGTCCGGCGCGTCACCGGCCAGCCGGAGGGCGACGTACGCCTCGATGGTGGTGGAGAGTTCGCCCGGGCCGCCGTAGAAGCTGGCCCAGGTGCCGTCCTCGCGCTGCTCGCCGCGGATGAAGAGCGCGGCGGCCCGGGTCGTCGACTCGTCGCGGATGCCCAGGAACTGACGGAGCAGCAGATCCTCGGCGTCCATGGTGACGTTCGTGTCGAGGTCGCCCTTCCACCAGCCCTGGGCGTCCTGAAGGGAGAGCAGGAAGCCGGTGGCGCGTTGTACGGCGAGTGCGGCGGCGTCGTGCACCCCGGCCGCCACGGGGGTGTTGATGTCGGTTTCGCTGGCCGCGGCAACACGGGGCTGCATGGCCCCGGTGCTTCCGTCGGTCGTCGCTGTCATGGCTTCCCCTTCGTGCAGTGGCATGTCTCTGCTGTGGGTCCGCCGTCGGCCGGTACTCGTTCGTTCGCAGCACCGGCCGGCGACTACGCGAGGGCTATTCGACCGATAGTGATCATCTCTTTCGTACGACGACGAAGTCGGCGAGCGCCGTGAACTGCGCCCGAACCCGGTCGGGCATGTCGATGGCGTCGAGGACCTCGATGGCGATGGTGTGCTGACGGCGTGCCTCTTCGGCGGTCCACTCGCGGCCGCCGGCCTCCTCGATGAGCGCGGCGCGGGCCGCGAACTCCTCCTCGGAGAAGTTCTCGAAGTCGCTGCTCTTGGCGTCGGCGGCGAGGATCTCGCCGAGCCGCTCGGAGGCGGGTCCGCCCGCCGCGAGCGCCGCCACCACGGGCAGGGACTTCTTGCGCTGGCGCAGATCGCTCCAGGTCTGCTTCCCGGTGGACTCCGGGTCGCCCCAGATGCCGAGGAGGTCGTCGACGGCCTGGAAGGCCAGGCCGAGGTGGTGGCCGTACTTCTCCAGGACGTCGGCGGTGCGGTCGTCCGCACCGCCGAGCACGGCCCCGATGGAGGAGGCGCAGGCGAGCAGGGCGCCGGTCTTGTTGCCCTCCATCTCCAGGCATTCCTCGACGCTGACGCGGTCGCGGTGCTCGTAGGAGATGTCCTGCGCCTGGCCGTCGATGAGGGCGCGGGTCGCGGTGGTGAGGCGGCGGGTGGCGCGGCCGGCCTCGACGGTGCCGAGCTCCAGCAGGACCTCGTTGGCGAGCGCGAACAGGGCGTCGCCGACCAGGATGGCCTGCGCGGGGCCGTGCACCTTCCACACGGTGTCGCGGTGCCGGCGCTGTTCGTCGCCGTCCATCAGGTCGTCGTGCAGCAGCGAGAAGTTGTGCACCAGCTCGACGGCGACGGCACCCGGGATACCGACCTCGGGCGCGGCACCGGTGACCTCGGCGGAGAGCACGGCGAGCGCGGGACGTACGGCCTTGCCGCCGTCGCCTGCGGCCGGGTTGCCCTCGGCGTCGATCCAGCCGAAGTGGTAGGCGGAGACGGTGTCCATGGGCGGTGCCAGGCGGTCCACGGCGGCCCGCAGTACCGGTGTGGCAAGGGTCCGGCCGCGCTCCAGGAGCGCGGACACGTCCACCGCGGTCCTCGCAGCGGCCGTCTCGGCCGGGGGCACAGTGGGCACAGTCTCTCCTCTTGTCGCGCTACCGGGGGTGCGGGGGCCTGCCGCATGCCGATCGAGCATCACGCCGCCTCCTCGAACTCGAAGAGTTGTCGGGGGCGGGGCCGGCCCAGGGCAGCGAGCGCGGCGTCCGCGGCGCTCACCCCACTGCGGACCGCACTTTCCATGGTCGCGGGCCACCCTGTGGCGGTCCACGCTCCGGCCAGGTACAGGCCGGGGGCCTTGGTGCGGGCGCCGGGCCGCAGCCGTCCGACGCCGGGGGCGGGAGCGAACGTCGCCGTGCGCTCCCGGGTCACGAAGAAGTCCTTCACCTCGGCGCCGCGCGCACCGGGCAGCAGCCGTTCCAGCTCGGGAAGGTAGCGCTCGCGCAGTTCGGCGACGGTCTGGTCGATCTCGTCGTGCGCGGCGGACTGGGACAGCGCCAGGTACTGGCCGTCCTTCAGCCCGGACGCCCCGGTCCGGTCGAACACCCACTGCACCGGGCTGCCCAGCGCGGCGAAGAAGGGCCGGGCGAGCACCTTGCGGTCGTAGACGACGTGGACGTTGAGGATCGGCGCGGTGTCGATGGACAGCAGCCGCTCAGGGGCGTCGAGAGCGCCCTCGGGCAGCAGATCATGGGCCTCGCGCTGCGGTACGGCGAGGACGACGGCGTCGGCCTGAAGGGTCTCGCCGGGAACCTGAACGCTCCAACGCCCGTTCTCGTCAGTAGAGATGGAGGTGACGCGTGTACGGACTTCGGTGCGCACGCCCGCGGAGTCGAGCGCCTTGCGGGCCAGCCGGTCGTGCAGTTCACCCAGCGGCACATGGGCCCAGCCGATGTCTGCCGCACCCGGGTCGGAGAGCAGACCGGTCTTGAACACCATCGCGGCCAGCGCCAGCGAGGAATCGCCGGCCACCGCGTTGAGGGTGGCGACCCCCACCAGGTCCCACAGTGCCTCGACGGCACGCGCCGACTGACCGTGCGCGGCCAGCCAGCTGCCGAAGTCCTGCGTGTCCAGGGCGGGATCGTTGAGGTCGAGCGCTTTGAGCGCGAGAGCCGCACGGCCGACCTTGGCGCGCTCGGCGAGCGAGAGATGCGGGTAGGTCGCGAGACTGCGCCCCAGATGCAGAGGTACGGGCAGCGGGTCGCGCCGCAGTCTGCCGAGCCTGCGTCCCTCGGGGCGGTTCGCGTCGAGTACGGGCACGTCGAGACGATCCTGCAGCGGGGACAGCGCCGTGCCCTCGATGCGGTCGAGGAACCAGCGGTAGGCGGTGCAGCAGCGCAGATACACATGCTGGCCGTTGTCGACGGTGAGGTCGCCGCGCTGGAAGGAGAAGGCGAGTCCGCCCAGGCGCGGGCGGCCTTCGAGCAGGGTGACGCGGACTCCGGCGTCGGCGAGCGCGAGCGCTGTGGTGACTCCGGCCAGCCCGCCGCCGACCACGACGGCATGCCGTCCGGCCCCGTCGGCCGGTTTGTCCGAGGGCAGCCCGGCCGGCTGCGTCCCGTCGCTCATCGTGCACTCCCCCCTGCGTACCCGCCGTGGCAGGTCGTTGCAGTCAGGGACGCGACTTCGCACCGGAGGGTTGCGTGCCGCATTTCTCCGGTGACGCCACCTTGGCCCACTTTGTCCATCAGCTGCGCCTCCTGAGGGTCCTGCGCGTGACGTGGCGGGTGTCCAGTCCGGACAGGCCGCGCACGGCGACGTAGGCCTTCTCGCGGCCGGGCAGCGAGACCCGGCCGCGCAGCACGGCCTCCGGCTCGCGCTCGATGCGGTCCAGGAGGCGGCGGTAGATGCCGGCCATGGCGGCGACACAGGCGCCGCTGCGGCGGTCGAGCATGGGGAGCAGCCGGTAGCCCTCGGCGAAAAGAGTGCGGGCCCGGCGCACCTCGAAGTGCACGAGACCCGCGAAGTCGGAGCCCTCGGGCGGGGTCGGTCCGTCGAACCCGGCCGAACACCCGAATTTCGCGAGGTCGTCGGCGGGCAGATAGGTACGACCGCCCTCGGCGTCCTCGCGGACGTCTCTCAGGATGTTGGTGAGCTGGAGCGCGAGCCCCAGCGTGTCGGCGTACTCCGAGGCGCGTTCGGAGCCGCGCGCCCCCGCCTCCGCGCCGAACACGCCGAGCGAGAGCCGCCCGATCGCGCCCGCGACACACCTGCAGTAGACCTTCAGGTCGTCCCAGGTCTCGTAGGTCTCGCCCTGGACGTCCATCAGGACGCCGTCGATCAGCTCGTCCAGGCCGCCGAGCGGGATCGGGAAGGCCTCGGCCGCGTGGGCGAGGGCGACCGCGACGGGGTCGGTGTCGTCCTCCTCGACCTTGCCCTCGCGCACCCGGGTCAGCAGCGCCCGGGTGTCCTCCAGTCGCGCCGCCTTCACCTCGGTCGCCAGCGTGCCGTCGCCGATGTCGTCGACACGCCGTGAGAACGCGTACAGCGCCGACATGGCGCGGCGCTTGGGCGTGGGCAACAGTCTGATGCCGTACGCGAAATTGCGCGCCTGTTGTCCGGTGACGGCCTCGCAGTAGCTGTAGGCGGCGAGTACCGGCGCGGACATGTGCGGTGCAGACTCCACGGTCCGGATCACCCCTCTCCTCGCAGAGTCACGCCCACCTCACGCAGCAACTGGATCTTGCCGGGCTTGGGCGGGCCGGGAAGTACGTCGTATTCGGCGGCGGCGATCGCTCGGACCGCCGCCCGTCCCCCCGCCACGAACCCCGCGAGCAGCAGCTTCAGTCTGCCGTGGACGCTACCCACCAGGGGGGCGCCTTCATTCAGGAGATCGCGGGCGCGTTCTGCTTCGTATGCAACCAGTGCGCGCACCGATGCGCCCGCGGAGGGCGTGGCGAGATCCGCTTCCTGGACGTGAAAGCGCTTCATGTCCTGGGCGGGCAGGTAGATGCGGTCGCGGCCGAGGTCCTCGGTCACGTCCTGAAGGTGTTCGACGATCTGCAGTGCGGTGCAGACCGCGTCGGAGAGCCGGACGCGTTCGGGGGTCTCGGTGCCGGTGACACCGAGGACGAGGCGGCCGACCGGGTTTGCGGAGAGTTCACAGTAGGCAAGGAGATCGTCGTAGGTCTCGTAGCGCGTGACGAGCTGGTCCTGACGGTTCGCCGCGATCAGGCCGAGGAAGGGTTCCGGGGTGAGCGCGCAGCGGCGGACGGTCGGCTGGAGGCGGCGCAGCAGGGGGTGGTGCGGGGTGCCGTCGAAGACCCGGCGCAGATCGGCCTCGAAGGCGTCGAGGAGGACGAGACGGTCCTCGGCATCCTCGGGCGACACCCCGAGCAGCCTGGCGTCGGCGCCGCCGGGGGCGAGGTCGCCGTCACCGATGTCGTCGACGAGGCGGGCGAATCCGTAGACCGCCATGAGGTCGGTGCGCCACGCCCTGGGCAGGAAAAAAGGCGCCACGGGGAAGTTCTCGCCCGCGGCCTTGTCGAGTGTGCCGCGCTCCGGATCGCCGGAGGCGGCGGCGCCGCTTCCCGTCACCGCTCGCCGCCAGGGGCAGGGACGGCACACGCTTCGGTGAGCTGGGGAGTTTCCGTAGCCATTGCCGTCACATCTCCCGTTCTACACTGCCGACCCAATACGCACTATTTCGGACACGCCGCCCAGTCGTCCGCACCGTGACCCGTATTTGGGTGTCGCGCAGTATCGCCCCACTTCCCGCTATTCGACACCGGTACAGCTTACGTTGTACAACGCAGCGAGCTTCCTCGGGGTGTCCTGCACGTCACAACAACACACCGATTGGCGTCAAGATTCCTTGGGTCGGGCCGAGTTGACGTTTCCTTTGCAGACGCAGGGCCCCGCCGGAGCAGTTCCGGCGGGGCCCTGGGAAGCGTTCTGGGCTTTTGCGCCCATATGCGAGTGGACTACTTACCGGTGAACTTCTCGTACTCCTTGAGGACCTCTTCGGTCGGCCCGTCCATCCGCAGTTCGCCGCGTTCCAGCCACAGCACCCGGTCGCAGGTGTCGCGGATCGACTTGTTGTTGTGGCTGACCAGGAACACCGTGCCCGCGGACTTGCGCAGTTCACGGATGCGCTGCTCGGAGCGGACCTGGAACTTGCGGTCGCCGGTGGCCAGCGCCTCGTCGATCATCAGGACGTCGTGGTCCTTGGCGGCGGCGATGGAGAAGCGCAGCCGGGCCGCCATTCCGGAGGAATAGGTGCGCATGGGAAGGGTGATGAAGTCGCCCTTCTCGTTGATCCCGGAGAAGTCGACGATTTCCTGGTAGCGCTCCCTGACCTGTTCGCGGCTCATGCCCATGGCGAGACCGCCCAGGATGACGTTCCGCTCGCCGGTGAGGTCGTTCATCAGGGCCGCGTTGACGCCCAGCAGCGAGGGCTGGCCGTTGGTGTAGACCCGGCCGCTCTCGGCCGGGAGCAGACCGGCGATGGCGCGCAGCAGGGTCGACTTGCCGGAGCCGTTGGAACCGATCAGGCCGACGGCCTCGCCGCGGTAGGCGACGAAGGAGACGCCCTTGACGGCGTGCACCTTGCGCACCCCGCGCTCCTCGCCGCGCTTGACTATGCGGCTGAGGGCGGAGGTGGCGCTGCCCTTGCCGGTCTTGGCGCCGTGCACGCGGTAGACGATGTGCAGTTCGTCCGCGACGACGGTGGGGATCGGCGACCCCGGGGCCCGGTCCACCGGGTTCTGCTCGACGTCGGGCTCAGCCACGGCCGTACCTCTCCTCCGCCTGCCAGAAGTACACGAAACCGCCGGCGAACAGGACCACGGCCCAGAAGGTGGCGATGGCCCAGACGTGCGGCGGCAGGTTCGAGGCGCCGTAGCCGTCGATGAGCGCGAAGCGCATCAGGTCCATGTAGATGGCGGCCGGGTTCACCTGCAGCAGGCGGACGAACACCTCGGAGCGGCCCTCCATCATCTTGCTGATGGAGAACATGACGCCCGACGTGTACATCCAGGTGCGCAGGATGAACGGCATCAGCTGGGCGAGGTCCGGGGTCTTGGCACCCATCCGCGCCACGATCAGCGCGAGCCCGGTGTTGAAGAGGAACTGCAGCAGCAGGACCGGGAGGATCAGCAGCCAGGACAGGCTCGGGTAGCTGCCGAAGCCGATCACGATGACGAACAGCACGGTCATCGAGAACAGCAGCTGCTGGAGCTGCTGGAGCGCGAAGGAGATCGGCAGCGAGGCCCGCGGGAAGTGCAGCGCGCGCACCAGGCCGAGGTTGCCGGAGATCGCGCGGACGCCCGCCATGATCGAGCTCTGCGTGAAGGTGAACACGAACACGCCCGTGACCAGGAACGGGATGTACACGTCCCGCGACATGCCCCGGCTGGCCTTCAGGATGACGCCGAAGATGAAGAAGTAGACGGCCGCGTTCAGCAGCGGGGTGGCCACCTGCCACAGCTGGCCCAGCTTCGCCTGGCTGTACTGGGCCGTCAGCTTCGCCTGGGAGAAGGCCAGGATGAAGTGACGTCGCCCCCAGAGCTGGCGGACGTAGTCGACGAGTCCGGGGCGGGCGCCGCTCACGGTCAGCCCGTACTTGGCGGCCAGCTGCGGCGCCGTGAGGCCTTCGTCGGGCGACGGGCGCGGGCTCACCGCGACCCCGCCGTCATGCGTTGTCTCACTCAAGGGTGGAAGCCTTCATGTTCGGATGCGTCTTACGATCGTCTTGTGTTCGTCTTACGGAATTGTGCTACAGGACGCGACACGTATCCGCCGCCGGACAGGTTCCAGGGGCGTCCGCGCGCCGAGCGCGCGGTCACGCACCGTCGAGCCTGTCAGATCACGGGGGGTCGACCCAGTCGGGTCAGCCGCCACACCGTACGCCACTTCATGGGCCTGCGCGGCCCGCACGGAGTGGTCCAGCCCTCCTTGAACCCGCCGAACCAGGCCCGCAGGGCCGGCCGCGAGGGGCGGCGCAGGAGGGTGAGCAGCAGCCACACCCCGAGGTAGACGGGGACGAGGGGGGCGGGGAGGTTGCGGCGGGCCAGCCAGACGCGGTTGCGGGCGACCATGCGGTGGTAGACCGCGTGCCGGGAGGGCGCGGTGGTCGGGTGGTACAGGACCATGTCGGACCGGTAGTCGATCATCCAGCCGGCGTCCAGGGCCCGCCAGGCCAGGTCGGTCTCCTCGTGGGCGTAGAAGAACTCGTCCGGAAGTCCGCCGACCTCGGCGAAGACCTTCGTACGGACGGCGTTGGCGCCGCCGAGGAAGGTGGTGACCCGGGAGGAACGCATCGGGTCGGAGGCGCGCAGCCGGGGGACGTGCCGGCGTTGGGTGACACCCGTCTCCGGGTCGGCGATGCGGAAGCTGATGATGCCGAGCCGGGGGTCGGCGGCGAAGGCCTGCCGGCACAGCTCGGCGGTGTCGTGCTGGGCGAGCAGCCCGTCGTCGTCGAGGAACATCACTATGTCGACATCTCGACCGCAGGGCCCGAAGGCCTCCAGGCCGATGTTCCGTCCGCCGGGAATGCCGAGGTTCTCGGGCAGTTCTATGGTCCGGACGCCGCCCGGGACGTCCGGGACGGGCGAGCCGTTGCCCACGACGACCGCCTCGACCCGGTCGCCGTCCTGCTTGGCGACCGAGTCGAGCAGGGCACGGAGTTCCTCGGGCCGGTTGCCCATGGTGATGATCACCGCGCCGACCTTCATGCCGCTCACTTCAGCCTGCTCGACGCGAGGATCGACACCAGGTGCAGCAGGGTCTGGAGCAGCGCGATGCCGGCCAGTACGGCGACGCCGAGCCGCGAGTAGAACAGGTCGCCGCGGACCTGGTCCACCAGCGCGAGGACCAGGATCAGCAGGGAGGCCTCGATGCCGAGGATCAGCCGGTGGAACTTGAAGGCGGCGGCGGCCCGGCGGGCCAGCGCCATCCCGGAGGACCGCATCTCGGCCGCGGACTCCTGCACCGGGGCCTTGCCGGTCTGGTGCCGGGCGACGCCGACCAGGTCGGTCTCGGCCTTGATCAGGATCGCGCCGAGCGCGGCCAGCGTGCCGAGGAAGGCCCACAGCCAGTCGATACGGCCGCTGCCCCACAGGTCGGCGGCGCGCAGCCCGAAGCCGACGAGGACGGCCGCGTCGGTCAGGTAGGCGCCGACCCGGTCGAGGTAGACCCCCGCAAGGGAGTACTGCTTGCGCCAGCGGGCGATCTCGCCGTCGACGCAGTCCAGCAGCAGATACATCTGGACGCACACCACGCCCAGCACGGCGCCCGTGATCCCCGGTACCAACAGCGCCGGGGCGGCGAGCACGCCGAATACGGTCATCAGGTACGTGAGCTGGTTGGGCGAGACCCTGGTGTTCACCAGGTAGCGGTCCACCCGCAGGGACACCTCACGCATGTAGAGGCGTCCCATCCAGTGCTCACCGCTGCGCCGGTCCTTCACCCCTGCGGGGTGGACGACGGGACGGAGTTCAGCTACCGATGGCCTTGACATAGTCGGCGTAGATGTCCTTGATCTGGTCGGTTTTCAGGTCGAGGTGTTCGAGGATCGTGTAGCGGCCGGGGCGGGTCTGCGGAGCGAACTCCACGACGCGGACGAACTCGTCCACCGTGAAGCCGATCTCCTCCGGCAGCACCGGCAGTCCGTGCCGGCGCAGTACCTCGGCCGTGTACGCCGATTCCTCGTGGGCTCCGCGCAGGTACATCGCGAAGGCCGCGCCCAGTCCGCACTGCTCGCCGTGAGCGGCGGCGCGTTTGGGGAAGAGCAGGTCGAAGGCGTGGTTGATCTCGTGGCAGGAACCGGAGGCGGGACGTGAGTCGCCCGAGATCGACATCGCAATTCCGGTGAGGACCAGGGCCTCGGCGAGCACCTGGAGGAAGCCGCTGTCCCCTATGCCGCCGGGGTGCCGGAGCACCGCCTCGCCGGCCTGCCGGGCCATGGCGGCGGCGAGGCCGTCGATCTTCTCGCCGTTGACGCGGTTGGACAGTTCCCAGTCCGCGATCGAGTTGATGTTGGAGATCGCGTCACCGATACCGGCCCGCACGAAGCGCGCCGGTGCCTCACGGATGACGTCGAGGTCGATGACGACCGCGATCGGGTTCGGCACGCCGTAGGAGCCGCGCCCCGCGTCGTTGTCGAGGGTGGCGACCGGCGAGCAGAGGCCGTCGTGCGCGAGGTTCGTCGGTACGGCGACCAGGGGCAGGCCGATGCGTGCCGCGGCGAACTTGGCGCAGTCGATGATCTTGCCGCCGCCGAGGCCCACGACCGCGTCGTAGTGACCGGCCTTCATCTCGCCGGCCAGCTCGATCGCGTCGTCGAGGGTGCCGCCGCCGACTTCGTACCAGGTGGCGCCGGGCAGGCTGGGTTCGAGGCGGGCGCGCAGCCGGGCGCCCGAGCCGCCGCTGACGGCGATCGCGAGCTTGCCGGAGTGCGAGATGCGTTCGTCGGCGAGGACACAGGCCAGGTCGTCGAGGGCACCCGGGCGGATGTCGACGACGACGGGTGAGGGGATCAGCCGGGTCAGTACAGGCACGCGATCTCACGTCCCTTGGCCAGATCGTCGTGGTTGTCGATCTCGACCCACTTGACGTCGCCGATCGGGGCCACGTCGATCCGGAAGCCGCGGTTGACGAGTTCCTGGTAGCCGTGCTCGTAGAACTGCTGCGGGTCGGTCTCCCACACCGTCTTGAGCGCGTCGGCCAGTTCGGGGGTGGCCTCGCCCTCGATGAGGGTGACGCCGATGTACTCGCCGGTGGCCTCGGCGGGGTCCATCAGCTTGGTGATCTTCGTCATGCCCTTGGCGGGGTCGACGACGACCTTCATCTCCTCGTCCGCGAGGGACTTGACGGTGTCCAGCGCGAGGATGATCCTCTTGCCGTCGCCGCGGGCGGCCAGCAGCGTCTTCTCGACGGAGACCGGGTGGACGGTGTCGCCGTTGGCGAGGATCACGCCGTCCTTGAGGGCGTCACGTCCGCACCACAGGGAGTAGGCGTTGTTCCACTCCTCGGCCTTGTCGTTGTCGATGAGGGTGAGCTTGAGGCCGTACTTCGCCTCAAGGGCCGCCTTGCGCTCGTACACGGCTTCCTTGCGGTAGCCGACGATGATCGCGACCTCGGTCAGACCGATCTCGGCGAAGTTGCCGAGGGTCAGGTCCAGGACCGTGGGTTCGCCCTCTATGCCCGCGGGCCCCACCGGCACCAGAGCCTTGGGAAGGCTGTCGGTGTAGGGGCGCAGACGCCGTCCGGCGCCGGCCGCCAGCACGAGGCCGATCATGCGGGTTCTCCTTCATCGTGTACGGCGGGCGCCCCTGCGGACACCCAGAAGCGGATGCTCTCGAAGAGCACCAGCAGGGCCACGGCCACGGCCAGGACCGTGAGCGCGACCGTGAACTGCGACGCGGTGAGCACGGCGGCGAGAACGGTGACGAGCAGAATCCGCCCTTCGTGCCCCCCTATGGCGCGCACCAGCCAGGCCGGGGACGCCCCGGCGTTGCCGCGGATGCGGTACACCGTGTCGTAGTGATGGTAGGCGACCGCGGCCACCAGACCGAAAGCCGCAGGAAGGGCTCCGTTCACCTCCGCTTCAGCCGCGAGGATGAGGACCGTGCAGTATTCGGCCGCCCGGAAGAGCGGGGGGACCAGCCAGTCGAGGGCGCCCTTGAGGGGGCGGGCGACGGCGAGCGGGGACTGGAGCACGTAGAAGACGGCGCCCAGGACGGGCACCCAGCTGCCGTATCCGCCGAACCAGGCCGTCAGGAGGACGACCGCCGTACCGACCAGCGCGGTGTAGGCCGGCGCGCGCAGGGACACCCGGCGCGCGATGCGCGTCAGGCCCTGGGCCAGTGGCCCGCTGTCCGCCAGGTCCGCCAGCGCCTGTGCCGCCCGGTCCGTGCGCCGCGCCTTGCGGGTCAGCGAGCGCAGCACCCGGCCCGCCGCCGTGTACGTCGCCGCGAAGGCGCAGCCGACGAGGAGGACGTAGAAGGTGATGCGGGGTGTGGTCACTGCCGTGAGGACGGCGATCATCGCCCATCGTTCGCCGATGGGCAGGACTATCATCCGGCGCACCCAGACCGTCCAGCCGACGCTGTCGAGCTTGTCGGAGAGGGCAGCGGTGGGGCTGGTGTTGGCGGTGGCGTCGTGGTTGGCCTCGTTGAAGGAGAAGTCCACGACGTGTCGGCAGGTCTGCAGGATCATCGCGCCGAGCGCGAGTGCCCATACGTCGTCGCCACCGCGGGCCGCTCCCAGCGCGAGGCCCGCGTAGTAGGCGTACTCCTTGGCCCGGTCGAAGGTGGCGTCGAGCCACGCGCCGAGGGTGGAGTACTGCAGGGCGTAGCGGGCGATCTGGCCGTCGACGCAGTCCAGGACGAAGGACGCGATCAGCAGGACGCCGGCCGCGACGAACCCGGCGCGGGTGCCGGTGGCCGCGCAGCCCGCCGCGATGAGCGCGGTGATCAGGGAGGCGGTGGTGACCTGGTTCGGGGTGAGGCCGCGGCGGGCGCACCAGCGGGCGATGTAGCGGGAGTACGGGCTGATGAAGTGGGTGGTGAAGAAGCCGTCGCGGGACTTCACGGCCGACTTCAGGCGTACGGCCTCGTCGTCGACGGCTGCGACGGCCTGCCGTGCCTCGCTGCCGGCCTGCGCGTCGGCGGGGACCGTGGCGACGAGGCTGCCCAGCTCGGGGCGGTGCACGTCCGAGCCGTCGGCGTCGAGGGCGGTGACGATGCGGTCGGCGAGGTTGTCCAGGAGGGTCGTACCGCCGCCGGCCGAGTTCTCGCGGGCCATCGCTCGGGTCAGTGCCTGGCGGCCGACCGGCTGCGCGGTGACGGCACCCGGTACCGCGGCGAGCGGGAAACGGGGGTCGGTGAGGCCGAGGCGCAGCGCGTGCCGGTGACCGACGAAGCGGGCGTCCACGACGGCGACGCGACGGTCACCGGGAACGGCCGCCAGAAGCGTTTCCGCCTCGGTGGTGTCGGCGGCGATCCGGACGTCGAAGCCGAGCGAGCGCAGGTCGTCCTCGATCGACGATCCGGGGACCGGCTGACCGGTGAGGATGGCGGTCGACAACCGAACTCACTCCCTGGTGCCGACGCGTGGGCGCCGGTCATGTGCATGGTGGTGGCGCCCCTTGGGTGGCACCCGGGCGGCATGTCGGCAGAGGCTATCGGATGCTCTCAAGCCCGTGTTCACCGGCCGTTCATGGGCTGATCAACAGGGTCTGCAGGCGCCTCCGCCGAGATCATCATCAGGGATTCGGGCCCCGGCCGACAAACCGCACCTGCCAGAGCGGGCATCGCCGGACATTCCGCGGAGCCCACGGCGGCGGTCCACCGGAGCGGGTGTCGGCCGGGCCCGCCTTCCGACCCCTCCCCCGGCCGCTCTGCGCCGACCCGGCCAGTAATCCGTTTACGCAGGTCAGGGCAGATGACAACGGTGTTCAGTGCAGCGTTGCCCAATACCCCCCACCCGTAGTTCACTGTGATCCCGGGCAGCAATCAGGAGGGCGGCTCTTCATGGGGGCAGGGCACGACCACGGGCATTCCCCTGCGCACGTCACTCCCGTCACCGGTACGGCCGCGGCGGCATACCGGGGCAGGCTGCGCGTCGCGCTGGGGATCACGCTCACCGTGATGGTGGTCGAGGTGGTCGGCGGGCTGCTCGCGGACTCCCTCGCGCTCATCGCGGACGCGGCCCACATGGCGACGGACGCGCTGGGCCTCGGCATGGCGCTGCTCGCGATCCACTTCGCCAACCGCCCGGCGGCCGGCAACCGCACCTTCGGCTACGCCCGTGCGGAGATCCTCGCCGCGCTCGCCAACTGTCTGCTGCTGCTCGGCGTCGGCGGGTACGTCCTGTACGAGGCGGTCCAGCGGTTCGTCGTGCCCGCCGACACCGAGGGCGGGCCGACCGTCGTGTTCGGTCTGGTCGGCCTGGTCGCGAACATGATCTCCCTCACGCTGCTGGCGCGCGGCCGGAAGGAGAGCCTCAATGTGCGCGGCGCGTTCCTGGAGGTGGCCGCCGACGCGCTGGGCTCCCTCGCGGTGATCGTCTCGGCCGTGGTGGTCCTGGCCACGGGATGGCAGGCCGCCGACCCGATCGCCTCGCTCGTCATCGGCCTGATGATCGTGCCGCGCACACTGAGGCTGCTGCGCGAGACCCTCGACGTACTGCTGGAGTCGGCGCCCAAGGACGTCGACATGCGGGAGGTGCGCGCCCACATCCTGGCCCTGGACGGTGTCGAGGACATCCACGATCTGCACGCCTGGACGATCACCTCGGGCATGCCGGTGCTCTCCGCGCACGTGGTCGTCGGCTCGGACGCGCTGAACGCCATCGGCAACGAGAAGATGCTCCACGAACTCCAGGGCTGCCTCGGCGGCCACTTCGACGTGGCGCACTGCACCTTCCAGCTGGAGCCCGGCGGCCACGCGGAGCACGAGGCGAAGCTCTGCCACTGACGACTGACAGAAGCCGACGAGATCTGAGGGAAACCGACCAGGTCGGACGGAACGCAACCGTCCGGCGCACACCCGTGTCCACACTCCCGTGACCCCACCCCCGGACGGTTCCCCCGTCGCCGCGCCGGGCACGATGAACTGCCGGGAGTGCCGGATTCGTACGGCAGACTTGGCTTTGAAGACCGATGTGAAGGATGGGTATGCCGATCACACCTGCCACCGCGACGCACAGCTCGTCGAACGGCACCGCCGAAGCGATCCTGCTCGAACTGGTCGACGAGAACGGCGTGACGATCGGCACCGCGGAGAAGCTCTCCGCCCACCAGCCACCGGGGCGGCTGCACCGCGCCTTCTCCGTCTTCCTCTTCGACGAGCAGGGCCGCCTGCTGCTCCAGCAGCGGGCGCTCGGCAAGTACCACTCCCCCGGCGTCTGGTCCAACACCTGCTGCGGTCACCCCTACCCGGGCGAGGCGCCCTTCGCGGCGGCGGCCCGGCGGACGTACGAGGAGCTCGGGGTGTCGCCGTCACTGCTCGCCGAGGCCGGCACGGTGCGCTACAACCACCCGGACCCGGCCTCGGGTCTGGTGGAGCAGGAGTACAACCACCTCTTCGTCGGCATGGTGCAGTCCGCGCTGCGGCCGGACCCGGAGGAGGTGGGCACGACCGCGTTCGTGACCCCCTCCGAGCTGGCGGAGCGGCACGCGAAGGACACCTTCTCGTCCTGGTTCATGACGGTGCTGGACGCGGCCCGCCCGGCGGTCCGCGAGCTGACGGGCCCGTCCGCGGGCTGGTGACCGCCCGGCCTACGGCACCCGCGCGGCGGTGAGCGGCAGCGCGGCCCAGATCACCTTGCCGCCGCTCGCCGTGTGCTCGACGTCGCACACGCCGCCCGCCTCCCGGGTCACCTCGCGCACCAGGAGCAGTCCACGGCCACCGGTCTCGTCGTGATCGGCCACCAGGGCGGTCGGGCGGTAGGGGTGGTTGTCCTCGACGGACACCCGCACCCACTCGGCGCCCACGGCGACCTCCACCGCGAGTATCGGCGACAGCAGCGCCGCGTGCTTGACCCCGTTGGTGACCAGCTCGGAGACGATCAGCAACAGTCCCTGCAGCAGGTCGTCCGTCAGGGGCACGCCCTGACGGAGGAGCAGGTCCCGTACGGCGTGCCGCGCCTGCGGGACGGAGGCGTCGACGGCGGAGGCGGTGAACCGCCAGACCCCCTCGTACGGCAGCGGATCCGGCGGGGCGGGGGCCGGGGGATCGTCTCTGCCACCTTCTGGGCGTGGGCCTGACCCACGCCCGTGGTCGTCCATCGTCCGGTCGCCACCCTTGCGCTCGATTGTCACCACACGACGAGTGTTGGCAACGACCCGCACCACCTCGGACGACTGAACAGAAGTCAGCAGTTATCGGGCGCCTTCCGACCGTTCGGGCACGGTACGACCGCTCTTCATGACCGGTCCTGTCGCGATCATGATGACTTCGCGAACTCTTCCGGTTGTACGTAGCATCCGGCGCATGGAGCCCCGACTGCTGGACCATGTCACCGACTCGGTCGCCACCGTCGTCGTCCACCACCCCGGCAAGCGCAACGCGATGACGGCCGCGATGTGGCGCGCGCTGCCGCCGCTGCTCGACACCCTGGCCGCCGATCCGGCCGTACGGGCGCTGGTGCTGACCGGTGAGGGCGGGACGTTCTGTGCCGGGGCCGACATCTCCGCGCTGCGGGAGTCGGCGGGTGAGGCGCAGAAGCTCGCGGTGCTCGCGGAGGAGGCGCTCGCGGCGTTCCCCAAGCCGACGCTGGCCGCGATCCGGGGTCACTGTGTGGGCGGCGGCGCGCAGTTGGCGGCGGCCTGCGATCTGCGGTTCGCGGAGCAGGGGGCGCTGTTCGGGGTGACTCCGGCGAAGCTGGGGATCGTGTATCCGGCGTCCTCCACCCGGCGGTTGGTGTCGCTGGTGGGCCCGGGGACCGCCAAGTACCTCCTCTTCTCGGGCGAGTTGATCGACGCGGAGCGCGCGCTGCGCACCGGGTTCCTCGACGAGCTGCTGCCCGAGGGCGAACTCGCCAAGCGTGTCGCGGAGTTCACCCGGGTGCTGGCCGCCCGCTCGCGGCTGACGCAGGCCGCGGCGAAGGAGTTCGCCAACGGGCGTACGGACAGGGACGGTTACTGGGCCGAGCAGGCACGCGGCAGCGAGGACACCGCCGAGGGGGTCGCCGCGTTCCTGGAGCGCCGGGCGCCGCGCTTCACCTGGACTGCGTGAGGAGGAAGCCCGGCGCCCGTGAAGACCTTCAACGGGCCGGTGGCGTCGAGGCTCTGCACATCGTCGAAGAGGGCCACCGGGACGGTTCGCACACCGCCGGTTCTTCGCGCTCCCCGCAGTGGCCGCAATGACGACTACCCCACCTTTTCCGCCATCCGACGCCCGCCACTGGAGGCCGTACCAACCAGTCGGTAACGTGACCGTCATGACTACTGCCGCCGTCGACCCCCGTGCCGGGCGCCGCTGCCACAACGCGCTCAACTCCCTGCACGCCACGCTCTACTTCTCGCCCGACCTGGGGAGGGAACTGGCGGAGCTCGGTGTCACGGACTCCAGGGCCGTCAACTTCGCCGTACGGGCGGCGGCGCTGGGGCGGGTCGGGCCCGGCGTGGTGGCGGCGACCTTCTACAACTACAAGTACGAGCTCGTGGCCCGGCATGTGCCCGCCGTGTGGGAGACCGTCTCCCCGGAGCAGGCCCTGCGGGCACGCGCGCGTGCCGTCGACGCGACCCTGCGCCGGCTGCTGGACGACGTCGTCGTCGAGTCGGCGGAGATGGCCGAGGCCGCGCGGCTGGCGCTGCGGGCCGCCGAGGCGTGCACGCGTGCCGCGCGTCCCCTGTACGCCGCGCATGCCGATCTGCCGGTCCCCGAGGAGCCGCACCTCGCGTACTTCCACGCCGCCACCCTGCTGCGCGAGCACCGCGGCGACGGTCATCTGGCCGTCCTGATGTCCGCCGAACTCGACGGTCTGGAGGCCGTGGTGACCCACACCGCGACCGGCAAGGGCATGACCCCGAAGTGGGTGTTCGGCACTCGCGGCTGGAGCCAGGAGGAGTGGGACGCCGCCGCCGGACGGCTGCGGGAGCGCGGACTGCTCGACGGGGACGGCGAGTTGACCGAGGCGGGCGTCGCGCTGCGCGCCGGGATCGAGACGGAGACGGACCGGCTGGACCGGGCACCGTACGAGCACCTGGGCGCCGAAGGGGTCGTACGGCTGACCGAGCTGGCGACCGGGTTCGCCCGGCGCGCGCTCGCCGCCGGGGCGTTTCCGGGGAATCTGCTCGGCAAGAGCTAGCCGACGGCGCAGCGGCGGGAAGTCACCGCGGCAACGCCGGCGCACTCCCGCCGAGCGATGCGAAGAGAAGGCTCACGCGCTGCGGTGTTTGTCCACCATGGCCAGGAACACCTGAAGATTCGGGACGCTCTTGGCCATGGCGCGGGCCCAGAAGGCCGATTCACCGTTCTTCATCACGGCGACGGCGCCGCCGCCGAGCTTGACCTGCCCCACCTGGGTCCAGGGCAGCACCTTCTTGCGGTGCGCGACGCCGGCGGTGGAGAGGTCGAACTCGCCGAAGTCCAGGACCTCGCCGGCCAGGAACGCCTGCTGCGCGGCGGCGCCCTGGGCTCCAAGTACCGCCCTCTGCATGGCCGGGGCCCAGGTGCGGGGGTTCTCGTAGAAGTTGGTGACCGTCACGCTCGCGCCCGGGCTCGTCGCCGCGCAGGTGTACAGGATCGGACCCGGTATGCCGTTGATGATCTTCTGGACCTGCTCCTCGTAGAGCCTGATCCGGTCCCATCTCACGGCCACCGCGCCCGCACCCGTCTCCTGGTCGGCGATCATGCCGTGCTCGAACAGGTGCAGCCGCTTGGCCGCCTGTCTGGGGTTGAAGTCAGGGGTGCGGCGCAGCGCCACGTAGTAGAAGATCACGGCCGGCACCACGAACATGAAGAACAGCACCGCGAGCGTCAGGTAGAACGACGACTTCACGAACCACCCGAACCGCTGTGGCTTGAAGGTGGCGAGCAGCGCACCCAGTTCGTGCTGTGCCGCCAGTTCGGCGACTGCGGGGGACGGGGGCGCAAGGGGGACTGTCGCGGGCATGAGCCTCAACTTCGCTGGGAAGGGTGTCAGTTGGCTGTTGCCTGCTCATACCAGGCGATACCAGCAGCCTCTCCTATCTCTGCTCCCACCGTCCAGAAGATCACCGAAAATCGACTCCGGGACTGCGCCCTGATCCCCGAGTGTCGGTGCCACCTGCCACAATTGCCGCGCAACCTCAGTGGAGAAGGCGGTACGGGCGTGACGACACCCCTCGTAGGGTCCATCGAAGGCAGGATCGCCGAGGAGCTCGGCGTACGGGAGCGGCAGGTGAAGGCCGCCGTCGAGCTGCTCGACGGCGGTTCGACGGTGCCCTTCATCGCCCGCTACCGCAAGGAAGCGACCGAGATGCTCGACGACGCGCAGCTGCGCACGCTCGAGGAGCGGCTGCGGTATCTGCGGGAGCTGGAGGAGCGGCGGACCGCGATCCTCGAATCGGTGCGCGAGCAGGGCAGGCTCACCGAGGAGCTGGAGGCGCAGATCCGGGCCGCCGAGACCAAGGCGCGCCTCGAGGACATCTACCTGCCCTTCAAGCCCAAGCGGCGCACCAAGGCGCAGATCGCGCGCGAGGCGGGGCTCGAACCGCTTGCGGACGGCCTGTTGGGCGACCCGTCCGTGGAGCCGCTGGCCGCTGCCGCCGCGTTCGTCGACGCCGACAAGGGGGTCGCCGATCCGCAGGCCGCCCTCGACGGCGCCCGGGCGATCCTCACCGAGCGGTTCTCGGAGGACGCCGACCTGATCGGCGAGCTGCGCGAGCGGATGTGGGTGCGCGGACGGCTCGCGGCGAAGGTGCGGGAGGGCAAGGAGGAGGCGGGCGCCAAGTTCGCCGACTACTTCGACTTCTCGGAGCCGTTCACCGCGCTGCCCTCGCACCGCGTCCTCGCGATGCTGCGCGGCGAGAAGGAGGAGGTCCTCGATCTCGTCCTGGAGCCCGAGGAGTCCACCGAGGGGCCTTCTTCCTACGAGGGGATGGTCGCCCATCGCTTCCAGATCCTCGACCGGGGCCGTCCCGGCGACAAGTGGCTGCAGGACACGGTCCGTTGGGCCTGGCGCACCCGCATTCTCGTGCATCTCGGCATCGATCTGCGGCTGCGGCTGCGTACGGCGGCCGAGGACGAGGCGGTCGACGTATTCGCCTCGAACCTGCGCGACCTGCTGCTCGCCGCCCCGGCCGGCACCCGCGCGACGCTGGGCCTGGACCCCGGTTTCCGAACGGGTGTGAAGGTGGCGGTGGTCGACGCGACCGGCAAGGTCGTGGCCACGGACGTGATCTACCCGCACGTCCCGGCGAACAAGTGGGACGAGGCGCTCGCCAAGCTGGCCCGCCTCTCCGCACAGCACTCGGTCGACCTGATCGCGATCGGCAACGGCACGGCGTCCCGAGAGACCGACAAGCTCGCCGGTGAACTCATCACCAAGCATCCGGAGTTGAAGCTCACCAAGGTGATGGTGTCCGAGGCCGGCGCGTCCGTGTACTCGGCGTCCGCGTTCGCCTCGCAGGAACTGCCCGACATGGACGTGTCGTTGCGCGGCGCCGTCTCCATCGCGCGCCGGCTCCAGGACCCCCTGGCCGAGCTGGTGAAGATCGACCCCAAGTCCATCGGTGTCGGCCAGTACCAGCACGACCTGTCCGAGGTGAAGCTGTCGCGTTCGCTGGACGCGGTGGTCGAGGACTGTGTGAACGGCGTCGGCGTGGACGTCAACACGGCCTCCGCACCGCTCCTTTCGCGCGTGTCCGGCATCACCTCCGGCCTCGCCGAGAACATCGTGTCGCACCGCGACGCCAACGGCCCCTTCACCTCGCGCACCCAGCTGAAGAACGTGGCCCGGCTCGGCCCGAAGGCCTACGAACAGTGCGCGGGCTTCCTGCGCATCCGCGGCGGCGACGACCCGCTCGACGCGTCCAGCGTGCACCCCGAGGCGTATCCGGTCGTACGGCGGATGGTGAAGACGGCGGGCAGCGAGGTGGCGTCGCTGATCGGCAACACGGCGGTGCTGCGTTCGCTGAAGCCGACGGAGTTCGTGGACGAGAAGTTCGGTCTGCCGACCGTGACCGACATCCTGAGGGAACTGGAGAAGCCGGGCCGTGACCCGCGGCCCGCGTTCAAGACGGCCACGTTCAAGGACGGCGTCGAGAAGATCTCCGACCTGGCGCCCGGGATGGTCCTGGAGGGGGTCGTCACGAACGTCGCCGCGTTCGGGGCGTTCATCGATGTCGGTGTCCACCAGGACGGGCTGGCGCACGTCTCCGCCCTGTCGAAGAGGTTCGTCAAGGACCCGCGGGACGTGGTGAAGCCGGGCGACATCGTCAAGGTGAAGGTGCTTGATGTCGACATTCCGCGGAAGCGGATCTCGTTGACGCTGCGGCTGGAGGACGAGGCGGCGGCCGCCGGCGGTGAGCGGGGACAGCAGGGTGGGGGTGCCCAGCGCGGGCAGCGGAGTGGAGGGCGTCCTCCTCAGCAGCGCCAGCAGCGGCATGGCGGTCAAGGTGGTGGATCGCGGCAGGTGGCTCCGCCGCCGGGCAACAGTGCGATGGCTGATGCTCTGCGGAAGGCGGGGCTGCTGGACCCGGGCAAGAAGGGCAAGCGCTGACGGTTTTGCCGGTCGGGCAGTGGGGAGCTGCGGGTCAGTTGCGGCTGGTCGCGCAGTTCCCCGCGCCCCCGGGGTGTGGACGCTGGGCGGCGAAAATTGGTGGACGTGGATCATCTCGCCGACAGACTGGGCGCATGATCTCACCGGACTTCAAAGCCGACCTGCGCCTCATTCTGCAGGACGCCCGGGACACACTGCTCTGGAAGCTCGAAGGGCTGTCGGAGTACGGCATCCGGCGGCCGATGACGCCGACCGGGACCAATCTGCTGGGGCTGGTCAAGCATCTGGCCGGGGCCGAGGCGTTCTATTTCGGGACGGTCTTCGGACGGCCCGTCGACGCACCGGAGTTGTGGATCGCGGGAGACGCGGAGCCCAACGCGGATCTGTGGGCGAGGCCCGATGAGACACGGAAGCAGATCGTCGGGGACTACCGGCGGATCTGCGCCCACTCGGACGCGACGATCGAGGCGCTGCCCCTGGACGCGGTCGGCCGCATGCCCGGTGAGGGAGGAAGCGAACTGACCCTGCACCGCGCCCTCGCCCACATGATCTACGAGACGTCCCGGCACGCGGGCCACGCCGACGTCGTACGAGAACTCATCGACGGAGCGGTGGGCCAGCGGGCCGGGGGCGACAACATGGCACCGGGCGATGCGAGTTGGTGGGCGGCCCATCGGGATCGGGTGGAGCGCGCCGCCAAAGAAGCCGATCGTCTCAACTCCGGTACGGAGAGCGCCCCTTCAGAGGCGCGGGGAACTGCGCGACCGGCCCCCGCCGACCCGCAGTGAACGACGCTCCCGAACCTCACCGCTGCTCCGTCACCTTCCCGTCCGCCACCTCCAACCGCCGAGTCACCTGCACCGCGTCCAGCATCCGACGGTCATGGGTGACCAACAGCAGCGTGCCCTCGTAGGCATCGAGCGCCGACTCCAACTGCTCGATCGCCGGCAGGTCCAGGTGGTTCGTCGGCTCGTCCAGGACCAGGAGGTTGACGCCCCGGCCCTGGAGCAGCGCCAGGGCCGAACGGGTGCGCTCGCCCGGTGAGAGGCTCCCGGCCGGACGCATCACGTGGTTCGCCTTGAGGCCGAACTTGGCGAGCAGGGTGCGGACTTCGGCCGGTTCGGTGTCAGGGACGGCCGCGCAGAACGCGTCGAGCAGGGACTCCGTGCCGTGGAACAGCTGGCGGGCCTGGTCGACCTCGCCGACCAGGACGCCCGAGCCCAGCGAAGCCTGCCCCGCGTCCAGCGGGACACGGCCGAGCAGCGCGCCGAGGAGGGTCGACTTGCCCGCGCCGTTCGCGCCGGTCACCGCGACCCGGTCCGCCCAGTCGATCTGCAGGGACACCGGGCCGAAGGTGAAGTCCCCGCGTCGCACCTCGGCGTCCCGCAGGGTCGCGACGACCGCGCCGGAGCGGGGCGCGGAGGCGATCTCCATGCGCAGCTCCCACTCCTTGCGGGGCTCTTCGACGACGTCGAGGCGTTCGATCATGCGCTGCGTCTGCCGGGCCTTCGCGGCCTGTTTCTCGCTGGCCTCGCTGCGGAACTTGCGGCCGATCTTGTCGTTGTCGTTGTTCGCCTTGCGGCGGGCGTTCTTGACGCCCTTGTCCATCCAGCCGCGCTGCATCTGGGCTCGGTCCTGGAGGGCTGTGCGCTTGTCGGCGTACTCCTCGAAGTCGTCGCGGGCGTGCCGGCGGGCCACCTCCCGCTCCTCCAGGTAGGCCTCGTACCCGCCGCCGTAGAGGTTGATCTGGTTCTGGGCCAGGTCGAGTTCGAGGACCTTGGTGACGGTGCGAGTGAGGAACTCGCGGTCGTGCGAGACGACGACGGTGCCCGCGCGCAGGCCGGAGACGAAGCGTTCGAGACGTTCCAGGCCGTCGAGGTCCAGGTCGTTGGTCGGCTCGTCGAGGAGGAAGACGTCGTAACGCGACAGAAGAAGGGAAGCCAGGCCCGCTCGCGCCGCCTGGCCGCCGGACAGGGACGTCATCGGCTGGTCGAGGTCGATCGTGAGGCCGAGAGTGTCGGCGATCTCCTCGGCGCGTTCGTCGAGGTCGGCGCCGCCGAGGTCGAGCCAGCGCTCCAGGCTCGTCGAGTAGGCGTCGTCGGCGCCGGGTGCGCCGTCGACCAGTGCCTGGGTGGCCTCGTCCATCGTGCGCTGGGCCTCGGCGACGCCGGTGCGGCGCGCCAGGAACTCGCGCACGCTCTCGCCCGGGCGCCGCTCCGGCTCCTGCGGGAGATGTCCTACGGTCGCGGCCGGCGGGGAGAGGCGCAGCTCGCCCTCCTCCGGTGCGAGGAGTCCGGCGAGCATCCGCAGGAGGGTGGACTTGCCGGCGCCGTTGGCACCGACAAGGCCGATCACATCGCCGGGGGCGACGACGAGGTCGAGCCCGCTGAACAGGGCTCGGTCGCCGTGTCCGGCGGCGAGATTCTTGGCGACGAGAGTGGCAGTCATCAGACCGCCGATCCTAATCGGTCCGTTTGCCCGCCCTCGCCGCGGTCTTCAGCGCGCCATCGGCTCCACCAGCACGCTCCCCATGGTGCGGGCCACCACGAAGGACTCGCCCTTCACGGCTTTCGCGTCCAGGGCGATGCGGTGGCGGCCGGGTTCCAGGACGCCGTCGAAGACGTCCTGGGCGTGGCTGCGGTAGAGGCGGTCGAGCCGGTACGCCGTGACGCGCACCCGGCAGGGAGAGGTGACCTCGATGCCCGCCTCGCCGTCGGCGGCGACCAGGCGGGTCAGCCGGTGCTGCTCCAACGGACGGGCGTCCAGGGCGTGTTCGATCTGGGCGACGAGGAGCGGGACGATGGGGGCGAGGCCGTCGACGTAGGCCACGTCGACTCCGGCGCGGTCGAAGGCGGTCCGTACGGCGGCGCGTTCGTCCTGGGTGACGGCGCGGCCGAAGGCGACGGCGCCGTAGCGGCGGAGTTCGTCGGCGGGGACATGGGTCGCGTCGCCGGTGATCTCGGCGCCGATGCCGATGGCGCGGAGGGCGGCGGCGAGTTTGTTGAGGACGGCGACTCGGGCGCCGATGAGGAGGACGCGGCGTCGGGCGGCCGGGGGTTCGGTGCCGTCGATGAGGGAGTCGAGGGCCGTGCGGTACTCGGTGCCGGCGAAGCGGAAGGGCCCTATGCCGTGGTAGCCGTTGCGCTCCAGGTCGGCGTGTTCGTCGGTCTGCCACGCGAAGTCGCGCCAGATGTAGTCGGTGCCGACACGCTCGATGACGGCGGTGACGGCGCCGCAGGCGAGGTCCGCGCACTCGGGGCAGCCGTAGATGATGTGGCGTCCGCCCTCCAGCGGTGGGTCGGTCTCCAGGAGGAGGCTGCGGACCTGGGCGGTGAAGATCGCGGGCGGGACGTCGGAGGCGAGCGGGGAGACGGCGTCCAGGTCGGCGAGCCGGAAGAGCAGCGGGCGGCCGTCGACGAGGAAGTCGACGAAGTCGCGGTGCACCTGGTAGCCGCCGTCCGCGAGGACTTCACCGGCGCGCATCGCCGGTGCCAGGCCGAAGGCCGCGTACGCGGCGGACATCGCGTGTTCGGCAGACATGCTGTGAGTATCCCCAGCGCGATGCCGGTGTGAGCACGGCATGGTGTATTCCGCTACCGTCCGCGCATGGAGAGCGGTGTGGGTGGCGAAGTCATCGTGGTCGGCGGGGGCGTCATCGGGCTGACGACGGCAGTCGTCCTGGCCGAGGGCGGTGCCCGGGTCCGGGTGTGGACGCGCGAGACCGTCGAGCTGACGACCTCGGCGGTCGCGGGCGCGCTGTGGTGGCCGTACCGGATCGAGCCGGAGGCACTCGTCGGTGAGTGGGCGCTCCGATCGCTCGGCGTGTACGAGGAGTTGGCGGCGCGGCCCGGCGAGACGGGCGTACGCATGGTCGAGGGTGTACAGGGCGGGACACGGCTGGACGAGCTGGGCCCGTGGGCGCGCCGGGTGCCGGGGCTGCGCGAGGCGCGGGCCGAGGAGTACGCGGGCGGCGGGCTGTGGGCACGGTTGCCGCTGATCGACATGTCGACGCATCTGCCGTGGCTGCGGGAGCGGTTCCTGCGCGCGGGCGGGACGGTGGAGGAGGCGTCGGTGACGGACCTCACCGAGGTGCCGGCGCCCGTCGTGGTCAACTGCACCGGGCTGGACTCCCTGGACCTGGTGCCCGACCGTTCGATGCGGCCGGTGCGCGGTCAGCTGGTCGTGGTGGAGAACCCGGGGATCACGACCTGGTTCACGTCGGTCGACCACACGGCGGACACGTCCACGTACTTCTTCCCCCAGCCGGGCGGGCTGATCCTGGGCGGTACGGCCGAGGACGGCGCCTGGTCCATGACACCCGACCCCGCGACCGCCGAGGCGATCATCGCCCGCTGCGCGGCGATCCGCCCGGAGATCGCCGACGCCCGGGTCCTGGAGCACCGGGTGGGCCTGCGGCCGACCCGGCCCGCGGTCCGGCTGGAGCGTCAAGTGCTGCGCGGCGGGCGGGTGTTGGTGCACAACTACGGTCACGGCGGGGCGGGGATCACGGTGGCGTGGGGGTGCGCGGAGGAGGCCGCGGAGTTGGCACGGCTCCGGCTGGGCTGAGCCTCGGATCCTTCGGCGGCCGACGTGTCCGAGGCGGGCGGCGGAGCGGGGTGCGCGCCGGCGTGCCCGACACGGGCGAGAGGTCTGGGGCAGCCGTGCCCGACGCCGACGCGAAGCGAGATCCGCGAGCGGCAGACGCGGAGCGAGGTGTGCGATCGGCGTGCCCGGAGCGGGCGCCCGGCGAGACCCCCGAACGGCGTGCCCGGAGCGGGGCGCCGGAGCGTGTTCGCGCCGCCGCTCCGCTCCGGGGCGGTGATCAGCTGCCGGGTACCCGATGGGTGGCGGAACGGGGTGTCCGTACGCCGTCGAGGGCTGGGGCGGTGGGGGCCGTGGACCTGGCGCCCGCCGTGGCCTTCGCGAACGCCGACGCGCCGCCGACGAGCGGGAGTTGGGCCGCGGTGCGGGACAGGGTCAGGGTGAGCGTCGGGGTGGTGGACGGCGGGTCGATGAGGTCCTTGTCCGTGCCCGCGACGATCAGGGCGAGGCGGTGCCCGGCCGGGACGACGTGGTCGGTCGCCGCCAGGTCGAGCGTGATGGTGTACGCCTTGCCGGGGGTGAGCGGTACACCCTTCGTGGCGGAGGCGTAGTTGCCGAGGTCCGCCCAGCCGCGGCTGAAGACGTTGTAGTCGACTGCCATGGTTTTGGCCTGAGTTGCGAGGAAACAGGCACTGTCGCCGGCCGTGCTCTCGCCCCGGCAGGTGCGGTTGGTGAGTGTCGTGATGCCCTCGGCCGAGTCGGCGTAGTCGCGGATGGTGTCCGGGCCCAGGTCCACCAGTACGGCGGAGAGATGGGCCGTGGCGGTGGTGGGTGTCGCCGTGATCGTCACCTTCGAGGAACCCGAAAGACGCAGGTCCTCCTTGAGCGGTCCCGTGACGAAACCGGCCTTGTCCGCCGTCGACTTGTCGATCGCGGCGGCCCAGTCGGTCTCGCTCTCCTGCAGGTTGTCGGTGAAGGTCCCGGTTCCGGTGCCCTTGCCGAGGCCGAGGGTGCCGACGCCCGCCTGGGTGCCCTGCGCGGGGTGGAGGGTCGTGGTCGCGGTGCCGCTCGGCGGCCAGACCTTGGACGTCACCCACTGGTCGGGGTGGCGTTCGACGTCGGCCATCGGCCGGCGGTCGATCCCGTTGTCGTAGCCGAGGAGCTCGTGGTCGAACCAGCGGTGCAGGGTGTCGACCCAGGCGTCGCGCCGGTAGTCGAAGGGGTCGACATGGCCGGTCTGGGAGAGCCAGATCTTGCGCTCTACGCCGTTCTTGGCGAGGGCGTCCCACCACTGGCCGAAGTTCTTGGTGCGGACGTTGAGGTCCTGCAGCCCGTGCACGAGGAAGACGCTGGCCTTGACCTTGCTCGCGTCCTTCACGTAGTCGCGTTCGGTCCAGAACGGCGTCCAGTCACCGGTGCGCGGGGCCCCGTCGACGATCTTCTGCTGGACGGCGGCGCACTTGGCCTGCGCGTCGGGGCTGTCGACGTAGCCGGAGAGCCAGTCGGGGCCGGAGTCGTAGAGCGGGGCGCCCTTGGCGAAGTAGTAGTCGTACCAGGAGGAGATGGCGCTGATCGGGACGATCGTCTTCAGGCCCTTGACGCCGGTGGCGGCAACGCCGTTGGCGATGGTGCCGTCCCAGCTCTTGCCGATCATTCCCGTCTTGCCGTTGGTCCAGCTCGCGGTCGCGCGGGCGGTTCCGGTGCGTGTGGTGTACGCCTTGGCGCGTCCGTTCAGCCAGTCGACGACGGCCTTCGCGGACTGGATGTCGGAACGGCCGCCGACGTCGACGCAGCCGTCGGAGCGGTTGGTCCCGGCGAGGTCGACGCCGACGAAGGCGTAGCCGCGGGGCACGAAGTAGTTGTCGTAGAACAGCGGCATCTGGACAACGTTGCCGTTGGCGTCGTAGGTCTTCAGCTGGCTCTCGTTGCCGCGTCCGCAGCAGGAGTAGTAGGGGCTGGCGTCCATGATGACGGGTACTTTGCGGCCCTCGCGGGCGGGTTCGCTCGGCCGGACGATGTCGACGGCGACACGGTCCGGCTTTCCGTCACCGTCGCCGTCGAGTCCGGTGTCCACCCAGACGGCCTCGCGGACGGCGTTCGCGTAGGAGTAGACGGGTTGGCTTTCCTGCGGGGCGCTCTGGGCCACTGCCGGGGTGAGGAAGGTGGCCAGGAGGGCGGCGGTCGCCGCCGTCGCGAGCGATCTCCAGATCGTGAAGCGCGTGCGTTTCGGCATGCGCGGACGGTACATCGATCAACTCCCGTGCTGGAAGAGGCACTCGGAGTCATGTCGGCCGAATGGCGATCGTGTGACAGGAGGTGCCGTGGACAGGCGTGGGAGCACAGGGACTGAATAGCCTTTGAACAGACTGAAGACCGAGCGGACTCTTCGGCTCTTCGGCGCTTCGACCTTCGTGGACCCCCACGGCTCTTCGGTTTCCCGGGGAGCCCTACGACTTGGAGTTCTCGTGCACCGCAGAATCATCGCGCCGGGAGCGCTCGCGGCGGCCTCCCTGCTGCTGGCGATCCCGGCCTCGGCGGCAAGCTACTCCCCCGGCGCTCCCGGTATCGGCGATCCCTACTACCCGTACTACGGCAACGGCGGATACGACGTCTCGCACTACGACCTCAGGCTTCAATACCAGCCCGCCACCGACGAGTTGGCGGGTACGGCGACGATCCTCGCCAGGACCACGCAGGATCTCTCACGGTTCGATCTGGACTTCCTCCTCGACGTGAGCGAGGTACGGGTCAACGGCGTGAAGGCGACCTTCGCGACCTCCGGCCAGCACGAGCTGGAGATCACCCCGAAGACCCCGCTGCCGACGGGCACACCGATCACGGTCGTGGTCCGCTACAGCGGGGTGCCGTCGACGAAGAGCGCCTACGGCTTCAACACCTGGCACCGCACTCCGGACGGCGCGGTCGCGGCGGACGAGCCCGAGTCGGCGTGGTGGTGGTTCCCGAGCAACGACCACCCGAGCGACAAGGCGACCTACGACGTGTCGGTGGCCGTACCGAACGGCACCCAGGCGATCTCCAACGGCACGCTCCAGTCGACGAGTTCACAGCTCGGCTGGACCCGCTACAACTGGCGGGAGAACAAGCCGCAGGCCACCTATCTGGCCACGCTCGCCGTCGGAAAGTTCGACATCACGACCAGTACCTCGGAGGGCGGGGTCCCGGTCATCAACGCCTACAGCAAGGACCTCGGCGACAACGACGGGTCCGCACGGGCGAGTGTCGAGCGGACCGGGGAGATCGTCGACTGGCTGAGTGGCTACTTCGGGCCGTATCCGTTCAGTTCGGCCGGCGGGTACGTGCCCAACACGACCACCGGGTACGCGCTGGAGACGCAGACCCGCGTCTACTACAGCCAGAAGCAGTTCGCGAACGGCGCCAACACCTCTGTCGTCGTGCACGAGCTGGCCCACCAGTGGTACGGCGACGACGTGTCGCTGAAGGGCTGGAAGGACATCTGGATCAACGAGGGCTTCGCGCGCTACGCGCAGTGGCTGTGGTCCGAGCACGAGGGCGAGGGCACTGCGCAGCAACTCGCCGACTACGTCTACGCCTCGCATCCGGCGGACGACGCGTTCTGGACGATCGCGCCCGGTGACCCGGGTCCGGACAACCAGTTCGAGCTCCCGGTCTACGACCGGGGGGCGCTGGCCATCCAGGCGCTGCGCAACGAGGTCGGCGACGACGCGTTCTTCGCCATTCTGAAGGGGTGGCCCAAGGAGCACGCCTACGGCAACGCGTCCGTCCAGGACTTCCAGGCCTACGCCGAGAAGATGTCGGGGAAGTCGTTGTCGGCGCTCTTCGACACGTGGCTGTTCCAGCCCTCGAAGCCTGCGGCCCCGGCGGCTGGGGCAGCAGCGATCACCAAGTCGTCGGCTCTACCGGCGCAGCCGAAGTCCTGGAAGAAGATCGCGGCTACCAACGACGTGCACTGAGCGTCTGCCGGGTTCGGCAGTGGGGCACTGCGGGCCGGTTTGTGGCTGGTCGCGCCCACGCGGCGGAGCCGCACATTGATACAGCCCCGCGCTCCTAACGGCGCGCTGCCCCTGCCCTCGTCAGAAGGTCGCCGCGAGCTATCGCCTCCGCTTCCGTCGACGGAACCGTGCAGGCGTGGGCGCCCGCGACCGCGCCGTAGAAGGCGGCGCGTTGCGGTGTCTCCCGGTTGAGCCAGCCGTAGAGGAACGCGGCGGCGAAGGCGTCGCCCGCGCCGTTCGAGTCGACCAGTGGGGAGGGCGGGGTGACCGGCGGAATGTGGGTCACCTCGTCGTCGGCCAGCAGGTACGCGCCCTTCGCTCCGGCCGTGGCGACGACCAGTTCGGCGCGGCCGTGCTCGGCGATGGCGCGCATGGTGCGCGCGGGGTCGCCGGTGAGCGCGGTGGTGGACAGGAAGACGACGTCCGCCGCGAGGGCGAACTCCTCCTGGTACGGGTTCCTGCCGTCCCAGTTGTGCAGGTCCGTCGAGATCGTCACCCCTGCCTCGCGCAGGGTGGGCAGCGCGTGGGCGCAGGGCTGGGTGATGGAGACGTGGGCGTGGCGGCTCGCCTCGGCGAGGGCCCGGACCGTGGGTTCCGGCAGGCGGTCGTCGGGGTGGGCGCGGGTCGAGTCGTAGAGGGAGAGTCGCCGCCCGTCGGGGCCCACGAGGTTGACCGCGCGCTTGGTGCCGGCGGGCCCGGGGACTTCGGTGAGCGGGATGCCGTGGTCGCGGTGGAAGGCGCGGACCAGGTCGCCCTCGGGGTCGGCGCCGAGCAGGTCGAGGTGGTGGGTGCGCAGGCCGAGCGCGCTCAGACCCAGGGCCACGAAGTCGCCGGTCTGGCCGGCCCGGGTGGTGATGCCCGGGTCGATCATGTAGCTGTCGGCGTACGGGAGCGGCAGTTCGGGGACGTGGACGATGGTGTCCACGCCGGCGCCGCCCAGGACGAGGACGTCGATGTCACGGCTCATGATCACGACCTTCTCCGCAGTTGCGCAAGATTCTGCAACTCCTTTCAGCGTGGGGCAAGTTGGTTCGGCGGTTCAGTCCTCGTGGTCGTACACCGTCACCGCGATCCCCCGCCGTACCAGCCGCTCGGTGACGAGTGGTTCCACCCGTGACCATTTACCGCCCGCGAGGCCGCACCCGATGCGGGGCATGTGCACGGACGCGCCGAGCTCCGCCGCGCGCTCGGCCAGCAGGCCCAGGGCCGTGTCGATCGCCTCGTAGCGCACGGGGACGCCCTTGCTGCCCGTGCGTGTCCCTCGCTGGCCGATCATGTTGGCCACCCAGATGTAGCGCTCGACCTGGACGAACTGGACTGCGCCCAGCCCGAAGTCGTTGGCCGCGCGGGCGCGATGCCACGCGCGGTACTCCTTCTCCGGCTCCGGCCAGCGGCGCGACACGGCCAGCACGAAGCCCTTTCCCCAGCCCCCGATGTCGTTGCAGACATGCGCGATCACCTTGACGCCCTTGACCGACGGAACGGTGGCGTCACCCCGGACATAGTTGATCTCCCCCATGCCATCCACCGTAGAGGGCACCACTGACAACGGCCTTCCGGTGGTTCCACAGAGCTTCCGGTGGTTTCACAGCGTTGGTGAGACAGCGATACTGCTGCGCATGACGACCGACGCCGGGGAGCCGACGCTCACGATCGACGAACTGGCCGCGCGGGCCGGCACCACGGTCCGCACGGTCCGGTTCTACGGCACGAAGGGGTTGCTGCCGCCCCCGGTGATCGGGGCCCGGCGGGTCGGGCACTACGGGCAGCAGCATCTGGCGCGGCTCGCGTTGATCGAGGAGTTGCAGCACCAGGGCATGACGCTGGCGGCGATCGAGCGGTACGTGGGGCAACTGCCGCCGGACCTCGGCGCACACGACCTCGCGATCCACCGCGCGGTGGTGGCCTCCTGGGCCCCGGACGGCACGGAGACCCTGGACCGGCGGGAGCTGGAGCGGCGGGCGGGGCGGACGCTGACCGAGGAGGACGTGGAGCGGCTCGGCGCGATGGACGTGGTGCGGGTCGACGGTGCCGCGTACCGCGTCGACTCCGGTCTGCTGCGGCTCGGGGTGCGGTTGCTCGACGTACCGCTGCCGCAGGCGGCGATCCTCGCCGCGCGCACCGTACTGATCGAGCATTCCCGCGCGGCGGCCCACGAGCTGTCGCAGGTATTCCGCGAGGAGGTGTCCCAACGCGCCGCGCAGGACGTGAAGTCACTGTCCGCGCACATGCAACCCCTGGTGCTGCAGGCCCTGCTGACGGTCTTTCAGCGGTCGCTGCGGGAGGAGCTCCAGCAGTGGCTCGGCGCCTCACAAGTAGGCGGATCCTCCTGACACGTTGAGTGTCTGTCCGGTGAGGAATCCGCTGCCCTCGTCGACCACGTACAGCAGGGTCGACACCAGGTCGGACGGCTGCTGGGTGTGCGGCACCACCTGCTGGTCGCGGACGTGCTCGAAGCCGCCGTCGGCGCCGACCGTCCGCTCGGCGGTCGCGGTGCGCACCATGCTGGGCGCGATCGCGTTGACGGTGATGTCGTAGGGCCCGAGCGCCGCCGCGAGCGATCGGGTGAAGCCGATCAGGCCCATCTTCGAGGCGACGTAGGGGACCATCGTGGGCGGTGCGGTGAGGACGGCCGCCGAGACGATGTTGACGACGCGGCCCCGGCCGGCGGCCTTCAGATACGGCAGGACCGCGCGGGTCAGCAGGAACGGCGCCTCCAGGTTGACGCGCATGATGCGGCGCCATTCCTCGGGGGTGGTCTCCTCGAAGGGGTGCGACGGGTAGACGCCGGCGTTGTTGACCAGGACGTGCAGGGTGCCGAATTGGCCGATGAGGTGGTCCAACGCCTGCTGGATCTGGGCCTCGTCGGTGACGTCGCCGATCAACTCCACGTAGTCCAGGACCTTTTCGGCGGTCTCCGGCTGTGCGACGAGATCGAGTCCGGCGACCCGGTAGCCGCGCCCGGCGAGCGCGACGGCGAACTCCTGCCCGAGGCCCTGCGCCGCTCCGGTCACCAGGGCGGTACGCGTCTCCATGGGGCCGAGTGTGACGATCCGTCAGGCACCCGGCAAGAGCGCATTCCACTCGCTGAAACGCCCTGGTTGCCGCTCACGCCCGGTGGGCCCACCCTGCGTGACGACCCCAGCACCAGCCGCTTACGGGAGCCTGCCCGATGACCGAGACCGAGCGTGCCGTGGACGACGCGGACGACGCCGAGCGCGCCCGTGAACAGGGCGGCGGGCAGGGCCTGTTGGGGTCCTTCGGGCGCCGGTCGATGCCGTTCCCGCGCCGCTGGGTCCGGGACGAGTTCGGTGTGCTGCTCGTGCTGGGGCTGCTGATCGCCGGGATCGGCATCCCGTACCCGGACTTCCTGGACACGAACAACCTCCTGTCCACCGCCCACAACTCCGTCTACATCTCGCTGATGGCGTGCGGCATGGTCTTCGCGCTGTCGATGCGCGAGGTCGATCTGTCGGTCGGCGGCAGCTACGCGATGTGCCTGGTCGTCGGGGCGCTGCTGGTGCGGGACGGCACCCCGCCCTGGCTGGCGGTGCCGGTGATGCTGGCCACCGGGGTCGTGCTGGGGGTGTTCAACGCGCTGGTGACGACGCTGCTGGCGCTGCCGTCGTTCATCGTCACGCTGGGCACCCTGATGCTGTTCCGGGGTGTCGGGCTGGCGCTCGCGGACGGCAAGCAGATCACCGATCTCCCGCTGGACGACTCGTTCTTCACGTTCGCGGGCGGTGATCCGGGCGGGGTGCCGTTCGCGCTGTGGGTGCTGCTGGCCGTGATCGTCGTGCTGGCGGTCGTGCTGTCCCGGACCCGTTTCGGGGCCCGGGTGCGGGCGATCGGGTCCAACCCCGACGCCGCCGCGTTCAGCGGCATCCCGGTCGTCCGCACCCGTGTCCAGGCGCTGGCCCTGTCCGGCCTGACCACGGCCTGCGCCGCCGCGCTCGCGCTCGCCTTCTACGGCGCCGGAGATCCGACTCTGGGCCAGGGCTACGAGTTGCAGGCGATCGCCGCGTGCATCATCGGCGGCACTCCGCTCGCCGGGGGCCGCGGCTCGGTGGTCGGTGCGGTGGCCGGGGCGATGATCCTGTCGGTCGTCGCCTCCGGCCTGGTGTTCTTCGAAGTCCCCATCAACTGGACGTCGTTCGCGACCGGCGGGGTGATCCTCGTCGCCGTCGCGGCCGACAGCGCGCTGCGCCGCGCCGGACGCCGTCGCAAGTGAGGTCTCACCTGTGGGCCGCCGAGTCCCCCTGGCCCAAACCCCTCTCCGCCCCAAGTCCCTTAGTGGTCCAGCCTTTTGGAGGCCGTGATGCACCCCCGTTCGCGTACGTGGTCCGCGGCGCTCGGCGCCCTGGTCCTGCTGGCCGCCGCAGGCTGCGGCAGCGCCGGCTCCGGTGGCAGCGGCGGCCGGCTGAAGATGGGGATCTCGGTCGCCAACATCTCCCTGAACTTCGCCCACGAGATGGTGCTGGGCGCGCAGAGCGCGGCGAGCCACGCGGGGAAGGTCGACTTCAAGGCCGTGGGACCGCCCAACACGGACGGCCCGGCAGAGGTGCAGCTGTTCCAGAACCTCACCACGGTCGCCAAGGACGGCATCGTCCTGGAGAACCTCGACCCGCCGATCTTCACCCGGCCCGCCGCCCGCGCCGTCGACCAGGGCATCCCGGTCGTCGCCCTGGACACCTCCCCCACCGACGGCAGCAAGGTGAACTTCTATGTGGGCAACGACAATTACGCGCTCGGCGAGCTGATGGCGAAGGAGGCCCTGAAGCGGCTCGGCGCCGACCCGAAGGGCCAGATCGTGATCGGTGTGCCGAACCCGGGGACCCCGGTGCTCGACAACCGCGCGAAGGGCATCTCCGACACGTTCAAGAAGGAAGCCCCCGGCGTCAAGGTGCTCGGCCCCTTCCAGACGTACAGCGACCCCGGCCAGAACTACAGCTCCTGGTCGGCACAGGTCAACGCCCATCCGAACGCGCTCGCCTTCCTCGGTGTCGGTGACGCCGACAGCTACAACCTCGCCAAGATCAAGAAGGCGGAGCACGGCAAGTGGCTCACGGCCGGCTTCGACGTCGACCCGAAGACCCTGGACGCGGTGAAGGACGGTTCCAACTTCGTGACCATCGACCCGCAGCACTTCCTCAAGGGCTATCTGTCCACGGCGATGCTGATCGAGGCCGTCCGGGACAAGAAGGGGAAGCTGCCCGACGGTTGGTTCCTGTCCCCCGGCGCGGTCGTCGACTCGTCCGACATCGACGACATCATCGCCCGGCAGAAGTCGGCGCAGGCGGCCTACGACTGGTACAAGCCGACGATCGACAAGCTGCTCGGCGACGAGGCGGCCAACCTCAAGCCGCTGAAGGACGCGCGCTGAGATGGTCCACGACGACATCCTCGTGGCGGAGGGACTGGTCAGGTCCTACGGCGGTGTACGGGCGTTGGACGGCGCGTCGATCCGGCTGCGCGGCGGTGAGGTGCACGCGCTGGTCGGCGAGAACGGTGCCGGGAAGTCGACGCTGGTGCGCATCCTGTCGGGGACGCTGGGTGCGGACGGCGGGACGGTGCGGGCGGCCAAGGACACCCGGATCGCCGTCGTCTCCCAGGAGTTGAGCCTCTTCCCGGACCTCACCGTCCGCGAGAACCTCTTCCCCCAGCATCCACCCCTGCGCCTGGGCCTGTTGGACCGGCGCGCCATGGACCGGGCGGCCCGGCCGGTCCTCGCGGAACTCGGGCTCGACGTGGACCCGCGCACCGAACTGGGTGAACTCTCCCTCGCGGACCAGCAGTTGACGGAGATCGCGCGCGCACTGTTGCGCCGCCCGGGGCTGCTGATCCTCGACGAGCCCACGTCGGCGCTGCCGACCGCGGCCGTCGACCGCCTCGAACGCGTCCTGCGCACGCTGACCGACCGGGGCATCGCCGTCCTGTACGTCTCCCACTTCCTTGAGGAGGTGATGCGCTTCGCGCAGCGGGTGACGGTCCTGCGGGACGGGCGGGTCGTCCTGGCGGGCGTGGAGCGGGCCGAGGTCGGCGTACCGGAGTTGGTGTCGGCGATGCTGGGCGGCCGCCCGGAGCAACCACCGCGCCGGGCACGGTCGTTGGCGGACCGGCCGCCGCCCGTGGTGCTCTCCGGGGTGACCGTGCCCGGGCGGCTGACCGATGTGACGTTCACCGTGCGGGCGGGTGAGGTGGTCGGGGTCGCGGGCCTGCAAGGGGCGGGTCATCTCGACGCGTTGGCGGTGGTGTGCGGGCGTACGGCGGTCGCCGGGGGCCGGGTGGACGTCGGCGGCCGCGGTCTGCCGCACTCGCTGCGGGGCGCGGTGCGCGCAGGCGTGGCCTTCGTGCCGAGCGACCGCAAACGGTACGGGCTGATGCCGGACCGTACGGTGTGGGAGAACACCACGGCGGTCAGCTGGCTGGCGCTGGGCCGGGGCGGGATCGCCCCCGCCCGCTCCGAACTCGTCCGCCTGACGGCCGAGTTGACCGGGCGGCTGCGACTGCGCGGCGGGCCGTACGACCTGGTGGCCCGCCTTTCCGGCGGCAACCAGCAGAAGGTCGTCTTCGCCAAGTGGCTCGCAACCGAGCCGAAGATCGTCGTCCTGGACGATCCGACCCGTGGTGTCGACGTCGGCGTACGCGCCGAAATGCACCGTATCGTCGGCGAGTTGGCGGCGGGCGGCGCGGCCGTCCTGATCGCCTCGACCGACCTCGCGGAGCTGACGGAGGTGTGCGACCGGGTGCTGGTGTTCGTGCGCGGGCGGGTCACGGAGGAGGTGCGCGGGGAGCAGCTGACCGAGCACGGGCTGGCGGTGGCTGTGCAGCGGCCCGAGGCGGCGGCGTCGGACCGGCAGGGTCCTGAGGTGGCCGCGTCAGACTGACAGGCTCCGCGTGATCGCCCGCGCGGCCGCGCAAAGCCGGGCTCCGATGCGGTCCACGTCCAGGCGGCGGGTGCCGCCGGTGACGGAGATCGCGGCGATCGGGCGGGAGCCGCGGTCGGCGGCGTAGACGGGGGCCGCGACCGCCGAGATGCCGATCTCGGCCTCCTCCAGGTTGACGCCGTAGCCGCGGGCCCGGGTGAGGGCGAGGTCGCGGGCGAGCTGGCCGGGGAGGACCAGGGTGCGCGGGGTGAGGCGCGGCAGGGTTCGGCGGGGCGGGCGGGGGTCCTGGGCGAGGAAGACCTTGCCTGTGGCCGTGCAGTGGGCGGGCAGCCGGCCGCCGGTGCGGGAGACGATCGGGGTGGCGCGGCGGCCGGTGATCTTCTCCAGGAAGAGGGTGTCGGTGCCGTCCGGCACGGCCAGGTGCACGTTCTCGTGGGTCGCCTCGTGCAGGTCGCCCAGGTAGGGCAGCGCCACGTCCCGCAACTCCCGTACGGACGGCGAGGACTGGCCCAGGACGAAGAGGGCGAGCCCGATGCGGTAGCTGCCGTCCGCCATGCGCTCGACCAGGCCGAGGCGGACCAGTTCGCCGATCAGCCGGTGTGCCGTCGGCTTGGGCAGGCCCGTGCGCACGGCCAGTTCGGCGAGGGAGAGCGCGGTCCCGGCCTCGCCGCAGGCGCGCAGCAGCAACACTCCGCGCGCGAGCACCGACTTCGGCAACTGCCCGTCCGTCATGGACCGATGGTGGTCGCTTCAGCGCACGGGTGACAAGGTGTGGGTCACGGTGAGTCGCGACCGCAATCGAAGCGGTATCTCTACGCGGTCCGCAGCGGTACGTCCACGAGCATCGGGCGCGTCAACTCGTCGACTCCGGCGACCAGTTCGCGCAGGTGGTCCGCGCTCTCCGCCCGTGCCGCGTCGACTCCGAAGAAGCGCGCGGCCCGGGTGAAGTCCAGGGCGCCGAGTTCGGTGCCGGGGCAACTGCCGCTGCCGCCCATCGCCTTGTAGGTGTCCTGGAGGGTGCGGTAGCTGCCGTTGCCCATCACCACGAACAGCACCGGCACGCGCTGCCGGGCCGCGCTCCACAGTCCCTGGAGTCCGAAGAGCGCGCAGCCGTCTCCCAGGACCGAGACGACCGGCCGGCCGGGGTCGGCGAGCGAGCGGCCGACGGCGGCGCCGATGCCCCAGCCCAGGCCGCCGCCGACGGTGTGGGTGTAGCTGCCGGACCGGTCCAGGCGTAGCAGCCTGCGGAGCAACAGGCCCACGGTGATGGCCTCTTCGACGACCACGGCGTCCGGCGGCAGGCCGCGGGCGACGGCGTGGGCGGCGGCCCAGGGTGCGAGGGGTGCCGCCGAGTAGGCGGCGCGGGCGGCGGACTCGGCGCGGGCCCGTTCGGCGGTGTGCCGTTCACCGGCGCGCAGCAGGCGGGCCTTCGCGATGTGGTCGGGGACCTGCTCGCGCAACAGCTCGGCCAGGCGGTGCAGCGAGGGGGCGAGGGAGCCGACCAGGCCCGCGTCGGCGGGGAAGTTGCGGCCGATCTCGTCGGCGTCCGAGTCGAGTTGGACGACGGTGATGCCGGGCGGCAGGGCGGGCCCGGGACTGTAGTGGTGGGGCGTGAACGCGTGGGCGCCGACGATCAGGACGGCGTCGTAGGCCGAGAGGGCGGCTCGGATCGCGTCGTGGCGGGGTGGCAGCATCCCGGCGTAAAGGGGGTGTGTGGCGGGGAAGTTGAGGCAGTCGGCCATCGGCTGGTGGTGGACGGTCGCCCCGCAGGCCTCGGCCGTACGGACGAGTGCGCCGACCGCGTCCTCGCGGCCCACTCCGTCCCCGGCGACGATCGCGGGGCGGGCGGCACCGCCGAGCAGTACGGCGGCCCGGTCGAGTCCGGCGGCGGGGCCCGGCCGGGGCGGTGCGGTGCGGGCGGGGACCTCGACCTCGGTGTCCTCGGTCAGCAGGTCCATGGGCAGGGACAGGAACACCGGCCCGGCGGGCGGCCGTTGGGCCTGGGCGAAGGCGCGGCGCAGGGCGAGGGGCAGGTCGCGGGCGTGCTGGATGTCGTACGTCGCCTTGGCCGCGGGCCGGGCGAGGCCGAGGAGGTCACCGGAAAGCATGGGGTCCTGCTGGAGGTGGCGGCGGTCCTGCTGGCCGGCCGTGACGACGAGCGGGGTGCGCGAACGGCGGGCGTTGAGCAGGCCGCCGAGGCCGTTGGCGAGTCCGGCGGCGATGTGCAGGCTGACGAACGCGGGGCGGCGGGTGCCGCGCGCGTAGCCGTCGGCCATGGAGACGACGGCGCCCTCGTGGACGCCGAGGACGTACTCGGGGGCGTCCTCGGCCTCCGACAAGGCGGCGAGGAAGGGGAGTTCGGTGGTGCCGGGGTTGCCGAAGATCCGGTCCACGCTCTCACCGCGCAGGATGTCGAGGAGGGCGAGGGCGGGACGGTGACCCATGGGGGCTCCTCGGGGGACGGGACCGCTGACCGGTTCGCGGGTCAGCGTCGGGGTCCCGTCCCCCGAGGGCAAGGGCAGCGTGTCGCTCAGCGATACGCCGACACGTCAGCGCGCGTCGCCGAACCGCTCGCCCTTCTCGGCCTTCTCGACGAGCAGCGCGGGCGGCGTGAACCGCTCCCCGTAGCACTCGGCGAGCGCACGCGCGCGTGCCACGAATCCGGGCAGGCCGCCCTCGTAGCCGTTGATGTACTGCAGGACACCGCCGGTCCAGCCGGGGAAGCCGATCCCGAAGACGGACCCGATGTTGGCGTCCGCGACGGACGTCAGGACGCCCTCCTCAAGGAGCTTGACGGTGTCGAGCGCCTCGGAGAACAGCATGCGTTCCTGCATGTCCTGGAAGGGGATCCCGGCGCCCTCACGGGTGAAGTGCTCGCGCAGACCCGGCCACAGGCCGGCGCGCTTGCCGTCGTCACCGTAGTCGTAGAAGCCCGCGCCGCCGCTGCGCCCGGTGCGGCCGAACTCGTCGACCATCCGGTCGATGACGGCCTCGGCGGGGTGCGCGGGCCAGGTGCCGCCCGCCTCCTCGACGGCCCGCCTGGACTCGTTGCGGATCTTGCGCGGGAGGGTGAGCGTCAGCTCGTCCATCAGGGAGAGGACCTTGGCCGGGTAGCCCGCCTGTGCGGCGGCCTGCTCGATCGACGCGGGCTCGATGCCCTCGCCGACCATCGCCACACCCTCGTTGATGAACTGCCCGATCACCCGTGACGTGAAGAAGCCGCGCGAGTCGTTGACGACGATCGGCGTCTTCTTGATCTGCCGGACCAGGTCGAAGGCGCGGGCGAGGGCCTCGTCGCCGGTGCGCTCGCCCTTGATGATCTCGACGAGGGGCATCTTGTCGACCGGCGAGAAGAAGTGCAGCCCGACGAAGTCGGCCTGGCGCTCGACGCCTTCGGCGAGGACGGTGATGGGGAGGGTGGAGGTGTTGGAGCAGAGCAGCGCGTCGGGCTCGACGATGTGCTGGATCTCCTGGAACACCTTGTGCTTGAGGGAGGTGTCCTCGAAGACGGCCTCGATCACCGCGTCGCAGCCCGCGAGTTGCTGCGGGTCGGCGGTGGGGGTGATGCGGGCGAGCAGCGCGTCCGCCTTCTCCTGGGTCGTACGACCGCGGGAGACGGCCTTGGCGCAGAGCTTCTCGGAGTAGGCCTTGCCCTTGGCCGCGGCCTCCGTCGTGACGTCCTTCAGGACGACGTCGATGCCCGCGCGGGCGCACGAGTAGGCGATGCCCGCGCCCATCATCCCGGCTCCGAGGACGGCGACCCTGCGGACGGGTCGCGATTCGATGCCCTTGGGGCGGTTGGCGCCGGAGTTGACGGCTTGGAGGTCGAAGAAGAACGCCTGGATCATGTTCTTCGAGGTCTGCCCGGCCGCCAGCTCGACGAAGTAGCGGGCCTCGATGAGCTGCGCGGTCTCGAAGTCGACCTGGGCGCCCTCGACGGCGGCGGCGAGGATGTTGCGCGGGGCCGGGTAGGGGGCGCCGTTGGTCTGCTTGCGCAGGGAGGCCGGGAAGGCGGGCAGGTTGGCCGCGAACCTGGGGTTGGCCGGAGTGCCGCCCGGGATGCGGTAGCCGGGCCTGTCCCAGGGCTGCTGCGACTGCGGGTTGGCGTCGATGAAGGCGCGGGCCTTGGCGATCAACTCGGCCGGGGTGGCGGCCACTTCATGGATGAGGCCGTTGTCGAGGGCCCGCCGGGGGCTGTACTGGGTGCCCTGGAGCAGCACCTTCAGCAGGGCGTCGGTGATGCCCAGCAGCCGAACCGTACGGACGACTCCGCCGCCTCCGGGGAGCAGGCCGAGGGTGACCTCCGGGCAGCCGATCTTCGAGCCGGGGGCGTCGAGCGCGACGCGGTGGTGGCAGGCGAGGGCGAGTTCGTAACCGCCGCCCAGGGCCGCGCCGTTGAGCGCGGCGACGACCGGCTTGCCCAGGGTCTCGATGCGGCGCAGGTTCCGCTTGATGGCGAGGCCGCCGTCGAGCAGCTCCTGGGCGGTGTCGGGCGTGACGCGGATCAGGTCGCGCAGGTCGCCGCCCGCGAAGAAGGTCTTCTTGGCGGACGTGAAGATGATGCCCCGGACGGACTCCTGCTCGGCTTCGAGGCGGTCGGTGATCGCGGCGAGGGAGTCGCGGAAGGCCGCGTTCATGGTGTTCGCGGACTGGTTCGGGTCGTCGAGGACGAGGGTGACGACGCCGGTGTCGTCCTGTTCCCAGCGGATGGTGGTGCTCTCGGTCATGAGGGGGTTCTCCGTAGAAGTCTCTGGTCGCCGCGGAAGCCTCGGGTGGCCGCAGACAGCGCTGCCGGCCGCCGGGGTCTCAGAGGCGCTCGACGATCGTCGCGATGCCCATGCCGCCGCCGACGCACAGCGTGGCGAGGCCGTAGCGCTTGCCCTGGCGCTCCAGTTCGTCGACGAGCGTGCCGAGGATGATCGCGCCGGTCGCGCCGAGCGGGTGGCCGAGCGCGATGGCGCCGCCGTTGACGTTGACCTTGTCCAGGGACAGGTCCATGTCCCGCACGAAGCGCAGGACGACGGCGGCGAAGGCCTCGTTGATCTCGACGAGGTCGATGTCGTCGATGGTCAGCCCGGCCTTGGCGAGGGCCTTGCGGGTGGCCGGGGCGGGCCCGGTGAGCATGATGGTCGGCTCGGAGCCGGAGACGGCGGCGGAGACGATCCGCGCACGCGGGGTGAGGCCGTAGCGCTCACCGACCTCCTTGGAGCCGATGGCGACGAGCGAGGCGCCGTCGACGATGCCGGAGGAGTTGCCCGCGTGGTGGACGTGGTCGATCTTCTCGACCCAGTGGTACTTCTGCAGGGCCACGGCGTCGAAGCCGCCGAGTTCGCCGATGTCCGCGAAGGACGGCTTGAGCCGGGCGAGGGAGTCGGCGGTGGTGCCGGGGCGCAGGTGCTCGTCGTGGTCGAGGACGACCAGGCCGCTGCGGTCCCTCACCGGCACCACGGAACGCTCGAAGCGGCCCTCCTTCAAGGCGGTGGCCGCCCGCTCCTGCGAGAGCGCCGCGTACTCGTCCACATCGCGCCGCGAGAATCCCTCGATCGTGGCGATCAGGTCGGCGCCGATGCCCTGGGGCACGAAGTTGACGGCGAGGTTCGTCATCGGGTCGTTGAACCAGGCACCGCCGTCCGAGGCCATCGGCACCCGGGACATCGACTCGACGCCACCGGCGAGGACGAGGTCCTCCCAGCCCGAACGCACCTTGGCGGCGGCCATGTTGACGGCCTCCAGACCCGAGGCACAGAAGCGGTTCTCCTGCACGCCGGCCACCGTGTCCGGGAGCCCGGCGGCCACGGCCGCGATCCGGGCGATGTCGGAGCCCTGGTCGCCGACCGGGCCGACGACGCCGAGCACGATGTCGTCGATCGCCGCCGGGTCCAGGTCCGGGAAGCGTTCGCGGATCTCGTGGATGAGTCCGACGACCAGGTCGATGGGCTTCGTACCGTGCAGGGATCCGTTCGCCTTGCCGCGCCCGCGCGGGGTGCGGATCGCGTCGTAGACATACGCTTCGGTGCTCACTGCCAAGCCTTTCACTGAGGGTTTTCGAGGACGCGTCGAGGTGTTCCCCGACCGGAGTCCTCAACGACGTCGGCAAGCCGGGGGACGTCCCAGTCACGGGCCACGTCCGAGGTGTCGGCGCCCGGCAGGGCGGGCCCGCCGCGCACCGAGGTGGGCGTTCGGGAGAACCGGGGCGCGGGGGCGGGCTGGGTGATCCCGCCGTGCTCGGTGAAGGTCCCGCGCGCGGCGAGATGCGGATGCTTCGGGGCCTCACGGAGCGACAGCACGGGCGCCACGCACGCGTCCGTGCCCTCGAAGACGACGGTCCACTCGTCTCGCGTGCGACTGCGGAAGCGGGCCGCGACCGCCTCGCGCAGCTCGCCCCAGCGGGTCCAGTCCCTGCGGGCGTCGGCGAAGTCGGCGAGGCCGAGGAGGCGCGTGAACTCGTCGTAGAACCGCGGCTCCAGCGCGCCCACCGCCATGTGCCTGCCGTCGGCGGTCTCGTAGGTGCCGTAGTAGGGGCAGCCGCCGTCCAGGAGGTTGGCGGCGCGCCGGTCCTGCCAGCCGCCGGCGGCGAGCATGCCGTGGATCATCGAGGAGAGGTGGGCGGTGCCGTCGACGATGGCGGCGTCGACGACCTGGCCCGTGCCGGTCACGCGCGCGTGGTGGAGGGCCGCGAGGACGCCGACGACGAGGTAGAGCGAGCCGCCCGCGTAGTCGCCGAGCAGGTTGGCGGGGGCGGGCGGGGGCTCCCCCGGGCTGCCGATCATGCCGAGGGTGCCGGTCAGCGCGATGTAGGCGATGTCGTGGCCGGCGCGCGGGGCGAAGGGGCCGTCCTGGCCCCAGCCGGTCATCCGGCCGTAGACGAGCCGGGGGTTGCGGGCGTGGCAGGCCTCGGGGCCGACGCCGAGGCGTTCTGTGACACCGGGGCGGTTGCCCTCGATGAGGATGTCGGCGCGTTCGACCAGGTCGAGGACGCGTGCGGGACCTTCGGTTGCCTTCAGGTCGACGAGGACCGAGCGTTTGTTGCGGTTGGTGATGTCGTGCTCGGGGGCGATGCCGAGTCCGGGGCCGCCGGGCCGGTCGACGCGGACGACGTCGGCACCGAGGTCGGCGAGCAGCATGGCCGCGAAGGGGCCGGGGCCGATCCCGGCCAGCTCGACCACGCGCACGCCGGAGAGCGGGCCGTGCCCGGGCGTCGTTGCCGCTGTCATCCAGCCCCCAGCTGTGACACAACTGATGTAACACCGATGATGCTAAGAACGTGTTCCATTCGATACAAGAGCTCGGCGAGCAAGCGCTTAGTCAAAGTACCTCCGCGGGCCGCCCCTGGCCACGGCCCTCCGCGGCCGGCTCGGCCGTCAGTCGCTTCGGGGCGATCGCGCGGTAGCTCTCCTCCACCCAGTCGCTCAGCAGCTCGGCGGCCGGGGCGCCCCGCCCGGCGAGCGGTATCCGCACCCAGCCGGCCTTGCCGAGGCCGTAGCCGGCGGGCTCGGCGCCCGGTGAGGTCGGCGCGTGGGTGCGGGCGGTCTCGTCCGTGAGCTTGACCGTGAGGGCGAGCGGGTGGCTGCCGTCGTCGACACCGAGGAAGACGAACACCTTTTTGTTGACCTTGGCGACGCTCTCGCCCCAGGGGAACTCCTCGACCGCGCCCGGCAGCCCGAGGGCGAACTCACGTACTTTCGCCCACTTCTTCAGGGCGTTCCTGGGCACGGCCACCTGATACCTCCGGGCTCGTCGTCGGGCTCCGCACTCTTCACGCTAGCCTCAGCCACCGACAGCGGCGCGGGCTGCGGGACCCAGGAGTGTCATGAGCAGGCTGAACAGGACGGACCGTCCCTACGACATCGTGCTCTTCGGAGCCACGGGCTTCGTCGGCGCGCTCACCGCGGAGTACCTCGCAGCGCACGCACCCGAGGGCCTGCGCTGGGCGATCGCCGGCCGCGACGAGCTCAAACTGAAGCGGCTGCGCGAACGGCTGCCCGGCGGCACGGCGCTGGGCGTCCTGCGCGCCGACGTCGCCGACCCGGCCTCGCTGCGCGAACTCGCCGAGCACGCGCGCGTGGTGGCCACGACGGTCGGCCCCTATGTGACCTACGGCGAGGACCTCGTCGCCGCCTGCGCGGACACCGGCGCCGACTATCTCGACCTCAGCGGCGAGCCGGAGTTCGTCGACCTGACGTACGTCCGCCACGACGCACGCGCCCGTGAGACCGGCGCACGGCTGGTGCACGCGGCCGGCTTCGACTCGGTTCCGCACGACCTGGGGGCGTACTTCACCGTCCAGCAGCTGCCGGAAGGGGTGCCCCTGACGGTGGACGGCTTCGTGACCGCCGACGCGATGTTCTCCGGCGGTACGTTCGCCACGGCGCTGACCCAACTCGGGCGCGGCCGGCAGGTGCTGGCCGCCGCGCGGGACCGGCGGCGCCACGAACCGCGGCTGGTGGGACGGCGGGCCACCGCACCCGCCGGGGCACCGCGGTTCGCCGGGGAGATCGGCTCCTGGGCGGTGCCCTTGCCGACCATCGACCCGCAGATCGTTCAACGATCCGCGAGGGCCCTGGAGCGCTACGGTCCCGACTTCCGCTACCGCCACTACGCGGCCGTACGGCACCTTCCCGTGGCGCTCGGCGGTGTCACTGCGGTCGGCGCACTGGCCACCGCCGCTCAACTCCCGCCCGCCCGCCGCTGGTTGTCCGACCGCCTCAAGCCGGGCGACGGACCGAGCCCGGAGAAACGCGCGAAGAGCTGGTTCTCCGTCAGGTTCGTGGGCGAGGGCGGCGGCCGACGCGTCTTCACCGAGGTCTCGGGCGGCGACCCCGGCTACGACGAGACGGCGAAGATGTTCGCGGAGGCGGCCCTCTCCCTGGCCCTCGACGAACTCCCGCCCACCGCCGGCCAGGTGACGACGGCGGCCGCGATGGGCAACGCCCTCGTCGAGCGACTCCGCGCCGCGGGCATCGTGTTCCGGGTGGCGGCGACGCGGTGAGCGTGTCGGCTCCCCATGGCACCATGGGCGTCATGCGGACGCCGAACACCGACTGGATCACCGTCGCGGCCTACGAGAACGTGCCCGGCCGCCTCACGCCGTGGGCGGCCGCACGCGCTTGACTGCGCGAGCACGGCATCGACTGGATGCCCTTCGCCGAGGGCGAGTTGAGCTGGGGTCTCGCCTGCGGCATCGGGCCGGACGGCCACTGGCACGGCTGGTTCGACGTCCGGGTGCGCGCCGACGCGCTGCAACGCCTCGGACTGCATCCGGACCGGCCCACCGCCCAGGCCGTCGGCCCGTCCCCGCCGGGCTGGTGGCACGCCGAGGCGGAACGCCGGGCCACGAACTGGCCCCGCTGATCGGAGAGTTCGGAGCGGCCCTCGGGATGGGCTATAGTTGATCACGAGCCGGTCGCCGTAACACCCGGAGCCTGGTTACGCGTTGGTGGTCCAAGGAAAGACGCCCCGCTTCCTGCGGGGAGATGCAGGTGCAAGGCCTGCCCGGCGCTCAAGTCCGAGCCCCACACCGGTTGTTGCGGTGTGGGGCTCGAGTGTTCTCCGCCTCCGCACACCCGTCCGGCTCACGGCCACAGCGTGTAGATCATCCCGCCGATCCAGGCGAGGCCCGCCGCCACGGACAGGACGAGCGCGATCGTCACGGCACGCTCGATCGGCTGGCTCGGACTGGCAACGGGCTTCGGAGAACGGTGAGTTGTCATGCGGCACAGCCTGCCGATCACCCGAGCGCGGCCACATCCGTACAAGTACTCAGAACAGGTACTCAGAAGCGGCACGCCACCGGTACTCAGGCGGTCGCCTCCCGCAGCGCCCGCCGGCACAGCGCGTCCGCCCTGCGGGTCGTCTCCGGGAGGCGGTAACGCGGGGTCAACGCGAGGGTGTGGGCACAGGCGTTGTCCAGGGTCACCCGGTGGCCGACGGAGACGAAGACCGGCTTCACGCCGTCGCGGGTGCGCAGCGCGCGGCCGACCTCGTCGGCGTCCGCGCGGAGCGGAGTGGCGGAGCCGCGCGGGCTGCCCGGGTCGTCGTAGGTGAAGGTGAAGGGGTTCTTCGCGACGCCGATCGTGGGCAGGCCGGTGAGGACACCGAGGTGGCTGGCGAGGCCGAAGCGGCGGGGGTGGGCCAGGCCGTAGCCGTCGCACACGACCAGGCCCGGCGGGCCGGGCAGGGACTCCAACGCGGCCAGTACCGTGGGGATTTCGCGGAAGGCGAGCAGCCCCGGCACGTACGGGAAGGAGACGCTGCCGACGGCCGTGGCCTCGGCGACGACGGTGAGGTCCGCCGCGTCCAGCACGACCGCCGCTGCCACCACCACGTCCCGCTCGTCGTCGTAGGCGACGTCGACTCCCGTGACGTGCCCGGTCCCCGGCGGCGGTCCCGGTTCACCGGTCACCACCCGCTCCCGCAACTCGTCCTGGACGGCGCGGGCCTGCTCCTCGGTCGCGGGCCAGCCCGCGGGAATGCGTACGGTCGTCATGGTGGTGCCGAGCGTACGGGCATCTCCGGCGGCGGGGCCCATGAAGGGCCCGCCGCACCGCCCACGGCCCTCAGTCCTCCAGCCGTGCGACGCGCCCCTTCTCCCCCGCCGCCCAGCAGCCCAGGTCGGCCGCGCAGTCCACGGTGTCGTACGAGCCGGTGTCGACCGTCTTCCAGGTACGGCCCGCGTCGGTCGTGACGTCGGTGCCGGTGGGGCCGACCGCGAGGGCGGTGGAGCGGCTGCGGGGCAGCCAGGTCGCGCCGGAGCGGTAGGCGGGCGGCGGGGTCGTGGCGGGGGCCCAGGTGCGGCCACCGTCGCCGGTGACGGCCGCCGCCAGCGGTGACGGCTGGTCGGCGGTGTAGTCGCCGCCGACCGCGAGCCCGTGCGTACGGTCGCGGAAGGCGAGCGCGAAGACCCCGCGCGCGGGGTCACCGGCCGGGATCGGTGTGTCGGTCGCCGTCCAGGTGAGGCCGCGGTCGGCGGAGTGCAGGACACGCGCGCGTGCACCCCCGCCGGTGGCCAGCCACGCGTCCCGGGGCCCGGAGCTCACCAGGCACTGGCCGCTGGCCGCGAAGCCCGCCTCGCCGTCGAGCGCGGCCGGCATCCCGGTACTGGGCAGCACCTTCCAGGAGCGGCCGCCGTCGCCGGTCGACAGGATGCGGAACCTGCCGTCCACCGGATCGCTCATCGCGAGGCCGTGGCGGCTGTCGAAGAAGGTCATGCAGTCGTAGAAGGCGTTCGCGTCGGTGTTGCGGAAGGACTCGGTCCAGGTCGTCCCGCCGTCGTCGGTGCGGTAGACGCGGGACGCCTCGCCCTCGCCGATCGCCAGCACCACCGCGCGCCGCGCGTCGAACGCCTCGACGTCCCGGAACTGCAGGTCGGCCGCGCCGGGCGGCGAGACGTTCCGCCAGCTCGCCCCGCCGTCGGTGGTGCGCAGCACGGTTCCCGCGGTCCCGGCCACCCACGCGGTGTTCCGGCTGACCGCCGACAGTCCCCGGAAGCGCACACCGGCGGCCCCGCTGTCCTTGAGTTCCCAGTGCGGGGCCCGGTGCGCCGTGTCCCGTGCCTGCGCCGGTACGGCGGTCAGCACGGCCAGCGCCGTCGCGCACATCACCCCGGCCGCCGCCCTTCGGTACGTACGTCCCACCTGTCGCGTGTTCCCCATGCGCCTCATGGCGGGCGAAGCTAGCCCACTGTCCGGAGGCCGTCCAGATGGCCCTCGCCCGCCTTGGGCGCATATGGGCGGCGGTGACAGAGGTCACTAGAAATTGGTGTGCACGGATTGGCCAGTTCCGGCGTCTCTTCCAATGCGGACCAGTCCACCCGGAGGTCCGTTCCGGAGTCCTTCCGGGAGTCCTTCCGGCCGTCACCGCAGTCCGCACCGCCGTCACACAAGGGAGCAAGGCGTTGTCCATCGTCATCGAGCAGCCCGTAGAGGCCCGTCTCGTCGCCGCCGCACCGCGGATGCTGAGCATTCCCGCCACCCTGCACTACGACCGGCGCGACCCCTTCGCCGTCCGGATGACCTTCCCCGCGCCGGCCACCCTGGAGGGCGTCGAGGTCTGCTGGACCTTCGCCCGGGAACTCCTGTCGGCCGGTCTGCACGGGGCGGAGGGCCACGGCGACGTCCGGGTGCGGCCCTACGGCTTCGACCGCACCGTCCTGGAGTTCCACGCCCCCGAGGGCACCGCCGTCGTGCATGTCCGCTCGACGGAGATCCGCCGCTTCCTGCGGGCCACCGGTGAGCTGGTGCCCGCCGGTCTCGAACACCTCCAGCTCGACCTGGACCACGACCTCGCCGAGCTGATGCGGGACGCCTGCTGAGCTACTTCCCCCGGTCCAGCAGCGAGTTCAGCTCGCCGTAGCCCAGCCCTCCCGCCAGCGCGTCGTAGGTACCCGTGTCCAGCAGCTCCCGCGCGGCACGGCGGACCACGGCGTACGCGGCCAGGGCGACGCCGGAGCCCGCGCTCACCCGGGCGACGCCCAGCGCGGCCAGTTCGGCGACCGATGGTGCGCCGGGGCCGACCAGCACATTGAGCGGACCGTCGATCCCGTCGGCGAGTTCCTTGACCGTTCCCGGTTCGACGGCCCCGGGGACGAAGATCCCGTCCGCGCCCGCGGCCCGGAACGCGGCGGCCCGCTCCAGGGTCGCGTCCACTCCCCCGGCGCCCCGCAGAAACGTGTCGATGCGCGCGTTGACGAACAGCGGCACCCCCTCCGCGTCGGCGGCCTCCCGGGCGGCGGCGATCCGCTCGGCCTGCTCGGCGACCGGGCGCAGGACGCCCTCACCGCCGTAGAGCGCGTCCTCGATGTTCACCCCCACCGCGCCCGCCGCGAGCACCGCGCGGACCGTGTCGGCGACGCCCGCCGGGTCCTTCGCGAAGCCGCTCTCGATGTCGGCGCTCACCGGCACGGACACGGCCGAGGTGATGCGGGCGACCGCCTCCAGGGCCCGGTCCCGGTCCAGCCGGTCGCCGTCCGGGACGCCGAGGGCCCAGGCGAGGCCCGCGCTGGTCGTCGCCACGGCCGACGCGCCCGCGTCCTCGGCGATGCGGGCGCTGGCGGCGTCCCAGGCGTTCGGCAGGACGAGCGGACGCCCCGGTACATGCAGCGCGCGGAAGGCCGGCGCCCGGTCACGAAGGGTGTTGTGGTTCGTCATGTGCCCCACTCAAGCAGCCGCGGGCGCATGTCGGCTGGCAGGAATCCGACATCGATGTGTCGGCCGGGGGCGCCCTTTTAATTGCGTTGACAGGCGACAAGGGCCCTCCGTAGCGTTTCCCTCGGTCCTGTTGCCATCGATTGGAGAAGGACGTTGCTCGTCTGAGGTTCTGAGACACCGCGTCACACACCCCTGAGGTGTGTCCGTCGTGTTCGACCTCGGCGTCCGAGCCGTCCTCCGGAACAGGGCCCTTTCCGTGCCCTCCGGGACCAGCCTCCCGCCCCGCGGTGTCTCGCAACGCGTCTGCCCTGACCGCATCGAGCAACCGCGAGGTCTGCATGAGTTCCTCCGTCACCTGTACGTCCCTCTCCTTCGCCTGGTCCGACGGCACCCCCGTCCTCGAAGACCTCGACGTCGCCTTCGGACCCGGCAGAACCGGTCTCGTCGGCGTCAACGGATCAGGAAAATCAACCCTGTTGAAACTGATCGCGGGCGAACTCGCCCCGGTCGACGGCACAGTGCGGGTCGCGGGCGAGGTCGGACACCTCCCGCAGAACGTCACGCTCGACACCGCCCTGCGCGTCGACGAGACCCTCGGCATCGCCGCGCGCCGGGCCGCCCTGCACGCCATCGAGGCCGGTGACGCGGCCGAGGAACACTTCGAGACGCTCGGCGACGACTGGGACGTGGAAGAACGGGCCCTCGCCACCCTCGGCGAACTCGGCCTGGGACACATCGACCTGGACCGCACCATCGGCGAGGTGTCCGGCGGCGAGTCGGTCCTGCTGCGGCTGGCCGCGCTGCTGCTCGGCCGGCCGGACGTCCTGCTCCTCGACGAACCGACGAACAACCTCGACCTGTACGCGCGCAGACGGCTGTACACGGCCGTCGCATCCTGGCCGGGAGTGATGATCGTGGTCAGCCACGACCGCGAACTCCTGGACCTCGTCGACCAGATCGCCGATCTGCGCTCCGGCGGGATCACCTGGTACGGCGGCAACTTCTCCGCCTACGAGGAGGCCCTCGCCGTCGAACAGGACGCCGCCGAACGGATGGTGCGCGTCGCCGAGTCCGACTTCCGCAAGCAGAAGCGCGAACTGGTCGACGCCCACGTCAAGTTGGCCCGCCGCAAGCGGTACGGGCAGAAGATGAACGACCAGAAGCGCGAGCCGAAGATCGTCATGGGGGCACGGAAGCGGGCGGCGCAGGAGTCCGCGGGCAAGCACCGCATCATGCACGAGGAGCGGCTCACCGAGGCGAGGGAACGGCTCGACGAGGCGGTGGAGGCCGTACGGGACGACGACGAGATCCGCGTCGACCTGCCGTACACGGCCGTACCGCCGGGTCGTACGGTCCTGACCCTCCTGGACCTCGAACTCGCCCACGGCGCGCGGGTGTCCGGCGGGCTCGATGTGCGCGGGCCGGAGCGGATCGCGCTGATCGGGCGCAACGGCGCGGGCAAGACGACGCTGCTGCGCACGATCGCCGGGGAGCTGGCGCCGCTGTCGGGCGAGGCGACGGCACATGTCCCGCTGCGGTTCCTGCCGCAGCGGCTCGACGTCCTCGACGACGAGCTGACCGTGGCCGAGAACGTGGCCCGGTTCGCGCCTGCCGCCACCAACAACAGGGTCCGGGCCCGGCTCGCCCGCTTCCTGTTCCGGGGCGCCCGCGCCGACCAGCTAGCGGCGACCCTGTCCGGGGGCGAACGCTTCCGGGCCGCGCTGGCCGCGCTGATGCTGGCGGAGCCCGCCCCGCAACTGCTGATGCTGGACGAGCCGACGAACAACCTCGACATGGCGAGCGTGCGCCAGCTGACCACGGCGCTGGAGTCCTACGAGGGCGCGCTGATCGTGGCCAGTCACGATCTGCCGTTCCTGGAGTCCGTCGGCGTCACCCGCTGGCTGCTGCTGGACGGGGAGCTGCGGACGATCACTCCGGAGGAGGTGGAACAGCCGGACTAGGACAGGGCGGCGCATCTCAGGAGGGCCACAGCCTCACGGCAGGGGTTTTGTCGGCACGGACGGGTGACGCATGATGGCCAACCGGTGCCGCGACGCCGGCACCGGAAACGATCCCGCCGATACGGAGTCCCGCTCGTGCCCAGCCACAAGGCCCTCGTCCGCCGCCCCAGCCCGCGCCTGGCCGAAGGGCTGGTCACGCACATCGAGCGGGAGAAGGTCGACGTCGAGCGAGCCGTCGAGCAGTGGGAGGCGTACGTGCAGGCGCTGCGGACGCACGGCTGGGAGACGATCGAGGTGGAGCCCGCCGACGACTTCCCCGACTCCGTGTTCGTCGAGGACACGGTGGTGATGTACAAGAACGTGGCGCTGATCACCCGGCCCGGCGCCGAGTCCCGGCGCGAGGAGACCGGCGGGGTGGAGGAGGCGGTGGCCCGGCTCGGCTGCTCGGTGAACTGGGTCTGGGAACCGGGCACCCTGGAGGGCGGCGACGTCCTCAAGGTCGACGACACGATCTACGTCGGCCGGGGCGGGCGTACGAACGCGGCCGGTGTGCAGCAGCTGCGGGCCGTGTTCGAGCCGCTCGGGGCGCGTGTGGTCGCCGTACCCGTGAGCAAGGTGCTGCATCTGAAGTCGGCGGTCACCGCGCTGCCCGACGGGACGGTGCTCGGGCACATCCCGAAGGTGGACCGGCCCGCGCTGTTCCCGCGCTTCCTGTCGGTGCCCGAGGAGGCCGGTGCGCATGTGGTGCTGCTCGGCGGCGACAAGCTGCTGATGGCGGCGAGCGCGCCCAAGACGGCCGACCTGCTCGCCGACCTCGGCCACGAGCCGGTCGTGGTGGACATCAGCGAGTTCGAGAAGCTCGAAGGCTGTGTGACGTGCCTCTCGGTCAGGCTCCGGGATCTGTACGCCTGAGCGGGTGGACGGATCACCCGTCCGACGCCGGGACCTGCGGCCCTGGCGCTGTTCGGGATACCCCGGCGACGCGGGCCTGAACAGCGATCTTTACAGCGTCCTTAACCTACGGTCTCGTAACCTACGGTTTCGTAGCCTACGATTCCGTAAGTTGCACAGACCCCGGCACCGCTCGCCGGTTTGTTCAGTTTTGCACCACGTCCCCCTGGAGTCCCCGTGACGATCACTTCCCCGCACCTCGGCAGCCCCGCAGTCTGGACCGACGCCAAGCTGCTGTACGCGTTGGAGGAAGTCGTCGAAACGGAACTCAACCGGCACCTCAAGGTCACCAAGGACTGGATGCCGCACGAGTACGTGCCCTGGAGCGACGGCCGCAACTTCCCCGGCCTCTTCGAGGACGGCGAGGCCTGGGACAAGGAGCAGTCCAAGGTCACCGAGATCGGCCGCATCGCCCTCGTGGTGAACCTCCTCACCGAGGACAACCTCCCCAGCTACCACCACGAGATCGCCTCCCTGTTCGGCCGCGACGGCGCCTGGGGCACCTGGGTGCACCGCTGGACGGCGGAGGAGGGCCGGCACGGCATCGTCATGCGGGACTACCTGCTCGCCTCCCGCGCGGTCGACCCGGACAAGCTCGAAGCGTTCCGCATGCAGCACATGAGCGAGGGCTTCGAGTCGGACAACCGGCACTCGATGCTGCACTCCGTGGCGTACGTCGCCTTCCAGGAACTGGCCACGCGCGTCTCGCACCGCAACACCGGCCACCAGTCGGGCGACCCGGTCTGCGACCGCATGCTGGCCCGCATCGCGACCGACGAGAACCTCCACATGGTCTTCTACCGCAACCTCCTGAAGGCCGCGTTCGAGCTCGCCCCCGACCTCACCATGCAGGCCGTGCGCGACGTCCTCGTCAACTTCCGGATGCCCGGTCACGGCATGCCCGGCTTCGAGCGGTTCGCCGCCCAGATGGCCATCGGCGAGGTCTACAACCTGCGCATCCACCACGACGACGTGATCCAGCCCGTGCTGCGCTTCCTGAAGGTCATGGAGATCGACGGTCTCGGCCCCGAGGGCCGGCGCGCCCAGGAGGAGATCGGCCTGTACATGGGCGGCCTCGACTCCGAGGCCTCCAAGTTCGACGAGAAGCTGGCCATCCGCAAGGCCCGCATGGCGGCCCGCGCGAGCGCCTGACCCGACCGGCCCCGGCCCGCCCGGCGATCCATTTGCCGGTGCGGGCCGCCGCCTTGCTGCGGCATCATGCGGCCATGCGTGAGAACAGCACGTCAGGGTCGGCCGTCGACTTCCTGCTGGGCCTGATCGGCGGCGGAGACGCCGAGCGGGTACGGCGGCGGATCGGGCTGCCGGAGCCGGAGGACGACAGGAGTGCCGAGGCGCGGCGCAACGTCCTGATGTGGTCCTGGACGAGGACGGCGGTACCGGCCTCCGTGCTGCTGTGGGTTCTGGAGGAGAACGATCCGGAACTGAACCTCAGCGTCTGGCGGCATGTGTCGGCGGACAACGCGATGCGGCGGGCCATCGTCCGGGGCGTGCCGTTCGGTCCCGCCGACGAGGATTCGCCGACTGTTGTCGAGGGCCTGAGCCCGGAGCTGGAACCACCGGTGCCCGAGAGCTTCACCCGCTTCGGCCTTCTCGGCGCCCTGCGCGAGGCCACCTCCATGCAGGCCGCGCGGACGGCCGCGTCGATGGTCCTGAAGCGCTCCGACTGGCAGGCGGTCACCGAGGCGGACCGGGACCGCCCACTGCCCGGCTACGCGCGCTGGGCACTGGCGATACGCCCGGACTGCCCGCCTGCGCTCCGCGCGCAGTTCGGCACGCACCGCAAGTTCACCCACCGGGTCGAGCAGGCCGGAGTGCTGGACGGCCCCGCCGACTACGCGACCTCCTGGGGCCCCGCGTCACACGTGTTGAACGTGCTGTCCACAGGCCAACTGCTGTTCCCCACACGCGTGGGCGAGGCCCAGGACGCGCTACGGCCGCTGGTGCGCGACCACTTGGCCGCTCGCGAGGACGCCTGGGCGGTGCTGGCGCAGCTGATCGAAACCTTCCAGGGAAACGTGGCGGAGCTGGTGGTGACGGCGGGCGCGATCGCCTGAGCCGGGCCGAGAGGGGGCGGGGTGGCTGGATTCGAACCAGCGTGCCCCAGTTCTGGAGACCGGTGCGCCTGCCTCTGCGCTACGACCCCGCCCTTGGGGCCAGAGCGTAATGCCTTGGCCCGATGTCAGTGGGGCCTGGTACCAATGAGCCATCGGGGGAACTGCGGTGCGGGGGGTGTGGGATGGCGTACGGGGAGCGGGGTGGGCGTACCCCTGTGGTCGATCCGGCCGACCGCAGAGCCCTGGAGCGGTACCGGCCGGCGGACCCGGCGACGGTCGCCGAGGCGCGGCGGCTGAAGGAGGCCGCGCTGCTGGACTTCGGGCTGACCGAGTCGGCGGTGGCGTCCTGGCTGTACGCGAAGTGCCACCACCAGATCCCGACCACGGCGCTGGACACCGCGGCCGTGGTCGCCTCCGGCGACGGCTCCTGCCTGCTGCTCTTCAACCCGGACTTCTTCGTCCGACTCGGCCTGGCGGGCGTTAAGTTCGTGCTCTTCCACGAGGCCCGGCACCTGGTCCAGCGACACCTGTTCGCCGACCCCGAGCTGCGCGAGGACCCGGTGTTCGAGCTGGCCGCCGAGGTCTCCATCAACCATGTCGCCCTGGTCCGGCTGGGCCGCCCCGAACTGCCCCTGCTGGACGGCCGCCCGACAGGCATCGATCCACGGCGGATCCACACCCTGTACCAGGACGACCTCACCACGCACGGCCTGGAGCCCGTCCCCTACGAGGAGTTCGTCGCCACGGACATGAAGGTCTACGGCGAGCTGAAGCGCATGGCACATCCCCCGGTCCCGGAGCGGCGGCTGTGCGTGCACCTGGTGGACGGTGGCGTACCGGCCGACCAGGAGACCGTGGACGCGGTGGCCTCGTCCGCGCTGCTCAACTCCCTGCTGGCGGCGCGGCGCGGACACGCGGGCGCGGAGGGGGAGTTGCTCGACCTGATGGGTCGTACGGAGGACGGTTCCGCGCGGGCCGCCCGGATCTGGGGGAACCTCGGCGCGGGCGTCCTGCGCGGCGAGACGGCACGCACGCGTGCGGTCCACTGGTGGCAGCGCTGGCTCGTCGACGTCCTCGGCTCGAAACTGCGCGACGGCGAGCGGCTGGTGTACCCGAAGAAGCGCGGCGCACTGCTCGCGGCCCTCGGCCAGGACCCGATGCTCTCCCGGCGCGGCCCGGTCCGCGACAAGGTCCTGGTCATCGCCTACGACACCTCGGGCTCGATGCCCCAGCACGTGATCACCTGGCTCACCGAACTCGTCGGCCGGATCGACGGAGTCGAGGCGCACTGGCTGTCTTTCGACGCCGTGGTCATGCCGTTCACACCGGGCGAAAGGGTCCACGGCGGCGGCGGCACCAGCTTCCAGGCGGTCGCGGACTACGTGGAGGGGCGGACGGAGGTCAACGGCCGCCGGTTCGACGTCACCCCGGACGCGGTCGTGATGCTCACCGACGGGTACGCCCCGCCGATCTCGCCCGCCGAGCCGGACAAGTGGATCTGGCTGATCACCGAGGGCAGCAGCGAGTGGCCCGAGACGCACACCCCGGCGATGGACTGCCATCGCGTCACGACAGGATCGCGGTAAATGAGCACGGAGACAGGGCAGTTGACGACCCCGGCGACCGGGCGCGGCGGGCGGGAGGTGTCCCGCCTGGAGTCCTTCATCGACGCGATGATCGACCTGGGGCAGACCGGGCAGATCTTCGGCGAGCACGGCATCGGCAAGACGGCGACGTTCTTCTCCCACATCGGCCGCGCCCACCCGGGCACCGCGCTGGTGTACGTCCCGGCGGCCAATCTGACGCCGGACGACCTGCTGGTCAACGCGCCGGTGCGGGACCCGCACACCGGTGAACTCGTGCTGCGGCAGCTGGTGATGAGCCAGTTGAAGCCGGGCACGCCGTTCGTTCTGCTCATCGACGACTCGCTGCAGGCGGGCGACACGATCCAGTCGCAGCTGATGCAGATCGCCTGCAACTGGACGCTGGGCGAGCACGATCTGCGGGCGCTGGGCTGCGTCGGTGTCTTTCTCACGGACAACGAGTCGCTGTCCGAGACCTCGGCCCGGCGCGGCGACCTCGCGCTGCTCGACCGCATGGTCACGATGCGGATCACGGCCAACGACACGTCCTGGCGCCGGCATCTCGCCTCGAAGTACCGCCCCTGGGACCTGAATCCGGTGTTCGCGGTGTGGGCGTCGCTCTCCCCCGCGCTGCGCGAGCTGCTGTCCCCGCGGACGCTGGACCATGTCCTGGCCAACGCGAAGGAGGGTTTCCCGCTCCGCTGGGGTCTGCCCCTGATCGACGGCGAGCGGCTGCGGCTGACCGAACCGGGCCCCGACGGCAGGCCGGGCCAGGACCGCACGGCGGAGATCCTGGACCGCCTCGCCCAGGCTCTCGGCGTGCCCAACCCGGCCACGGTTCCGGACCCGGTACGGCAGGTGGTGCGGGCCGCGCTGCGCAACCGCTGGACGGTACTCCTGCAAGGGCCGCCAGGCTGCGGCAAGACGGAGCTGGTCCGGGAGACGGTCCGCGCGGGCCTGGGCCGCGAGCCGCTGTACTTCTCACTGCCGGTGACGAACGTCGAGGACCTGTGCGCACCGATCCCGTCGCCGGACGGCACCCTGGACAACCTGCTGGCCGCGAACTTCACCGGCTCGGACCCCAAGGCGATCGTGTGGGACGAGTACAACCGCCCCAAGGACAAGGCCGCGTTCGCCAAGCTCATGGAGATCACCCAGGAGTGGTCCCTCGCGGGCCGGCGCATCGAGAACCTGCGGGCGCAGATCGCCGTGCAGAACCCGCCATACCACCTCGGCCGCAAGTTGCTGGTCTCGCGGAACAACATCGCCCAGGCGACACGGTTCACGGCCTCGCTGACGGTGGATCCGGCTGACATCCCGGCCAACGAGTGGCTGCTCGCGCGCTACGGGGCCGACGCCGAGACGGTGCTGGAGTGGTGGAAGCACGACATCGACGACGACGGCCGCGCCTGGATCACCAAGCGCACCCTGGAGCGGCTCGTCAAGCTGCACCGGCGGGGGCTGCCGCTGGAGATGGCGACGGTCTACCTCGGCGACGGCGAGTACGCGCCCGTGCCGCTCACCGCCCTGATCGACCGCTTCAAGGGCCGCCCGGTCACCGGCCTGCGTGAGCTGGCCCGAGAGGCGGACCACTGGGAGGCCCGGCTGCGCCGCGCCGCCGAGCACACCGACGAGGGCGGCGACGACAGCGACGTGGTCCACCAGATCCTCGCCAACGCGGAGTTGTCCCAGCTGAAGAAACACCGCGCGGTGGTGGCCCGCATGGTGGCACTGCTCCCGGCGAAGCTCCGGGCCACCTATCTGGTGGGGGCGTCGGCACAGCAACAGCGGTTCTGGACCGACATATTCACCGCGATGGCGCGTCGCTGACCCCGTGCTCGCCCTCCCCAGGTCGTGCCGTGCGGTGCACGCTGCGCACGGCGGCCACGTCGGGGGCGAGCGATGGTGGCGGGACGTGGGCGGTAAGGGTCTCCAGGCGGCGCTTGATGCTGGCGGCGATGCCCTGGCCGAGGACGAAGCGGGTGGGGGTGAGCGCCCGGGGTGCCGTGTCGAGGAGGCGGTGGGCCTCGCGGCTGCGCATCCCGGTGTGGGACAGGACGAGGTGCGTGAGGCGGTGCTCTGCGGCAGCGAGGATGTGGGCCATGGTCTCGGCGGCGGGCAGGTCGACGTGGTTGTCGGCCGCGCCCAGCACCGCCGCCGCCCGGACCCGGCCGAGGTCCAGCAGGCGGACCCCGGCCGCGGTGGCCGCCGCCACCAGCCGTGCCGCGGCCCGCGGGCCGATGCCGTTGCTGGCGACGGACAGTCGCGCGAGCCGTCCGTACGGTGCGCGTTCCAGGGCGTCGGCCAACCGGAGGGCGCCCGGATCGCCCAACTGCGCGGCGGGCACATACAGTTCGTCGATCGCGGCCGCCGCCACGACGGCGGCGAGCGGTGCCGCACCGTCCGCCGCGAGCGGGTTGCCGCCGACAAAGAGGCGCTCGATTCGGCGGCCGTTGCCGGCGGCGGCCATCAGCGCGTCGGCGAGGACGGTCACGCCCGCCGGGTCGAGCCCGGTCTGTACGAGGTCGAGCGTGCGCAACGACCGCGCGGACTCGATGAGTTCGGCCGCCGCCCGCCCACCGCCGCTGCCCAGCGGATTGCGCTTCAGCCACACACCGGTCACGACCTGCGGCGAGGCCCGCAACCGGTCGGCGATCCGGCAGGCGCCCCCGGCCGTGATCCCGTTGCAGCCCAGGTAGAGCGTCTCGACCTCACCGCTCCCGCCCGCCACGACCTCGGCGCCCTCGTCACCGAGCCCGTCCGTACCGAGCAGCAAGTGCCGTACGGGCGACGGGCCTTGAGCCAGCGCCTCGGCGATGCGCGCGGCGCCCTGCGCGCCCAGGCCCTGTTTGCACAGATCGAGCCGCCCGTCCGGCAGCGCCGTCCCCACGGCGAAGTCCAGCCGCTCCCCGGCAGGTTGTCCCGCCCGCAACCAGTCCAGCAGCGGTCCCAGTTCGGCGACCGGACGCGGCGGGACGTACACCACACCGGCGAAGCCGACCTCACCCGTGTCCACCGTGTCCCCGCTCACCACGCCGCCTCCCGATAGTCCTTGAGGAACACCCCGGACACCGGGTCCCCCGACTCGCCGCGCACGATCGGGTCGTAGACGCGGGCCGCGCCGTCCACGATGTCGAGCGGTGTACGGAAGCCTGCGCGGGCCATGCGGCTCTTCTTGGGCGCGGGATTCTCGTCGGTGATCCAGCCCGTGTCGACGGCGCACATGTGGACGCCCTGTTCGGCGAGTTCGGCGGCGCTGGTGCGGGTGAGCATGTTGAGCGAGGCCTTGGCCATGTTGGTGTGCGGGTGTCCGGCGGTCTTGTTGCGGACGGCGAACCGGCCTTCCACGGCGGTCACGTTGACGACGTACCGGCGTGGGTGCGGTGACGCGAGCAGCAGCGGAAGCAGCCGGTCGCACAGCAGGGCGGGGGCGAGCGCGTTGACGAGCTGGGTCTCCAGGACCTCGGCCGGGTCGAGGTCTCCGAGCCGTGCCGACCAGGAGTTCTCCGGGGAGGGGTCGGGCAGCAGTCCCGCCTCGTCGGCCTCGCGCAGGACGACGGGAAGCGCCGAAGCCCCGCCCGCGAGCATCCGCATGGGTGTGAACCCCGGTGCCTGCCGGGCCCCTTCGGGCAGTGCGTCGCGCTCGCCGCCCACCAGCAGGGCGTACGACTGCGGGGGCCGCCGTACGGTCTGGGCGGCGTTGTTGACGAGGATGTCGAGCGGTTCGCCGGTCTGCCGCAACTCCTCGCACAGGCCCAGGACCTGGCGCGGGTCGCGGAGGTCCACGGCGAGCACGGTCAGCCGGTCGAGCCACTTCTCGCTGCCCGGCTCCGCGAGGAAGCGGCGCACGGTGTCGTGCGGGAACCGCGAGGTGACCTGCACCTCCGCGCCGTCCCGCAGCATCATCAGGGCCAACTGGAAACCGATCTTCACCCGCCCGCCGGTGAGCAGCACCCGGCGCCCGCTCAGATCCGTACTCAGCGCACGGCGGGCGGTGTTGTCGGCGGCGCAGTCGGGACAGAGCCGGTGGTAGAACGAATCCACCTGTCGATAGGGCGACTTGCAGACATAGCAACCTCGCGGCTTGCGGTACACACCACCGGCGTCCACCTGGGCCTCGCCCGCCGGACCCAGCGGAGCGTCCTCGCGCCGGTCCGCCGCGCCCGTCGCGGTCGCGGCCATCGCCGCCGCGTCGGCGGCGGACAGGTCGGCGCCGCGCGCCTTGCGGCGCCGCAGCCGCCCGTCCCGGGCGAAGGACGCGGCGACCTGCTCCGCGCGCAATCGCACCGGATCGTCCACGGGCAACTCCCGCAGCCTGCCCACCGCGTGGTGGAAGGCCGCGAGTTCCGCCTCGGTGATCCCGCCCTCGTCAGTCATCGGTTCCCGCCCCGGCCGTGCTCCGAAGGGGGCCCCGGCCGGATTCGAACCGGCGTATCCGCCGTGAGAGGGCGGCGAGTCTGCCTCTGCTCTACAGGGCCCGCGAACGCAGCCCGGGGATCGGATTCGAACCGATGTGACCGTCTTGCCAAGACGTGCGCCTGCCTCTGCGCTACGCCCGGGTGCGCTCCCGGATCCTAACCGCACGCCCCCGCGCGAGCGGCATCGACAAACGCCCCGGTACGCGTCACTGCGAGGAGCGCCTCAGCTCCAGCCGTTCCTTCTCCGAGAGGCCGCCCCACACGCCGAAGCGTTCGTCGTTGTCGAGGGCGTACTCCAGGCAGACGGAGCGGATCGGGCACATGCCGCAGATGCGTTTGGCCTCCCGGACGGAGCTGCCGGGCTCGGGGAAGAAGAAGTCCGCCCCGGTCTGCGCGCACAACGCCTCCTGCTGCCAGTCCAGGTCGGGCGCGGTGATCGTGTCGATGTGCATGACCAGGAGCGTGCCGTGCGGTGAAAAACGTTCGATCAACGCGGGATCAACGCCGCGCTCCGAGGCCTCCGGCCACCCCGATGGTGGCGCCGCGCCCGAACCGGCGCACGGCGGCGCGCGGAACCGGAGGAAAACACGGAGAACTTCCGCGGTCACCGAGGGTGAACAAAACGGTCTAGCCGGCTCACCACGGCCACACCGGCAGCGATTGTCAGTGGGCGGTGCAAGACTCGGCAGTGCAGAGAACGGGCCCCCTCAAGTACGGGACCCTTCAATGAGGAGGGCAAAAAATGCTCACCACCCGTTTCGTCAACGGCGCTCCCAACTGGCTGGACGTCGGCTCGCCCGACATCGACGGCGCCATCTCCTTCTACGGCGGTCTCTTCGGCTGGCAGTTCCAGTCCGCGGGACCCGAGGCCGGCGGCTACGGCTTATTCCAACTGGACGGCAAGACGGTCGCCGGCGGCATGCCACTGCCCCCGGAGCACGACTCGTCCGCGTGGACCGTCTACTTCCAGAGCCCGGACGCGGAGGCCACGGCCAAGGCGGTGGAACAGGCGCACGGCGCGGTCCTGTTCCAGCCGCTGGACGTGATGGGCGAGGGGCACATGGCGGTTCTGAGGGACCCGGCGGGCGCCGCGTTCGGCATCTGGCAGCCGGGCCGGACCAAGGGTGTCGACGTGGCGGGCGACCCCGGTTCGCTGACCTGGGTCGAGCTGTACACACCGGACGTCGCCGCGGCTGCCGCGTTCTATCACGCCTCGCTCGGCCTGGAGACCTCGGCCGCGCCCATGCCGGGCGGTGACTACACCTGTCTCAACCCGGCGGGTGCGGGCGAGGACGCGATGTTCGGCGGCGTCGTCCCGCTCGACTTCGACGCCACCGGGGCGGCCTCGGGGGCGTACTGGCTGGCCTACTTCGAGGTCGCCGACGTGGACGCCACCGTGGCCAAGGCGTTGGAGACCGGCGGCAAGGTGGCAGTGCCCGCCGCCAGCATGGAGGGCGTCGGCCGCCTGGCCCAGCTCACCGACCCGCACGGCGCCCGCTTCGCGATCATCAAGAGCGAACCGCCGCAGGACTGAGGCAGCGCCCGTGTCGGGAAGAGGCCTACGCGGAGGCGCGGTGGACCAGGGTGGTCGGCAGGATCACGCTGGACGGCGCGCCTCCGATGCCGTCCCTGACCCCACGGCGATCCAGGCCGCGCAGCAGCAGGCGCGCCATCAACCGGCCCATCTCCTCTATGTCCTGTCGGACCGTGGTGAGCGGCGGCTCGGTCTGTTCGGCGACCGGCAGCATGTCGTCGAAGCCGATCACGGCCACGTCCTCGGGCACCCGCAGCCCCTCCTCGCGCAGCACCTTCATGGCACCGTAGGCGGTGAGGTCGTTTGCGGCGAACACGGCGTCCACATCGGGGCAGCGGTCGAGGAGTTCGCGCATCGCGCGCTCGCCGCCGCCCGGCGTGAAGTCGCTCTCGACGATCAGCCGGGGGTCGACGTCGACCATGACGTCCCGGAACCCGTCGAGCCGGTCCACCGCGGACGTCTGGTCGAGGGCGCCGGTGATGTGCGCGATCCGGGTGCGGCCGAGCCCGACGAGATGCCGTACGGCCTCGCGGGCACCGCCCCGGTTGTCGCAGTCGACGTACACGGTGGGCCCGGACGCGCGGGTCCCCTCGCTCCAGCAGGGCCGCCCGCCGAACACCGTGGGGACACCGGCCCGTTGGATCAGTCCGGGCAGCGGGTCGTCGAGGTGGAGGGAGAAGACGAGCGCGCCGTCCACATGGCCGCCGGCGAGATAGCGGCCGACGCGGGCATGGTCGGCGCGGCCCTCGGTGAGGAGCAGTACGAGTTGGGAGTCGTGGGCGGTCAACTCCTTGCTGATGCCCCGGAGCTGCATGGCGAAGAAGGGGTCGGCGAAGACCCGGGTCTCCGGTTCGGCGATCACCACGGCGATGGCGTCGTGCCGCCTCGTCACCAGACTGCGGGCGGCCTGGTTGGGGACATAGCCGAGTTCCTCCACGGCCTGCCGGACCCGTTCGACGAGCGATTCCCGCACCCCGTCCCCGCCGTTGACCACCCGGGAGACGGTGGCCCGCGACACCCCCGCCCGCGCGGCCACGGCCTCCAGCGTGGGGCGCGGTGCTGTCTCGGTCACTTCTGGACCCCTCCTCGATGCTGCGGATCAGGATAGCCGCGGGCGAAGCAGACGGTGAGAGCGCTCCCAACCCGACGGGATCCCCCGGCTCACCCCAGCAGATTCACCCTCCGTCCGACCCCGTCCTCCTCCGCCCTCCGGTACGCCAGCCAGGCGAGCGCCAGGTCCTGCCAGGGCAGCCCGACGGGGGCGTACACGGAGCGGGCGTCGGCGTCGGTGCGGCCCGGGTGGTCGCCGCGCAGTACGTCGCCGAGTGTCGTGTCGATGTCGGCGGGGGCCAACGCGCCCACGGAAGCGACCAGTTGGCGGTCGTCGACGACGACTAGCGCCGCGTCGAGCAGGTCCGCGGCGAGTTCCCGCTTGCCGGGCTCGTCGGCGCCGAGGCTGGTGAGGTGCTGTCCCTCGCGGGTGTCCGCGAGAGACAGCAGCGGGGTGCGGGACCAGGTCGCGAGGAGCACGACGTCGGCGGCCGAGGCGATCTCCGTCGCCGAGCCCAGCACCCGGCCGCCGTGCGGCACGGCGAAGTCGGTCGCCCGCTCGAAGTCCGTGTCGTGGACGAGGAGTTGACCGTAGGGCCGCAGGACGCCCAATCCCCGCACCATCAACTCAGCCTGCGCGCCCGCACCGATCACCCCCACCACCGCGTCCTCCGCCGGACCCGCCAGCACATGGGTGCCCAGCGCCGCCGCGAGCCCCGTACGCCAGGCGGTGATCGTCGCCGAGTCCAGCAGGGCGAGCAACTCGCCGTCCACACCGCTGTACAGGCAGATGACACCCCGCAACGCGGGCCGCGCTCCGGGGAACTTGGCGTTGACCTTCGCCGTGTAGGCCTCGATGCCGGGCAGCAGTCCGGGGATCAGGGCGGTGGCCGTACCGGGGAACGGCAGGTCGGTGCGCACCCGTTGGCCGGGAATCGCCGCCCCGGCCCCCACGGCGCGAAAGCCGTCGCGCAGCGCGGCGAGGCAGGCCGAGGGTTCCAGGAGGTCACCGAGGTCGCTTCGGGTCAGGAGGCGGGTCATGCGTTCATGATCCGTCAGGGGTGACGTCCGGGTCCTTCTTCGCGCGGCTCGGCTGCACCCGCTTGGGCTCCCCCGGCATCTTCGGGTACTCCGGCGGGTACGGCAGATCGCCGAGCCCGTGGTCGTGTTCGTCGCGGCGGGCCAGTTCGAGGAGGGCGTCGAGGGAGTAGCGGTGGTCGTCCATGTCGGCGTGCACATCGCCGAGTTCGGCGAATCGGGCCGGCATGGTCGCGAGGTCGAAGTCGCGGGGGTGCGCGGCGTCGACCTCGTCCCAGCGCAGGGGTGCCGAGACGGGGGCGTGCGGGCGGGGTCGTACGGAGTAGGCGGAGGCGATGGTGCGGTCGCGGGCGGTCTGGTTGTAGTCGACGAAGATGCGCTCGCCGCGCTCCTCCTTCCACCACTTGATCGTCACCTGGTCGGGCATCCGGCGTTCCAGTTCGCGGCCGACCGCGATGGCCGCGCGGCGGACCTGGGTGAAGGTCCAGTTGGGTTCGATCGGCACGAAGACGTGCAGGCCGCGTCCGCCGGAGGTCTTGGGGAAGCCCTTCAGACCGCCGAACTCGTCGAGCACGGCACGGAGTTCGTGGGCGGCGCGGACCGCGTCGTCGTAGTCGGTGCCGGGCTGCGGGTCGAGGTCGATGCGGAGTTCGTCGGGGCTGTCGACGTCGTCGCGGCGGACCGGCCAGGGGTGGAAGGTGAGCGTGCCGTACTGGGCGGCCCACAGGACGGCGGCCTCCTCGGTGGGGCACATCTCGTCGGCGCTGCGTCCGCTGGGGAAGGTGATGTGGGCGGTCGGGATCCAGTCGGGCATGCTCTTGGGCGCCCGTTTCTGGAAGAAGTTCTCGCCCTCGACCCCGTCCGGGTAGCGCTCCAGGGTGGTGGGGCGGTTGCGCAGGGCGCGCAGGATTCCGGGGCCGACCGCGATGTAGTAGCGGGCGAGGTCCAGCTTGGTGAAGCCGCGCTCCGGGAAGAAGATCTTGTCGGGACTGGACAGCCGTACGGTTCGGCCGCCCGCCTCCAGTTCCACCGCTTCGCCCATGCGAGCCACGGTAGGCCCGCCGTCCGAACATTGCATACCGGGCGACAAGCGGCGTACGAGCGCAGAATCGGAACCATGGATCTGCCGGTGATGCCACCCGTGAAGCCGATGCTCGCCAAGTCGGTGGCGAGGATTCCGCCGGGCATGCACTACGAGGCGAAGTGGGACGGCTTCCGGGCGATCGTGTTCCGCGACGGCGCCGAGGTCGAGTTGGGCAGCCGTACCGGAAAGCCGTTGACCAGGTACTTTCCCGAGCTGGTCGAGGCGCTGAAGGAGCGGGTGCCGGAGCGTTGCGTGCTGGACGGCGAGATCGTGGTCGCGCGGGAGGGGCGGCTCGACTTCGACGCGCTGACCGAGCGAATCCACCCGGCCGACTCGCGGGTGCGGACGCTGGCCGAGCGGACCCCGGCCTCCTTCGTCGCCTTCGACCTGCTGGCCCTGGCCGACGAGTCCCTCGTGGACGTACCGCTCGCCGACCGCAGGTCACTCCTCGCCCGGGCACTGTCGGCCGTGACCGCGCCCGTGCATCTGGCGCCCGCGACCACCGACATCGAGGTGGCGCGGCGGTGGTTCGAGCAGTACGAGGGGGCCGGGCTCGACGGTGTCGTGGCGAAGCCGCTGGATCTGCGCTACCGCCAGGACGAGCGCGCCATGTTCAAGATCAAGCACGAGCGGACGGCGGACGTGGTGGTCGCCGGGTACCGCCTCCACAAGAGCGGACCCGTGGTGGGCTCCCTCCTGCTCGGTCTCTACGACGACCACGGCGCCCTGCAGCACGTGGGTGTGTCGGCCGCCTTCACCATGAAGCGGCGCGCCGAGCTGATCGAGGAGCTGGAGCCGCTGCGCATGGACGATCCCGCGGGGCATCCGTGGGCGGCCTGGGCGGAGGAGGCCGCCCACGAGAGCGCCCGGCTGCCGGGGGCGCCGAGCCGCTGGTCGGGCAAGAAGGACCTCTCCTGGGTGCCGCTGCGGCCGGAGCGGGTGGCCGAGGTGGCGTACGACCACATGGAGAACGGCGCGCGCTTCCGGCACACGGCGCGTTTCCGCCGCTGGCGCCCGGACCGCACGCCCGAGAGCTGTACCTACGCACAGCTGGAGGAGCCGGTCCGCTACGACCTCGCGGAGATCCTCGGCCCGCCGGACTGACACCTTCCGGATCTTCGGTGGGCCGATCGGCCCATTCGACGCGCACAATCACAACCGAGCGGGTATGGCCACCAATGAACTTATAAGCGCACAATCGAAAACACAGACTGGTGGCAACGGTGGGCATGGGACAGAAGGCGCCCCGGCGTCGCGGCGCGAGACGAGCGGCGCTGCTGGCCGCCACGATGACGGCCTCCCTCGCGGTGGGCTGCACGGCGCATCACGGCGGCACGGCCGACGACGGACGCGGACGGAGCCAGTCCCCGACGCAGAGCCCGAGCTCCGGCGGCACGGTCGCCCCCGCCGCCGGTCCGGTGCTCGCGGTGAAGATCGACAACGTGCCCGCGGCCCGGCCGCAGACGGGCCTGGACTCGGCGGACATCGTCTACGCCGAGCAGGTCGAGGGCGGACTGAGCCGGCTGATGGCGGTGTTCGCCACCAAGCTGCCCAAGTCCGTCGGACCGGTGCGCAGCGCCCGTGTGTCCGATCTGGAGCTGCTGCGCCAGTTCGACGACCCGACGCTCGCCTTCTCCGGGGCGCAGCACAAGCTGCTGCCGCTGATCGCCAAGGCACCGCTGCGGTCCGCGTCGCCCGACGAGGTGGCGAGCGCCTACTACCGGGGTGTCGACAAGTCCGCCCCCCACAACCTCTACCTCCACCCGGGCAAGCTGCTCTCCGCCGCCCCCGGCGCGGCGGCCCTGACCACAGGTTTCCACTACGGCGCGCCCCCCGCGGGCGGCCGGGCCACCACCTCCCGCACGGTGCGCTATCCGGCGGCCCGCTTCACCTTCACCTGGTCCGGGTCCCAGCACCGCTGGCTGGTCACGGAGGACGGCACACCCACCGTGACGACCGCCGGCAAGCGGCTGGCCCCGGCGACGGTCGTGATCCAGTACGTGAAGATCCGCAGGTCCGCCTACCACGACGTGCTCGGCAACAACACGCCGTACACCGTGACCGTCGGCTCCGGGAAGGCGGACGTGCTGAGGGACGGCCGTACCTACAGCGTCGACTGGAAGCGGCCGGAGGCGACGGACGGAACGGAGTTCACCACCCCCGACGGCACACCCGTGAACTTCGCCAAGGGCCAGGTCTGGGTGGTGTTCGCGAAGGCCTGACAGCGACGGCCCGGGGGTCAGCGGCGGGCGGCGAGGGGCTCCGTGGGGTTGCGGAGTCCCTCGGCCGCGTCCGACACGCGTTGGATGAGGTCGAGGAAGACGCCCTGTTCCTCCGCGGAGAGGGGGGCCAGGAAGATCTGGTTCATCCGGGCCGTGCGGACGGCGAGCTTGCGGTGGACGCGCCGGCCGTCGTCGGTGAGGCAGAGCACGAAACGGCGGCCGTCGTGCGCGTCACGTACCTTGTCGAGGAGGCCTCGGCCGCTCAGCCGGCTGATCACCTCGGCGACGGTCGACCGGTCCAGGCCCACCCGCTCGCCCACGGTGCGCTGGTCGAGCCCCGGTTCGGCGACGAGCGCGTTGAGCACCGCGAACTGCGGCGAGGTGATCTCCTCGGAGACCATCGTGTTCCACAGCAGGTAGTGCGCCTGCTGGAGCCGCCGGGCGAGGTGCCCGGGGTGGATGGTGAGGTCCACCGCGCCCATGTGCCCTCCCGAAGTCATATTCGTCCGTGCACTGAACGATACCCGGGGGTCCTGGGGCCGAGTCCAGGCCTGTGCACGGAGCCGACCTGGTGCTTCTCCCAGGTCTTGACGAGAGGGCCCCGCAGTGGCAGCGTGAAGGAAACTTCACCGAAATGCTCAGTGCCCTGACGAACTGCGGCGAGCTGAATCGCATGGACTGCCGACCGGGCGCTCGGACGGGACGGAGCTACACGGATGGACAAAGTGGTCGCCACAGCCCTGGAGGCAGTGGCCGATGTGCCGGACGGAGCGACACTGGCCGTCGGCGGCTTCGGGCTGAGCGGTGTACCGAACGTGCTGATCCAGGCGCTGTACGAGCGCGGGGTCGGCTCGCTGGGCGTGGTCTCCAACAACTGCGGGGCGCTGGAGTCGGGCCTCGCCGTACTGCTGGCCGCCGGCCGGATCGCCCGGGTGACCGGCTCCTACATCGGCGCCAACAAGGAGTTCGCCCGCCAGTACCTGGCCGGGGAGCTGGAGGTCGAGCTGATCCCCCAGGGCACCCTCGCGGAGCGGCTGCGCGCGGGCGGGGCGGGCATCCCCGCCTTCTACACCCCGGCGGGGGTCGGCACCCAGGTCGCCGAGGGCGGACTGCCCTGGCGCTACGACGGCTCCGGCGGCGTCTCGCTCGCCTCCCCGCCGAAGGAGGTACGGGACTTCGACGGCACCGAGTACGTGCTGGAGCGCGGCATCCGCACCGACTTCGCCCTGGTACGGGCCGCGAAGGGCGACCGGCACGGCAATCTGGTCTTCAACAAGTCCACCCGGAACTTCAACCCCCTCGCGGCGATGGCCGGCAGGGTCACGATCGCCGAGGTCGAGGAACTGGTCGAGCCCGGCGAGATCGACCCGGACGCGGTGCACCTGCCCGGGATCTTCGTGCAGCGGGTGGTGGCCCTCAGCCCCGAACAGGCCGCCGACAAGCGGATCGAGCAGCGGACAGTGACGGTGAGCGGCTGATGGCCTGGACACGTGAAGAGATGGCGGCCCGCGCGGCACGCGAACTTGCAGACGGGCAGTACGTCAATCTCGGCATCGGCCTGCCGACCCTGATCCCCAACTACCTCCCGCCGGGCGTCGAGGTGATCCTCGAATCCGAGAACGGCATCCTGGGCACCGGCCCGTATCCGACCGAGGACCAGGTCGACCCCGACCTCATCAACGCCGGCAAGGAGACGGTGACGGTCCTGCCCGGCGCCTCCTTCTTCGACTCCTCGCTCTCCTTCGGAATGATCCGGGGCGGGCACATCGACGTCGCCGTACTGGGCGCGATGCAGGTCTCCGCCGGGGGCGACCTCGCCAACTGGGCGATCCCCGGCAAGCTGATCACCGGGATCGGCGGGGCGATGGACCTCGTCCACGGCGCCCGCACGGTCATCGTCGTCATGACCCATGTCGCCAAGGACGGCTCCCCGAAGATCCTCAAGGAGTGCGCGCTGCCGCTCACCGGCAAGGCGTGCGTGAACCGGGTCATCACCGATCTCGGCGTGCTCGACGTGACATCCGAGGGACTGGTGCTGACCGAGACCGCGCCCGGTGTGACCGTCGAGGAGATCGTCGCCAGGACCGACGCCGAACTCACCATCACGGAGGGCCTGTTGTGAACACGGTCTACATCGTCGACGCCGTCCGCACCCCGTTCGGCAAGTACAACGGCGGCCTCGCCCCGGTCCGCCCCGACGACCTGGCGGCCCACGCCATCCGCGAACTCCTCGCCCGCACCCCGGACCTGGACCCGGCCCGCATCGAGGACGTCTACTTCGGCAACGCCAACGGCGCCGGCGAGGAGAACCGCGACGTGGCCCGCATGGCCGGCCTCCTCGCGGGCCTGCCCACCTCGGTGCCGGGCGTGACCGTCAACCGGCTGTGCGCCTCCGGCCTGGAGGCGGTCGTCCAGGCCGCCCGCGCGATCACGGTCGGGGACGCCTCCATCGCCGTGGCGGGCGGGGTGGAGTCGATGACCCGCGCACCGTACGTCCTGCCCAAGTCGGACCGCCCCTTCCCGGCCGGGCACACCGAGTTGTACTCGACCACGCTCGGCTGGCGCATGGTCAACCCGGCCATGAACCCGCAGTGGACCATCCCGCTCGGCGAGAGCGCGGAGCTGATCGCCGACAAGCACAAGATCAACCGCGAGCAGCAGGACGAGTTCGCGCTCGCCAGCCACAAGAAGGCGGCCGACGCGCAGGCCGCGGGCCTCTTCGACGGCGAGATCGCCGCCGTCCCGGTCCCGCAGCGCAAGGGCGACCCGGTCGCCTTCGCCGCCGACGAATGCGTACGATCCGACGCCTCCCTGGCGGCGATGGCCAGGCTCAGGCCGTCGTTCCGCACGGAGAGCGGGACCGTGACCGCGGGCAACGCCTCGCCGCTCAACGACGGTGCCGCCGCCCTGCTGCTGACCGACGAGGAAGGCCTCAGGGCCACCGGCCGTCAGCCCCTGGCCCGGGTCTCGGCGACCGGTGTGCACGCACTCGACCCGGACTACTTCGGACTCGCCCCCGTCGAGGCCGTGAACCGCGCACTCGCCAAGGCGGGCAAGGGATTTGACGATCTGTCAGTCCTTGAACTCAACGAGGCCTTCGCCGCCCAGGTCCTCGGATGTGTCGCCGAATGGCCCGAGTTCGACCCGGCGATCCTCAACCCGCAGGGCGGCGCCATCGCCCTCGGCCACCCCCTCGGCGCCTCCGGTGCCCGGCTCGCCGGCACCGTCGCCCACCAACTCGCCCGCAAGGGCTCGGGAGTCGGTGTCGCCACCCTCTGCATCGGCGTGGGCCAGGGCCTCGCCCTCGTCCTGGAACGGTAGGAACCCCATGGCTCTCACCCAGCACGACATCGACCTCGAAATAGCGGCCGAGCACGCGGCGTACGAGAAGCGGGTCGCGGACGGCGCCCCGGTCGAGCACCACCCGCGCCGCGACTACGCCCCCTACCGCTCCTCACTGCTGCGCCACCCGAAACAGCCGCCGGTCACCATCGACGTCTCCAAGGACCCGGAGCTGGTGGAACTCGCCTCGCCCGCGTTCGGCGAGCGGGACATCACCGAGATCGACAACGACCTGACCCGCCGGCACAACGGGGAGCCGATCGGTGAGCGGATCACCGTCTCCGGGCGGCTGTTGGACCGCGACGGGCGGCCGGTCCGCGGTCAGTTGGTGGAGATCTGGCAGGCGAACTCGGCCGGCCGCTACGCGCACCAGCGCGAGCAGCACGACGCCCCGCTGGACCCCAACTTCACCGGTGTCGGGCGCACGTTGACCGACGACGAGGGCGGGTACCACTTCACGACGATCCAGCCGGGCCCCTACCCCTGGCGCAACCACGTCAACGCCTGGCGTCCGGCGCACATCCACTTCTCGATGTTCGGCACGGCTTTCACGCAGCGCCTCGTGACGCAGATGTACTTCCCGAGCGATCCGCTGTTCCCCTACGACCCGATCATCCAGTCGGTGACGGACGACGCGGCCCGGCAGCGCCTCGTCGCGACCTACGACCACAGCCTGTCCGTGCCCGAGTTCTCGATGGGCTACCACTGGGACATCGTGCTCGACGGCCCGCACGCCACCTGGATCGAAGAAGGACGCTGACCCGCCATGACGAAGATCGACACGAGCCGCCCGGAGTCCGTGCTGCCGACCCCGTCGCACACGGTCGGCCCCTTCTACGGCTACGCGCTGCCCTTCCCCGGCGGCGGTGACATCGCACCGGTCGGGCACCCGGACACGATCACCGTCCATGGGTACGTGTACGACGGCGAGGGCAGGCCGCTGCCGGACGCCTTCGTGGAGTTGTGGGGTCCCGACCCCGACGGCAACCTGTCCACGACCGACGGTTCGATCCGGCGCGACCCGGCGAGCGGCGGCTATCTCGGCCGCAACGGTGTGGAGTTCACCGGCTGGGGCCGCATCCAGACCGACGCCAACGGCCACTGGTACGCGCGGACACTGCGGCCCGGCGCACGCGGGCGGAACGCCCCGTACCTGAGCGTGTGCGTCTTCGCGCGCGGACTGCTGGTGCACCTGTTCACCCGCATCTACCTCCCAGGCGACGAGGCCGCGCCGGCCGCGGACCCGCTGCTGTCCGGGCTGGATGCGGCGCGGCGCGACACGCTGATCGCGCAGGACGAAGGCAGGGGCACATACCGTTTCGACATCCGCCTTCAGGGCGAAGGCGAGACGGTCTTCCTGGAGTTCCAGTGACTTTTGCCGACCCGTCGGACACCGGCCTGCTCGCCCCCGGGTGGGCCGGCTCCCCCGCCGCGTCCGCGACCGGCGACACCGCCTATCTACGGGCCCTGCTCGAAGCGGAGGCCGCGCTCACCCGCGCCCAGACGGCACTGGGGCTCGCCCCCGCCGAGGCCGCGACGGCGGTCACGGCCGCGGCCGACGTGGACCGCTTCGACGTACGGTCCCTCGCGGAGCGCGCCCGCGGCGGCGGGAACCCGGTGATCCCGCTGGTCGCCGATCTGACGAAGGCGGTCGGCGCGGAGTACGGCCCCTATGTCCACCGGGGCGCGACCAGCCAGGACATCATGGACACCGCGACGATGCTGGTCGCCGCCCGCACCCTGGACCTGGTCCTGGCCGACCTCACGCGTACGGAGGTCGCGCTGGTGGTGCTGGCCGCCGCCCACCGCGACACCGCGCTGCCGGGCCGCACGCTCACCCAGCACGCCGTACCGACGGCCTTCGGGCTGAAGGCCGCCGGGTGGCGGTCGCTGGTACTCGACGCACGGGACCGGGTGCAGGTCGTGCGGAGCACGCTGCCCGTCCAACTCGGGGGTGCGGCGGGTACGTTGGCGGCCTTCGTCGCGTACGGCGCCGAGGACCCGCTCGCCCTGCCGGACGCGTACGCCCGTGAACTCGGCCTGGCCGCGCCGCTGTTGCCCTGGCACACACTGCGCACGCCGATCGCCGATCTCGCCGGGTGCCTGGCCTTCACGGCGGGGGCACTGGGCAAGCTCGCCGCCGATGTGCTCGTCCTGGGCCGCACCGAGATCGCCGAGGTCTCGGAGGGCAGCGGTGGGGGTTCGTCGACCATGCCGCACAAGGCGAATCCCGTACGGTCCACACTGATCGCCGCCGCCGCGCGGCAGGCACCCCAGCTCGCGGCCGTCCTCTACGGCTCGCTGGTCGCCGAGGACGAGCGGCCGGCCGGAGCCTGGCACGCCGAGTGGGAGCCGCTCAGGGAGCTGCTGCGGCTGGTCGGCGGTGCGGCGCGCGATGGAGCCGAACTGGCCGAGGGGCTGCGGGTGCACCCGGACGTGATGCGTGAACACCTCGATGTCACCCATGGGTTGATCGTCTCCGAGCGGCTGTCGGCCGAACTGGCAGCGCTGCTCGGCCGGGCCCGGGCGAAGGAGCTGCTCACGGAGGTCGCCCGGCGGGCATACACCACAGACCGCCCCCTGGCCGAACTGCTCGCCGGGGAGCCGGAGTTGAAGGGCCTCGACCTCTCCGCCCTCACCGACCCCGCCCGCTACACGGGTTCCGCCGGAGCCCTCACCGACCGTGCGCTGGAGCGACGTTGACCGAGAAGCTGCTCAACTTCCGTGCCGAGGGGCCCGCTTCCGCTCCCCCGCTGCTGCTCGGGCCCTCGCTGGGCACGTCGTACGCCCTGTGGGACAAGGTCGCGCCCGAGCTGTCCATCACCCACCGGGTGATCCGCTGGGACCTGCCCGGACACGGTGGTTCGGCACCCGGTCTTATCGGTCCCGGGGCGACCGTCGGTGACCTCGCCGGCCTGGTGCTCGCGCTCGCCGACTCCCTCGGGATCGGGCAATTCGCCTACGCGGGTGTGTCGTTGGGCGGTGCGGTCGGTCTGCATCTCGCCGCGCACCACCCGGAGCGGGTGTCGTCGCTGGCCGTGATCTGTTCCTCGGCGCACTTCAACGGGTCGAAGCCGTGGGAGGAACGGGCCGCGCGGGTGCGGAGCGAGGGGCTGGACTGGCTGGCCGAGAACGCGAACTCCCGTTGGTTCACGCCCGGGTTCACCGTGCCGGAGCTGGTGGCCGACCAGCGGGCCGCCGACCCGGCCGCGTACGCCGCGTGCTGTGACGCGCTGGCCGCGTACGACCTGCGTGAACTGCTCCCCGGGATCGGCGCGCGCACGCTTGTGATCGCCGGGCGCGAGGACCCGGCGACGCCGCCGGCGCATCTGCGGGAGATCGCCGACGCGGTGCCCGGCGCGGCCCTGGTCGAGATTCCGGGCGCCTCGCATCTGGCGCCCGCGCAGTGCCCGGAGGCCGTCCTCACGGCGCTGCGCGCGCACCTGGACGGGGGCGCGAGGCGGGGAATGACCGTACGGCGTGAGGTGCTCGGCGACGAGCACGTGGACCGGGCGCAGGCCCGGCAGACTCCTTTCACCGCGCGCTTCCAGGACTTCATCTCGCGGTACGCGTGGGGCGAGATCTGGACCGACACCACGTTGTCGCGGCGCGAGCGGAGCATGGTCACGCTGACCGCGTTGATCGCGCACGGGCATTACGACGAGTTGGCCATGCATGTGCGGGCGGCTCGGCGCAATGGCCTCACGGCGGAGGAAATCGGCGCGGTGCTGTTGCAGAGTGCGGTGTACTGCGGGGTGCCTGCGGCGAACTCGGCGTTTGCTGTGGCGCAGCGGGTGTTGGAGGAAGAGGGCGACTGAGGGGGTGGGGCTGGTTGTCGTGCGTCGTCTGCGGGTTCGTCGTGGCTGGTCGCGCAGCCGAAGAACAACTCAACGCAACCCCCGCCCCGTCTCCAACACCTCCCGCGCCTGAGCCGCCAGGCCGTCCGCACCGCACGAACGGGCCAGGGTCAGGCCCCTGTTGAGTTCGGACACGGAACGGGCTGCGATGCCGTACTCGACGCGGGCCGCCGCATGCTCGTACTGGCAGGGCGAGGACTCCAGGTACGCAACAGCCTGCGCAGCGAGCCGTACCGCGCGCTGGCCGGTCTCCAGTGCGGCGGCGCAGCGCAGGGCCTCGCCGATGGCGGTGTCCGTGCCGAAGCGTTCGGCCCGGCGGCGGGCGTCGGAGGCGAGCTGGGCGGCGCGGGTCGGGTCCTCGACGGCGAGGGCCCGGGCGAGGTCGACGGCCCACGGGACCAGGACCGGGTTGTGATGGCTGCGTACGCTCGCCGCCTTCGCGGCCTGCTCCAGTTCGTTGATGCCGTCCTTGGTCCGGCCGACGGCGATCAGCAGCCGGCCGCGTACACAGCGCGGGTCGGGCAGCACGATGGTGGACGGGTACGGCGGTGCGAAGCCGTACTGTTCGGCGATCGCCCAGGCCTCCTCGACATGGCCGCGGGCGAGCAGCGTGTCGACCAGGTTGCAGGTCGCCGACCAGTACAGGGGCAGTCCGCGGCCGACCCGCTCGGCCAGCCGCAGGGACTCGCGCAGCGAGACCTCCGCCTCCCGGAGCCGGCCGCGCCTGCGCAGGCCGAGGCCGAGATAGGCGTGCGCCAGGGAGAGGTGGCCGCCGCTCCAGCCGGCCGACTCGTAGGCGCGCAGCGCTTCGTTGTACAGGCTCTCCGCGCGGTCCAGGCGGTCCGTGTAGGCGTAGGCGCTGGCCAGCATCATGAGGATTTCGAGGCCCCACTCGGTGTCGGTCCAGCCCAGGCCGGGGGCGAGCCGTCCGTTGACGAGAGCGCGGTCGCACACTTCGACGACCTCCTCGGCGTTCTCGCCGTGAGTCATGGCGTCGAAGCCGCGCAGGATGAGCAGGGCGCGCTCGGAGTTGTCGCGGCCGGTGCAGGTGGCGGCGAGTTCGGCGAGCCGCTCGGAGCGTCCCGGGGAGGTGCCCTCGCCCGCGTGGATGCCCTCCCACATGTACTGCACGGCCTGCAGCCGCATCCGGGCGGCGCCCGGTTCGTGCCGGGCGGCCTCCGCCTCGACGGTGCGGACGGCCTCCTCCAGCTGATCGTTGTGGGTCAGCGCCTGGGACAGCCGGAAGACGGCGTCCACGCGCGCCTGGCCTTCGAGGCCCGGCATGGCGAGGGCGCTCTGGATGTGGCCGATGGTGGTGGCGGGCGCGGTGAGCAGGGTGGCGCAGCCCAGTTCGTAGAGCACGCTCGCGTGGGTCTCGGCGAGCGGCGGCTCCACCAGGGCGCGCTCCAGACAGCGGCGGGCGGCGTCGGGGGCGCCGATGGAGAGGTGTTCCCTGGCGGCCTCGCGCAGCTGCTCGACGAGTTCCTGGTCCTCCTCCGGGTGCACCTGGAGGAGGTGCCGTGAGGCGGCCGCGGCGCCGCGCCCGGAGTCGGTGACGACCTGGGCGGCGATGCCGTGCATGGCCGTACGCCAGCCGCCGGGGATGGAGTCGTAGACGGCGCTGGCGATCAGCGGGTGGACGAACTCCAGCTCGCCGACGTCGGCCTGGGAGGCGGCGGGGTCGGGGATCGTGAGGATACGGGCGCTGCGCAGCAGTTCGGCGCAGCGGTCCGCCTCGTCGCCGGTGATGGTGGCGAGCCGGGCGACCAGTTTCACGGAGATGCCGGTGCCGAGGATGGCGGCGGCCCAGGCGAACCGGGTGGCCTCCGCGCCGAGTCCGTCGAGGCGGGCGACGAGTCCGCCGCCGCGCGAGGAGCGGTTCAGGGCGCGCAGTTCGGCGGCCGAGGCCTCGACCGGGTCGAGTTGGCTGTCCTGCACCTTGGCGAGGAGTTCGACGGTCTCGTACGGGTTGCCGCCGGTGACCGCCCACACCTCGCGGCAGAACGCGTCGTCGGCGTGCGGGCCGACGGTGGCGCGGGTGAGGCCGGCGGTCGCCGGCGGGGTCAGGGCGCTCAGCTGGGCGACGGGGTGGCCGGTGAGGGCGGCGATCGCGTCGAGATACCGGCCGCGTTCGCCGGGGATCTCGCCGGGCCTGCGGGCGACCACGACGAGGACGGACAGGTCGTCGAGGCGCTCGGCGAACGCGGCGAGCCAGCGCAGGGTCTCCTGGTCGGCCCAGTGGGCGTCGTCGATCAGCAGGACGAGGGGCCACTCGCGTTTGGCGAGTCTGCGGACGGCGGCGACCAGGCCGTCGCACACGCCCTGCGGGTCGGCCTGTCGCTCGCCGGGTTCGGCGATGCCGAGGGCGGGGCCCGCGATGTCGTACCAGTCGCCGAGGTACTCGCGCGCCTCCTCGGGCATCAGCGAGAGCAGTGCGGGCTGGAGCAGCTGCCGTACGACGTTGAAGGGGACGGACTTGAGGGTCTCGCCGCCGCGGGCCTGCCAGACCACGCAGTTGCGCTCCTCGGCGATGCGGCGGGTCTCCGCCAGGAGCGCGGTCTTCCCGAACCCCGCCTCGCCCCGGACGACCAGCAGACTGCCCGAGGACGACTGGTTCGCGCACAGGGCGTCGATCGCCTCCACCACGCCTGCGACCTCTTCGTCCCGCTCCCACAGGGAGGCCGAGGTGGCCTCCGGAGGCCGGTCCTCCGTCATCCCGATTCCTCCCCGAGTAGGCCGAACGACGTACAGACATCGAGCGTAGCCGTCCCGCTGCCGCGGCGGAGGGCGGTCCGGGCAGCTGTTGCCGTATCGGGTGACGGCGGGGTGCGCGGGCGTGACGAGCAGTCAGAAGGCGTCGAAATAGAGCCACTTTCGATCAATCACGTAACAGCGTGAACAGGCGTACCGCACTGTCCACCAACGGCGTCGGACGCGGCAGGCGAGGGCCGGGCCCGCGATCGCCGGCGGTGCCGGTGTCGCCGTCGCGGCCGGATCCTCTCATCCCGCTTTCACCGACGCCTCATACGGTAGGGACATGACGCAGGTGACTCCCCCCGGGTGGTACCCCGATCCCGGGCAGACGAATGACGGTCCCGCCACCGAGCGCTGGTGGGACGGCAAGGCATGGACGGACCGGACCCGCCCGGCCGGGTCGGCCGCCGAATGGGGTCCCCCGACCGAGCCGCCGTACCCCGGGGCGTACCCGGCGTATCCCGCGCAGCCCCCGGCCGCGCAGCGCCGCAATCTGCGCACCGGCATAGCCGTGGCGGTGGCCGTCGCGGTCCTGACGGCCATCGGTGTCGGTGCCTACGCGCTGTCCGGCAACGGCAACGGCAGCGGGAACGGCAACCAGGCCGGCACGCAGCAGGCGCCGAACGGACAGGGCGGCATCGGCGGCCAGGGCGGCCCCGAGGGGCAGGGCGGTACGGGCGGGCAGGGCAATCCCTTCGGCGGGTCCGGTGGGACTGGCGGGTCCGGTGGTACGGGCGGTGCGACACCCGCGCCCAGTCAGTCGGCGCAGCCGAAGGTCAAGGCCGGCGGCACGGTGACCGACTCGCTCGACGGCATCAGCTTCACCGTGCCGGCCGACTGGTACGGCCAGGTCGTCGAGGCAGGCGCATCGGTCACGTCGAACACGTCCTACAAGTGCCCCGGCAACACCGCCCAGACCTGCACCGACGGCGGGGCGTACTCGGCTCCCGCGATCGTCCTGGGCACGAAGGGCACCACGGCCGAGGAGGTCGCGAAGGCGGACATCGCCGCCAACGCCAAGGAGTCCTACGGCGGTACGACCTACGGCAGCATCACCTCGCACGAGGTGCTGGCGTCCAAGGCCGTCACCGTCGCCGGGCAGAAGGGCTACCTGGTGCGCTGGAAGGCGGTCACCAGCAAGGGCGCGGACGGCTACGTCGAGTCGCTCGCGTTCCCCTCGCCCGCGAGCACCGGTCAGATGGTCGTGGTCCGGTTCGGCGTCGACGTCGGGCAGAAGGAGTCCGTGATCGACGAGATCACCGCGGGCATCAAGGTGGCCTCGGGCGGCGGCGACGGCCAGACGATCTGATCCCGTTCCGCCCCCGGCAAAGAGTCGGCCGGGTGGGGGACCTCTCCGCTCAAGAGGAACCCCACCCGGCCGGGGGGTGCGCGCCGCCCCCGTCCCCACGGTGCGGCGCGACCAGGTCACCGTCCAGTCATCCCATGGACGGCGGCCTGATTCTCACGTCAGTCCGAGTGCGGGCAGCACCGCGGCCTCCACGAATCTGACGAGGTAGTCGGGGTCGGCGTAGCAGCCCTCCAGGACGGGGCGGGCCCGCAGGACGCCGAAGATCTGGGCGGGGACGTACGGCAGTGCCGGGTGGTCCGCCGGGATCTCGCCGCGCTCCACCCCGCGGCGCAGGATGTCCTCCAGCGCTTTGATCTCCGGGTGGACGAGCGCCTCGCGCAGTGCTTCGGCGAGTTCGCTGTCCTGGGTGACGGCGTGGCCGAGGGCCGAGACCAGCTTGGTGTCCTTCGCCGACCAGGCGCCCGCGGCCCGCGCCGCCTGGCGCAGGTCCTCCGCGAGGGAGCCGGTGTCGATGCCGGTGAAGTGCGCCCGGCGGTTGGCACGCAGCGCGGCGGCGACGAACTGGGGCTTGGTCCCCCACTGCCGGTACAGCGTGGACTTGCTGCACCGGGTGCTGCTGGCGACGCCCTCCATGCTGACGGAGTCGTAGCCGCATTCTCTTATCTGTTCGAGCACGGCGTCGAAGAACTCCCGCTCACGCTCGGGCGTGATCTTGGAGCGGCGCGAGGCGGCGACCGTGTCCGGTGCGTCCTCAGCCTGCGACGTCATGGCTCTTCCCCTCACTCGGCCCGCGGACCCGGGGTCCGCTCTCCAGTGTGTCTCGTTTCGCTATCGATACGCCAGTGTACCGGTACTCCACCGTATCGGTACCATCTCGTATCGGTACACTGTCGTATCGGAACGGACTCGTACCGATGAGTTCGGTCCGCCGGAAGGGTCACAAGCCCAGCCAGCACCACCACACGCACCACCGTCAGCGAAGGGGCCGGGGGATGAATGCCCGCACCGAGCCTGCAGAGAAGGGGACCAGCGCGATAGCGCGGCCCCCGCTCGTCCGTGAGCTCCTGCTCGTCGCAGGGCTCTTCCTCGTCTACAAGTTCGGCCGCCAGCTGGCGACGGGCCACACCGGTGAGGCACTGCACAACGCCCGCCACGTGTGGGACCTGGAACGGACCCTGCGTCTCCCGAACGAGGGCTCGGTGCAGTCGGTGCTGCTGCACAACGACACCCTCGTGCACCTCGCGAACACCTTCTACGCGACCGTCCACTTCCCGGCCACCGTGGCCTTCCTGGTCTGGCTGTACCTGCGGCGCCCGGCGCACTACGTCTGGGCCCGCCGGGTCCTGGCGACGGTCACCTCGGCCGCCCTCGTCCTGCCCTTCGTGTTCCCGCTCGCGCCCCCGCGCATGCTGGCCGCGACGGGCCTGGTCGACACCGCGAAGGTCTACGGCCCCTCGGTGTACGGGCCGCCGACCAGCGACCACCTCTCGAACCAGTTCGCGGCGATGCCCTCGCTGCACTTCGGCTGGGCGCTGATGGTCGCGATCGGCCTGATCGTGGCGACCCGCTCGCGCCGGCGCTGGCTGTGGCTGCTGCATCCGCTGGTCACCCTGATGGTGATCGTGGGCACGGCGAACCACTACTGGCTCGACGCGATCGTCGCCACCGCGATGCTCGGCATCGCCCTCGCGCTGATCCACCCGCCGCACCGCACGGCCACCACGGCTGGCCGCGGCCAGCCGGAACTCGCCCCCGAGAAGCAGCCGGTACTCGTCGGAGCGGGCCGATGAACGCCACCCTCGTCGCCGTCGTCCTCTCCCTCTTCTCGGCCGTCGCCTACGCGGCCGCCGCCGTGGCGCAGGAGCGGCTGGCGTCCCGCAACTCCGACGCGGGCATGCTGCGGCTGCTCGCCACGGGTTCCTGGTGGTGGACGGTCGTGCTGAACGCGTCGGCCGCGCTGCTGCACGTCGTGGCCCTCAAGTACGGTCCGCTGACCGTCGTACAGCCGCTGGGCGCGCTCACTCTGGTCGCCGCCGTGCCGATGGGCGCGCGGGTGGCCGGGCGGCGGGTCAGCACGGCCGAGTGGCGGGGAACCGCGCTCACCCTGCTCGGCCTGTCGGCTCTGCTGGTCACGGCGTCCGGGCCGCAGCCCGACCAAGTCCTCACCGTTCCGCAGGCGTTGGCGGTCGCGGGCGCGACGTCCGCGCTGATCGGCCTGCTGGCCCGGCGCGGCGCGAAGCCCGGTCTACGGCATGCTTCGGCGTCCGGTGTCGCCTCGGGCGTCGCCTCCGCGCTCACGCAGACGGTGACGGTCGCGGCGACGGACCGCTCGGGTCCGCTGCTGAGCATGCAGGTGGTCGGAGTCGCCCTGCTGGTCGCGGTGTTCGCGGCGGGCGGGCTGCTGCTGTCGCAGACCGCATACCGGGGCGGCCTCGGTGCCCCGCTCGCGGTGGTGACCCTGGCGAACCCGGTGGCCGCCGCCGGAATCGGCCTGGCCCTGCTCGGCGAACGCCTCCAGGGCGGCGCGGCCGGCATCCTCCTCGCGCTGGCGGGGGCCGCACTCGCGTCGTGGGGTGTGGTGCTGCTGACCCGGGTGACCCCGGTGGTGCCGCTGCCGAACGAGTACGGCGACCACGATCATCCCGTGGCCGCCGTCCTGGCGCTGGAGCCCGAATCGGCCTCCCTGGAACCGGCGTTGATGCCCCGGCAGCCGGGCCGGCGGTCCGAGCCGGGGCACCTCACCGCACTGTGACCGGGGTCAGCCGAGGCCCCGCGAGTCCTGCTTGAGGGCGGTGTCGACGGTCAGCGCCGTCGCCACCACCAGGCTCAACAGCGGCTCGGGCAACTGGTAGTGGATCTGCAGGACGTAGTTGTCCGCGGTGGTGAACATCGTCTTGGCCAGGCCCTCCCAGGTCTTGGTGATCCGGGCGACCTCGTTGTCCGCGTGGTCGACGATGGCGAAGTTCCAGGCCCGCCAGTTCTCGGCCTTGATCGCGCCGATCTGCTGGCCGTTCACGATCAGCCCGAAGTTGATCTTCCCGATCATGTTCTGCTGGACGATCTCACCCACCTGCGAACCGTCCGGACGGGACACGATCACCCGGGACTTCATGATCTTCGCGGGGCGGGTCAGCACCAACTGCGGCTGCCCGTGGGCGTCCCGGATCTCCAGCCGGTGCGTCATGAACTGGTCGAGGCTGGAGACGAAGCGCAGCGCCTTCTTCAGCGCGCTCTGGCCTATCTCGGTGACGGTGCCTATCAGATTGCCGTTCTGATCCATGACCTTGTACTCGTTGGTCAGCTCGATCAGCTTGGCCTTCTGGTTCACCACGAGAACCGGCTCGCTGAACAGACCGCCGCCGCCGGGGCCGCCCCCGGCGACCCCGGCCTGCTGCTGCACCTGACGCCGGACCCGCGGGTCCGGCCCCGCCTGCTGCTGGGGCACGGACTGCGGCTGCGCCTGCTGGTCCGCGTTGGTGTGCTCGGTCCACTTCGCGCCGTCCCAGTAACGGAGGGTCTGGGGCGCTCCGTGCGGATCCGGGTACCAGCCTGCAGGTGTGTTCGAATGCGTGGTCACCGGGGCACACTACCGCGAGTGCCCCGGAATACAACCGGCTCTACGGCAGTGCTCATACCCGCCCGATCGCCGGGTCGCTGACCCCCGGGCGGCCGTTCTCGACATGTCCGGCGAATCGCCGCAGGAAGCCCGCGTCGCCGTCGGAGGTGACCGTCAGGTCGTACCACCGCCTGCTCGCGCCGAGGTCGAAGGTGTGCCGGACGGTGGCGCCCGCCCGCACCTTCACGGCCCGGGTCCTGCCGCCGTAGCCGTTGGCGACCCTCAACTGCACCGTCCCTGAACCCTTGTTGGTGAAGGTCAGCTCGACGTCGTCGCCGCAGTCCCGGGCGGTGACCTCGGGTCCGGCGCTCTTGCCGGGGCCCTTGAAGACGCGCAGGAAGCCGTTCGGGCCGTGCACGGTGAGGTCGTGGGAGCCGCCCGAGTAGGCCGAGTTCCAGGTGTCCGAAACGGTCTTGCCCGCCTCGGTGGTGTAACTCCAGGGCCCGTCCGTGCGGTTGCCGGAGGTGACCAGGAAGTTGGCTCCGGCCTTCGCACCGGACGCAAAGGCGAGCGTGAACTTCCCGGCCGCCGTGTCCGCCGAACCATCCACCACGGACGCGTACTTGAGCGGCCGGGCCGGGCGCAGTCCGCGCTCCTGCTTCGGCAGCACGGGGTTGGCGGGCGGGGTCGGCACGTAGTCGGGGTGGCGGTTCTTGTCCGGCGGCTGGTAGCCGTCGGTGTCCGGGAGCGGGACCTTCTTGACGTCCTTGTGGGAGAAGTCGAAGGCGGTGGTCAGGTCGCCGCAGATCGCGCGCCGCCAGGGCGAGATGTTGGGCTCGTGGACGCCGAAGCGGCGCTCCATGAAGCGGATGACCGAGGTGTGGTCGAAGGTCTCCGAGCAGACGTACCCGCCCTTGCTCCAGGGCGAGACGACGATCATCGGGACCCGCTGGCCGAGGCCGTAGGGGCCGGCCGGGTGACTGGCGTCGCCCTTGAAGAGGTCGGGGCCGACGTCGACGGTCGACTTGCCCTGCGCGGCGGAGCCCGGCGCGAACGGCGGGACCAGGTGGTCGAAGAAGCCGTCGTTCTCGTCGTAGGTGATGAACAGGGCCGTCTTCGCCCACACCTTGGGGTCGGAGGTCAGCGCGTCCAGGACCTGCGAGACATACCATGCGCCGTAGTTCGCGGGCCAGTTGGGGTGCTCGGTGAAGGCCTCGGGGGCGACGACCCAGGAGATCTTCGGCAGCTTGCCGCCCTTGACGTCGGCCTTCAACTGGTCGAAGAAGCCCTCGCCCTTCGTGGCGTCGGTGCCGGTGCGGGCCTTGTCGTAGAGCGGGTCGCCGGGCTGGGCGTTCTGGAACTGCTTGAAGTAGAGCAGCGAGTTGTCGCCGTAGTTGCCGCGGTACGCGTCCTGGATCCAGCCCCAGCTGCCGGCCGCGTCGAGGCCGTCGCCGACGTCCTGGTAGATCTTCCAGGAGACCCCGGCCTTTTCGAGCCGCTCGGGGTAGGTCGTCCAGCTGTAGCCGGCCTCGTCGTTGCCGAGGACGGGGCCGCCGCCGCTGCCGTCGTTGCCCGTGTAACCCGTCCACATGTAGTAGCGGTTGGGGTCCGTGGAGCCGATGAACGAGCAGTGGTAGGCGTCGCAGATGGTGAAGGAGTCGGCGAGCGCGTAGTGGAACGGGATGTCCTCGCGCGTCAGGTACGCCATTGTCGTGGAGCCCTTGGACGGCACCCACTTGTCGTACTTGCCGCCGTCGAACGCGGCGTGCCCGTCGTTCCAGCCGTGCGGGAGGTCCTGGATGAACTGCAGGCCCAGGTCGTCGGCCTCGGGCCGGAACGGAAGGATGTCCTTCGTGCCGTCCGACTGGTACCAGACCGGTTTGCCGTCCTGCCGGGTCACGACCGGACGCGGGTCGTCGAAGCCCCGGACGCCTCTGAGCGAACCGAAGTAGTGGTCGAAGGACCGGTTCTCCTGCATCAGGACGACGATGTGCTCGACGTCCTCGATGCTTCCGGAACGGTGGTTCGCGGGGAGCGCGGCGGCACGCTCGATGCTGTTGGACAGCGCGGTGAACGCCGTTGTGGCCCCCGCGAGTTGGAGAAAGCGGCGCCGGTTGACTTCGGACATGGGTGAGGTACCTCTCATCCTGACGCGCGGCTGGCCGGAACGTGACGTAATGCGCGCGCTGCGAGTGTTCCAAGTGCAGCAAACGTCAGGGAAGGGCCTGGTGACGCTCGTGTGAAAGTCGTGCGTATGTGCGGGGTCGAAGCGGCGGGGCGAACCGTCACGCTGTCGCCAACGCCTCCGTCGGGGTGAGGCGGGAGGCCCTGATGGAGGGGTAGACACCGGCGGACATGCCGATCAGGACGGCGCCGCCGAAGCCGCCGCCCACCGCCGGCAGCGGGATCACCGGCGGCCAGCCCCGACAGGCGGCGCAGCCGACCGTCGCCAGGATGCCGAGGACCGTTCCGGCCAGGCCGCCGAGACAGGACAGGGCCACCGACTCGGGGAGGAACTGGCCGCGGATCTGCCCCCTGTCGGCTCCCAGGGCCCGCCGCAGACCGATCTCCTTTCTGCGTTCGAGGACCGAGATGACCATGGTGTTGGCCACGCCGATCCCGCCCACCAGGAGGGCCACTCCGGCCGGGCCGAGGAAGAGCGCGGAGAACGTCGTCCGTGTGGCGCGTTTCGCGGCGAGGGCGTCGGAGGGGCGGCTGACCTGCACCATGCCGGGGAGTTCGGGATAGATGGTCGGGGCGAGCACGTTGCGGACGGCGTCGATGCCGTCCTCCCTGGCCTTGACGTAGATGATGGTGGGGTGCCCGGTGAAGCCCGGTTGGGTGCGCGCGGCGTCCCAGCCGACCAGGACCGAGCGGTCGATGTCGGGCGACAGCGGAGTCCGCGCGAGGACGCCGATGACCGTGAACCAGCGGTGGTTGATGTAGATCTGCGGGGCCGGCCGACCCGGGACCACCTTGGCGATGCCCATCCGGGTGGCGGCGACCGGGCCGAGGACCGCCGTGGGGAACCGCTCGGTGCTCGCGCTGAGGTAACGCCCGGACTGGACCTCGGCGTTGATCGCCTTCAACAGGTCGGTCCTGCCGGCCAGCACGGTCAGCCCCGCGTGGTCGTCGGCGTCGACACGGTCGTTGCGGAACACCTCGACGTGCGTGTTCGCGACCGCGCCGACCACGGTGACCGGTCCGATCCGGCGGACCATGTCCACCGACTGGGGCGGCAGTTGGACCGGTGGTGTCTGGTTGGGCACGGGGACGGCCTGGAGCATGTCGGTGCCAAGTGCCGAGAGCTGGTTCATCAGCGCCTTCTGGCTGGACGCCGGGATCCCGGTCACCACGATCATCGTGGCGATGCCGATCCGATGCCCAGCGCGGACAGCGCGGCACGCATCCTGCGGGTGTGGATGCCGAGCAGCCCCAGGCGCAGGATGTCCAGCGGGGCGAGGCGCACCGGCCTCGTGTCCGCGACGGCCTGGACGGCAGTCGGCTTCGGTGCGGTGATGGTCATGACCGGCGTTCCCCATGGGTGTCGGTGAAGGTGTCCCTGCGGATGGCGAGGGTGTCGTCGGCGAAGTCGGCCGTGTCGACGGCCCTGGTGTCCTCGCCCTGGACGTCGGCGACCAGCCGGCCGTCGAGGATCTCCACCCTGCGGGGCAGGTGCGCGGCGATGTCCCGGTCGTGGGTGATGATCGCGATGGTGGTGCCCTCGTCGTTCAGGGTGGTCAACAGCTCCAGTACGGCACGGCCGTTGGCGGTGTCCAGGGCACCCGTGGGTTCGTCCGCGAGGGCCAGGGCCGGGCGGTTGACCAACGCGCGGGCGATGGCGACCCGTTGGCGTTCGCCGCCGGAGAGCTGGTTCGGCAGATGGCCGGCGCGGCGCGCCAGGCCGACCCGGGCAAGTGCCTCCCTGGCCAGCGGAGCGCGCTGCCGGCGGAGAACTCCGGCGTAGGGCAGGCCGGTTGCGACGTTCTCGGCCGCGGTCAGTCCGTCGGCGAGATGGAACTGCTGGAACACGAAGCCCAGCCATCGCCCGCGCAGCGCGGAGAGCCGGCGGTCGGAGAGGGCCGCGACATCGTGGCCGCCGGTCTCCACGGTGCCGCCGGTCGGCCGGTCCAGGGTGCCCATGATGTTCAGCAGGGTCGACTTGCCGGACCCGGACGGGCCGACGATGGCGAGGAGTTCGCCCTCCGCGATGGCGAGCGGGACACCGTCGAGCGCCTTCACCCCGCCGGGGTACTCCATGCCCGCGTCGATCACGGCCAGTACCGGTCGGCTCTTCACGAGGTGGTCCCGACCTTCATCCCGGCCGTGACACCGGCACCGCTGATCTCGACCAGCCCCTTGGCGAACATCCCGGTCCTCACCGCGATCAGCCGGCCGCCGGGCAGCTGGACGGCGTAGCCGCCCTCGCTCGGCGCCAGCAGCGCGCCGACCGGTACGGCGAGCACGCCCTTGTGGCTCTCCGAGGTGAACGCGACCTGCACCGGGGCGGAGGTCAGCTTCCGGACCGCCCCGGTGTCGGGCAGCGAGACGGTGACCGTGAGCTGCGCGGGGGCCGAACCGCTGGTGTCGCCCTGGGAGTTGTCGGTGGCGGCGGTGGAACCGACCACGTCGATGGTCCCCTTGACGGTGGAGTTGTCCGGCAGGGCCACCGTGACCCGATCGCCCCGGGACATCGTGCCGACCTCCGTCGCGTCCACCGGCACGGACACCTTCTTGGTGGTGGAACTGACCGTCATCAGGGCCCCGGTGGCGTCGTCGCCGCTCTGCGCCTGCACCGCGCCGACGCGCACCTCGCCGGACTGCACCGTCACGTCCCCGATGCCGAGCACTCCGGTGGCGGGCACCCCGACATGAGCCTGCCGGCGCCGGATCGCGGCGATCAGCTCGGCGGTGAGCACTCCGTCGCCCTCCTTCACCTTGACCGAGGTCGCGGTGGGGGCGGGCGCGGGAGAAGGGGCGGCGCTCGCGGAGGGGGCGGCCGTACCGTCCGTCTTGCCGGACGCGCCGGTGCCGGCCCGGTCCGCGGCGGCCGGGTGCTGAGTGACCCAGGTCCCCGCCCCCGGCTGGACGCCGCTGTCGTAGCCGAGCTTCTTGAGGTTGTCGGCGACCACCCGTACGTCGGGCCCGGTGGTGCCCCGCGCGCTCAGCGTGCGGTAGAGGGGGGTGCCGCCGTAGAACACCGGCACGGGGACGTTGTCCACCTTGTACAGGGGGCGGCCCCGGGAGACCGTGGCTTTGGGGGCGGGCAGCCGCAGCAACGGCGTGGGGGCCGACGACCTGTACAAGGACCTGCGCCGCCAGCTGGAGGACGGGGTCGAGCGCGCCGGGCACGACCCGTTCGGCGCGGGCGCGGTCTACGACGACTTCGACGCCGTACCGCACACGTTCGGTCTGGTGGCCACCGCCCGCCTCTACGCCGAGGCGACCGGGGACACCCGCTTCGCGGCCTGCGCCGGGCGGCAGCGGGGCTGGGCGCTCGGCGCCAACCCGTGGGGCACCAGCTTCATGATCGGCGCGGGCGAGGTCTACCCGCACTGCCCGGAACACCAGTTGGCCAACCTGCACGGCAGCCACGACGGGAAGGGCGCGATCCTGCGCGGCGCGGTGGTCAACGGCCCCAACGCGGCAGAGAAACTGACCGACTTGAACGGCTTTCCGACCATGAAGAAGTGCACCGCCGGGCCGCCTGCCGGAGCCTGGGCCGACTTCGACGGCAAGGGTTCGCGGTACGTGGACGACGTGGGCGCATGGCAGACGGTGGAGCCCTCGCTGGACTTCACCACGACGGCCCTGCTGGCCTTCGCCCTGACGGCGCAGGACGCGGACGAGTGACCGGGCCGGCCCCTGAGTCTCTGAGTCTCCTCAAGTCGCTTGGCGAGTACCGGAGATGACGGCCAGTCTGTCCCTATGACAGGAATCACGGGACTGGGCAGGAAGAACACCTTCGTGCTGACCGTCCGGGACGCGGACGTGATCGCGGCGGCCCTGCGTCAGGCACTGGCCGGGGCCTCCCCCGAGGAACGCCCCGGCCTGAAACGCGCCGCCGCGCTGGTCGAGTCCACCGCGGCCTCCGACGAAGGCCGGCTGCGGGCCCGTTGGGTCCGCTCCCGGCTGACCGCGGCCGGCTTCACCGGGGACCTCGCCTCGGTCGCCGCGGTACGGGCACTGCGGCAGGCGGAACCGGGGCTGAGCCTGTTGGCGGCGGTGCAGCTCCAGAAGGAGGCGGTGGCACATCCGGAGTGATCCGGCAGCCCCAGAGCACACGGGGAGGGCGGGGGCCGCCGGAGGTGTCGGGCCGCTCAGGACGTGAGGTAGCAGGACTTGCTCACGTTGGGCAGCGGGTCGGAACCGAAGGCGGCCGTCGTGCAGCTCGTACCGCCGCTGAAGGTCTTGTAGAGGAAGCGGCCCCGGGCGCCGTAGGCGACTGTCTGCTGTCCGCTGAAGGCACAGGTGCCGCCTTCCGCCGAGCAGTTGGTGGCATAGCCGACCGGGCCGCCGGTGGCGGTGTAACAGGCCTTCGACTCACCGGAGATGGGGTCGCCGAACGTGGCGTCCGTGCACGCGGTGTCGCCGGTCGCGGTGGCCGTGGTGAACGCTCCGTAGGCGCCGTACATCACCGGCTGTCCCGCCACCGCCGAACAAGTCCCGTTCTGGTCGGCACACTTGGTCCAGCCGCCGGCCGGGCCGCCCGCGGGCGGCAGGTAGCAGGACTTGGCGACGCCGTCGACGGGATCGCCGAAGTGGGCGTTGGAGCAGTCGACGGAGCCCTCGGTGACCTGGTGGACGAAGTTGCCGTTGGCTCCGTAGGCGACGTCACGGTTGTAGCCCGGCACGGAGCAGGTGCCGCCCTCGGCCGCACAGGCGGTGTATCCGGGCGGGCCGCCCGCGTCGGCGACGTAGCAGGACTTGACGAGGTTCGCCGCCGGGTCGCCGCCGAAGGAGTCGTTGGAGCAGGCGGTGCTGCTCGTCACGGTCTTGTACGTGTACGTCCCGGCGCCGTAGGCCACCGAGCGGGTGCCGCTGAAGGAGCAGGTGCCGCCCTCGCCCGCGCACCGGGTGTAGCCCGCGCGCAGGGCGCCGGTGCCGGGTTCGGTGGGCGGTGCCGGGTTGCCGAGGCCGGAGGCGGAGACGGTATAGCTGCCGGGGGCGACGCCGGTGAGGTAGACGTAGGTGTCGTCCTGGCTGCCGCCGGTGATGCCGGAGGCGGGCGTGAAGGTTCCGTTGCTCCAGACGGTCGCGCCGTTCACGGTCACCGTGATGTTGCCGCCGAGCTTCGGGACGCCGATCCGGCCGGTGCTGCCGGACGGGCTGGAGAGGTGGCCGAGTAGGTGCCGGCCGACGGGTCGCGGGACCAGGAGGCGGTGATCGCACCCTGGGGCGTGGTGATGCGGCCCTGGGCACTGGTCAGGTCGCCGGGGTGCGGGACGAAGCGGTAGGCGCCGGTGGACGACTCGGGCGCGGTGCCGAGCACGTCGAAGGTGAGCGTCGAGGTGGGCGCGGTCGACCAGCCGTGGGCCAGGCTCATGAACGAACCGCCGTAGGCGAGGCCGCCGTCGGACTGGATGCCCTCCCAGAACGTGCTCTTGGTGCCGATGTCGCTGTCGAGCATGTGGCCCCAGGTACGGCGGATCTGGTCCAGGGCGGTGTAGTCGTCGTTGGCGGTGAAGCGCGCGTTCAGCTCCATGCCGCCGGCGAACGGCGAGACGTTGCCGCCCCACTCGGGCGTGGTCGGGCCGTAGATGCCCCAGTTGTTGCCGAGCCCCGCGATGATGCCCTTCGACTTGGCCGTGGAGTCGCTCAACCCGTACCAGACGGCGAGGGAGTTGCCGTCCTGCGGATAGAGGCCGCTGGTCGGGTTGTCCTTGTACATGCCCTTGGAGGCGTCCCACAGCCGGGAGTTGGCCGCGGCCTTGATGGCGTCGGCCCTGCTGTTCCAGCTCGCGGCGAGCGCGCTGTCGCCCTCGACCGTGGCGAGGGTCGCACCGCCCCTGAGGGCGCCGTACAGCAGCGCGTTGGCGGAGATGTTCTCGCCGCCCTGGCCGACCCGGGCCCAGTCCTGGGTGCGGGTCACGTTGAGCAGGTTGTTGCCGTCGATCTTGTTGGTGATGAAGGCCATCCCCCGCTTGTAGTTGGACCATTCGGAGTCCAGCCACGCCCGGTCGGCGGTGTACGTGTAGTACGTGGACGTCCCCAGCAGCGTCCAGGTGTGGTAGGTGTCCGAGCCGGTGAGGTTGAACGGCGGGCCGGACCAGGGGATTTCACCCGCGGACGACTGCGCGTTGTACATCGTGGTCAGCGCGTTGCGGGTCGAGGTGAGGTCGTTGGAGTACGCGTACTGCGTGGGGACGGCGATGCCCATGTCGCCGGGCCACACCGTACGGTCGCGCTTCGCCCCGTCCACCAGCACGGAGTCGCCGACGCCGACAGTGGCGCTGTTGTCCCAGGCCGAGGAGGGCGGCGGCCAGGCGCGGCCCTGGTTGGAGGCGATCGTGTTCAACTGCACGGTGTACGCCCCGGCGTACCAGATGCGGTTGAGCAACTCGTCGCTGGAGGTGAAGTAGTTGGCGTAGTCGGCCGGGTCGGACTTCCCCGGCGCCGCGGTGAAGTCGAGGCTGACGCCCTTGAGGTCGACCCAGCCCGTGCTGTCCAGGAAGACGGTCACGTAGCGGAAGCCGCCCCGGAGTTGGGCAGTGGGCACGGTGTAGGCGCCATTGGCCGAGGGGGTGGTGTAGAGGGCGCCGTCCTCCCCGTCGCGACCACTGCTGCGGTCGCTGTTGTTGCCCACGTACAGCGACGACTCACTGAAGGCCAGGCCGACGCGCCGGCCGCTGGAGCTGGTGCTGCCGAATGACAACGTTACCAAGCCGCCGACCTCTTTCCCGAAGTCGAGCGTGACGGCGGACTGCGAGCCGGAGATCCGGGTCGCCTGCCCGTTCAGCACGTTCGTCGGGTTCGCGACACTGCCGGAGGTGCGGTAGACGGCGGTCGGTTTGAGGGTGCGCGAGGTCGGCGAGTAGTTCACGGCGTCGAGCGCCGCCCTGGGAGCGGGCGTCGCGCTCGCCGGTGCCGCCCCGGCGGACAGGGCCGGGGTCACGGCCAGCGCGGCGGCCACCACCACGGCGAGCCCGACTAGGCGCCCTGGTCTGGGCTTTCGGTTCAGCGCTGGCCTGCGACGGCGCATGGGTGCCTCCCGGATCGGTGGGGGAACCAGCCGCTCAACTGGACAACCAGGTGGGTGAATCGATTCAATTCGATCGACCACGGAAGCCAGGAGTCAGAGGAGTGACGGGTGCGCGAGATGACTCGCCGAAGTTCGCACCGATGATGGGCGCCGGGAGAGCGGGTGTCAACCCATCGCGACGGCCTTCAACTCCCAGGCAAAAAGCGCACCTTACGACATTGACAGGGCCGCACCAAGCCGGTTCACTGCGTCGAGTACGGGTAGAGGTATGGACCTTTGATCCAGAGCTGAATCCATTCACCCCCGGCGTCTCCCATCGTGAGATCGAGGCGCTCGTGCGGGCTCAGAGCAGCGTCTGCCAGTAGGTCCAGAAGCGGGTGGCGATCAGCATCACGATGCTCAGGTACCAGGTCACCGGCACCACCCAGTGGAACTCCCGAACCCCCGCGACCAGTCCGCGCGGTGCCGGGACGATGCCGTGGCGGAGGTTGTGGGCGGTGACGTACCAGAACATGGCGATGGTGGCCGCCCAGGCGAGGCAGCACCACAGGCACAGCGCGCCGATCTCGTACAGCGCCTGGGTCATCAGCCACATGCAGAAGGCGGCGCCGAACAGCGTGCCGAGGTTCAGGCCGAGCCAGAACCAGCGGCGACAGCGGGCTCCGGACAGCAACGCCGCACCGACGGCGACGACCACCGGATACGTGATCAGGCCCAGCAGCGGATTCGGGAAGCCGAAGACGGACGCCTGGTGACTGCGCATCACGTTCGTGCACGACAGCACCGGGCTGATGTTGCACGACGGCGTGAAGCCCGGGTCCTGAACCAGCTGGAACTTGTCGATGGTGATCACAAAGGAGGCGAGGATCCCGAGGGCACCCGAGACGATCAGCAGCCAGGCGAGCGCACGCGAGGCTCCGGTCGCGCCCGCCGCTGTGATCTCCCGGTCGCCTCCGTCCCGCCGGGCCCTGGTGACGGGGTGGTGCACGCTCGTGGTGATGCCGGTCATCAGAGGGTTCTCGTCTCGCTGGTGGTCGGGGTGGGCCGGCGGCCCACGGTGATCGACGCATGTCCGCCGTCATGCGGACCGCGCCCGCGTTCCGGCTGCGGCGCGATGCGCATGCCCTCACGGACGGCGCCCCGCGGCCACACGATCTCGACCGGAACGCCGTGAGCACGGGCATAGGCCACCAGATGCGCGGTGGCGTCACGTCCATCGGACGGGGAACCGTCCCACACGGCCAGCAGCTGTCGGGCACCGGCGATCATCCGCTCGTCCGCAGCCACGCACGCGTCCCGGTCGGCCGGGTCGTACGTCAGCAACCGCACCTGCCAGGCGAGGGCCAGCAATTCACCGGTCGCCACCCGATCCCGCCCCGGCAGCAACGCGGGCACCATCCCCTGCGTGGGCGTCACCACGACCAGCTGACGCCCAGCCGCCCGCAGCGCCCGACCGAACGCCAACGGCACACCGGCGCCTGCGCGCACCAGCCCCGGCACCCCGGCGGCCATCCGCTCCAGCCGCGCCCGCAGCTCGGCCTCCACCAGCGTCAGCGCGCCCGGAGCCAGGTCGGCATGCCCAACCGCCGCGATCATCTCCCCGCTCACCTCCCAGCCGAACCGTCGATCCGGCGCTGTGCCGTTTCCCCTCGCCATGGACGGCCCCGCCCGCCCTACCCGTGAACGGGACCGCTAAGACCGGTTCATGGGCGGGATCCAAGCAGCACGGGCAGGACCGCAAGATCAGTGAAGTCAGTCCGCCCAACCAGCGACAAGGGCCGAACGGCCCCGGCAGAGAAGGCTGGTTGGGCCAGTCGGCCGCGGCAAATGGCCCTGTCCGGTCTGATCCGGTCACGGGCGTCATACAGTCGTCCGGCCGTTCCGTACGGCACGGCCTGCGGGGATTCTCACGCCTTGCCGGGGGGAAATACGGCTCGCGAGATGTGGCGGCATCCGAGGCGGCGTCACACCCTGGGCCGCACTCGGGTGCCTGAGCCTTCCTCCACGCCCGGGACCCTTCACACCGCACATTGCGATCAAAGCCGTATGCCCCGCGTCGCAGACCGCTGGAGGCGGAGGCGCTTCAGGGGAGAGGCGCTTCAATGAGTGGAAGTCCTCCGCGGCCGGGCTGCCGAACTCCCCATGGCCGGACGGCCGGTGGTGTGCGGCCAGTCTTTTGCGTGCGGTGGTGGAGGTGTCGCCGGGAGAGGTGCTGATCGGCAGCACGCCGCGGAGGACGGCGGAAGGCTGGGGCCGGGTACGAGGGCCCTGCCGGTGCCGGA